>DASWTP010000273.1:0-23919 GCA_036402075.1 Chryseosolibacter sp. | reverse complement strand
TTGAAGCGAGGATAATAGTATTAACCCCCAAAATGGTTATCTTTCAAGTTCGAAAAAGGCGGTTATGTTAAAGCAACCGGTATCATCCGGAGAATATGCGAATGCTATACCCGAAGTTCAGGTTGATATTGAACTTAGGGGGGGTAATCCATTTCCTGGCTTACGCCCCTTCACCCTCGATGAATGCCATCTCTTTTTTGGTCGTGAAGGCCAGGCAGATGAAATCCTCGTAAAGCTTGCCCAGAATCGATTTGTTGCAGTGATGGGTTACTCCGGCAGCGGAAAGTCATCACTTATGTATTGCGGGCTTGTGCCGGTTCTCTTTGGGGGGTTTATGATGCAGACCGGCCCGCACTGGAATGCAGTTATCACTCGTCCGGGCGCTTCGCCAATTAACAATCTTACGGAGGCTATTCTCGAACAATCCATCAGCTCAGGACGGATCTCGAAAGATGATATTGAAATCCATCGGGCTATTATTGGATCCGTTCTCCGCAGCGGTCCAGATGGTTTGATTGAAGTAGCCAAATTTCTTCAGTCGGACACAAAGCAGGAGAACATATTTGTTCTTGTCGATCAGTTTGAAGAATTGTTCCGTTACCGTGATCAGGCAACGGAAGACGTTTATAACGAGTCTCATCAATACATCAATCTTCTTCTTACGGCAATAGGCCAAACAAAAGTTCCGGTGTATGTAGCGCTGACAATGCGGTCGGATTTCATTGGGAACTGCTCAATATTCCCTTCCCTTACTGACCTGATCAACCATAGCAACTACCTGGTTCCTCAGATGACGCGAGACCAGAAGAAAATGGTTATTGAAGGTCCCGTGGCTGTTGGTGGCGGTAAGATCTCGCAGCGACTTGTGAAGAAATTGTTACACGACATCGGAAATGATCAGGACCAGCTGCCAATTTTGCAACACGTCTTAATGCGGACGTGGGAATATTGGTTGGAAAATCGTGAGCCGGGCGAGCCCCTTGACATCCGACACTATAATGCTGTTGGTAGAATTCATGAAGCGTTATCCCAACACGCTAATGAAGCCTATGATGAACTGAACTCGAAGCAGAAGGAAATCGCTGAGATCCTTTTTAAAAATATTACGGAAAAGAGCACGGAAAACCGAGGCATGCGAAAAACGGCACGCGTAGGTTTGATCTCCGAACTTGCCGATGCCGAAGAAGAAGATGTTATCTATGTGATCGATCAGTTCAGGCAGGCGGGCCGATCTTTTTTAATGCCCGGTGCAAACGTGGTGTTGAACAATGATTCGATGATCGAGCTTTCACACGAAAGTTTGATGAGAATCTGGAAACGTCTCCACAACTGGGTGGACGAGGAGTTTGAATCTGCGCAGATGTACAAGCGTTTGTCAGAGGCAGCTGCTATGTATCAGATCGGTAAAACTGGTTTGTGGAGACCGCCTGACTTGCAGCTCGCATTAAACTGGCAAAAGAAGCAAAGGCCTACCCGCGAGTGGGCGGAGCGCTATGATGAAACCTTTGAACGTGCGATTGTATTTCTCGATACAAGTCGTATAACGTATGAGGCGGAATTAAAAAATCAGGAAATGATGCAGAGACGCGTTCTCAGAAGAACACGTGCTACTGCAGTTATTCTCGGAGCCGCCTTCGTTGTGGCAATTGTGTTTTTCGTCCTGGCCTACATTCAGAAGATGCAGGCAGATACCCAACGGGAACTTGCTGTTGAACAAAAGAAAATAGCAGAAGAGGCTTCGAACAGAGCCCTGAGTAACCAGAAGGAAGCGCTTCGCCAGAAAGGGATTGCTGAACAGAAATCAAACGACTTACTCCGCGCGAACGAGCAGTTAGGAGAGGCGTTGCGTCAGGCAGAGATCGAACGTCAGCGTGCTGAGAACGCGCTTCAGGTCGCAAAGATCGAGGAACAGAAAGCAATTGAAGCGGGTAAGAAAGAATCGGAGGCGAGGATAGAAGCGCAACGTCAAACCGGAATTGCGCAGACGCAATACGATCGGGCAAATCAGTTGTACATGCGTGCTATTGCACAAAACCTTGCTACGAAGTCGGTGCAGGAGGATGACGATCAAAATCTCGCGGGTTTGTTGGCCATGCAAGGCTATCACTTCCATACTCGCAATGAAGGAAAACAATATGATCCGTATATCTATTCAGGCTTATACACTGCCCTGACCAAGATTAACAATAACCTGGCATACAATGCCATCAAGGCTCCGGGTGCACCGCATGTGCACGTTAAGTCTTTGGCGGTATCGGAGAAAGGCACAACATTCTACTCGAGTGGTGCTGATGGTAGAATCCTAAGAGGAAATTACGAGTCGTTGACGACTTCTGCCACAGGCTTCAATACACCTTATCCAATCAAAACAATCGCATTGAGTAAAGACGAGCAATACCTGGTGAATGGAAGTGATTCGTCATTCCTCCAGGTGTATTCCGTTGCTGGCGGAAGCTCGAAACCTTCTGTTGTAGTCAGAGGGTTGAAAGGAGCTGCAAATGACATCGAGTTCATGCCAGATGGTTCTGGTTTTATTGTCTCCATGTCTGACAAAACACTTTCGTTTGTCAATCACCTCAACGGGAACGTTAGAAAACTGGTGACCTTGCCATATGAAATCAAAAATCTCAACATCAGTAAGGACGGGTCCAAGCTCGCAGGCGTTACCTGGAGCGGTCAGTTGGTGTTAATCGATCTGGCTGACAACAGCAGAACGGTATTAGTCGATGACAACACTAGCAGAATGCTTTCCGTGAAATTTACACCGGACGGAAACAGTATTGCTTTTGGAGTTGATGATAAAGCCAACAAGCGTGGCCTAATCAAGATGTACGATTTGAAAACGCAGGAGATCAAGCAGTTCACCGGACATCGTGCAGGAGTAAATGACATTGAATTCAGTCATGATGGAAAGTTGATGGCAACGGCAGGTGCTGACAGGCGATTACTACTATGGGTTCTGGAGAATCCCGAAGCATTGCCAATCGTGATGGATAATAACAACGGATTCATCTGGGACATCGCCTTCACGCCAGGATCGCAATATCTGATTGCCGCATGCAGTGAATCAGAAATACGCGTATGGCCAACCGATCCTAAGCTTATGGCAGAACAAATTTGTCCGAAGCTGAAGCGCAACATGACATTAGATGAGTGGAAGAAATATGTGGGGGATGCAGACATTAAATATGAACCTACCTGTGTGGGTTTGCTCATTAACGACTACGGGAACTAATGACAATAAAAAGACTCGCTTTTTTAGTGTGCTTCACACTCGGTGTGCAGGCTGCGTTCGCCCAGGCGGATGATTGCGAGTTAACCATAACGCGTGCCGTTGATGAATACAACGCAGGGCACTTCTACGCTATTCCTGCGGTACTTGAACCCTGCCTTAATCAGTTTACCACGGAACAACGCCAGCGTGCCTATTTGCTCTTAACGCAAACGTATCTTCTCATGGATGACCCGATCGGAGCAAAACAAAGCTACCTGTCCGTGTTGCGTGCCAATCCCGAGTTCCTACCCGACACATCGGTTCACACAATTGACGTCATTTACCTGAGTAAAAAATTTACTGCCACATCAATTTTTTCCTGGTTCGCCAAGGCAGGAACAAACGTGTCGCAAGTGCGCGTCATTCACGACCTCAATTCCGTGGGTGAGACAACGGCTGAAGAAAAGTATAACGTGCGATTTGGCTACCAGGCCTCGGTAGGTGGTGACCTGGCAATAACAGAAAAAATCAATGCACGCGCAGAGATTGGTTTCCTGCAGGCAACCTATAAGCATGAAGCAAAGAATTTTTTTGTGTTTGATTCCAAGCAATTCATCGATCGCCAAAGTTGGATCACACTTCCGCTCTCGGTCGTTTACAGCGATCATCTAGGAAAGTATCGCCCCTACGGATACATTGGATATTCATTTCAATATCTTATTGCAGACCGGGGCGACATTACGGTCACAAACAATAGACCGGCCGGATCCAGCAATGAGGAACTTGCAGGCACGGCAGAGCGGGAAAATACACCTGAAGAAAGTCCACAGATCAGTTTGTTGTATAAACGCAATCGGTTCAATCAATCGGTGGTTGCGGGAGGCGGATTGAAAATCAAGGTTGGCCTGGACTATCTTTTTTTCGATGTCCGCTATAGCATGGGATTGCGCAATGTAGTATCTGAAAAGAATTTGTATGCGGATTATTCAGAATCGTCAACGGAATACTTGTATTCACCCGAATACATTGCATCGCTTGATCCGGCAACCCGATACATGCATGTAGATGATTACTTCAGGCTTGATAATCTATCTTTCTCGATCGGTTTTCTCAGACCGCTTTACAAGCCGCGCGAACTCAAGCGAGCAAGAACCAAGTCAGTTATGAAACAATTGAGGGACTGATATGAAGCGATTTTTACCTGCTATTCTCATTGTTTGCAGTATTACCGCCCTCCTTACGGGTTGCGATACCACCAGTAACATTGACGATCCTAATGACAGTCATTTTATTAAGTATTATGGTGGTGATGGAAACCAAAGTTCAGTTGATATGCTCGCGTTGCCCGATGGGAATATTTTGCTTCTCGGCAACACGCAGTTTGCAGGCGAAAAAAGTATCTATCTTTTAAAAGTAGATGCAAAGGGTCAGTTGCTTTGGGAAAAAACATTTGAAGGTACGAACGAAGTAGCTGTTGATATGGAGCCGATGCAGGACGGTAACGTGGCCATTCTGGCTACGGTTGAGGTGACTTCTGACAATCACGATATCAAGCTTATTGTTGTTTCTGATGGTGGAGATGAAGTGCGCTCCGCTGTATACGGGACCTGGAGCGGGAAGAAGGACACGCCTAAAAGCTTAACTCCACTCACCGATGGTGGATTTATCGTTACCGGACTTACAATTGCTGACAAGGCAGTCGAGCCGAAGGTAAATCCGGATTTTTATTCCAACGTTTTTCATTTCAGATGCAACTCCTTGCTTGAGTTTGACGATGTCACCTGGTCGGAATTGTATGGAGCTACTGAGCAGGTCGATGGGGGTGTCAAAACATTCGAAAATTTGGATGGTTTTTATGTATTTGGCTATTCAGACCAGAAGTTCAAGCCGGAGCAAGGAGGGAATTTAGGAATGTTTTACTATCGTATAGCGAGTGTCGGTACACCAAGCGAGGACATTGGCATCCTGGGTGACGAAGCACAAAACATACGAACCGATTTCGTGCATCAGGTGAGAAGCGAACTCGGTGGTGGATTTCTGGTGGTTGGCTCAACGATAAATCCATCGGGAACAAGTTCTGCGTTACATGTGGCCCGCCTCAGGCCTCAACTCGATTTTAATCCTGCGAAAGACAAACAATTTGATCGGGAGATTGGCGTCCTTACTACCTCCCTTGAAGGTGTATCAGCGACAACCTCGCTTGTAACGCCTCAGGGTTTTTTAGTATTGGGAGAGGAGACGAGGTCCCTTGGTACTAAGAATCTTTCACTAATAAAAATTGATCAGGTCGGCCAGGTTGTCTGGTCGGTTAGTCTGGGTTCGGAGGAGGAGAATGATGATGCAGCTGCAGTAATCGAGACTAGCGATGAAAAAATACTTGTTTTAGGGACCGTTGAATTAGGTGATAATCAGAGCAAGATGGCACTGTTTAAACTTAACTCCACAGGCCGCCTGCACGATTGATGTGATAACATCTTTCTCGTGGCGGTTACCTAACCAATACTTAGAAAATATACCCGATAGTTGGCTGCTATACCTATGTCCTGTACCCTTAAAAGTCGCAGATTTCATCTGTTGATAACTCTATTTATAGGGCTTTTCAGCTTTACAAGTTCTTTTTCGCAGATTCAAAGTGCACAAAGTGGTCCTTGGACAACGCCCAGTACCTGGACAGGTGGGGTCGTTCCCACAAGTGCCAACAATGTCGTTATTCGAAACGGGCACGATATCACCGTTTCGACTTCGGTTGCTGCGGCCTCCCTCACCATCGCAAATTCGACAGACGTAAACCCAACAACGCTTACTGTGTCAGGCGAGCTGGCAGTAACGAACAATATTACAATCAATAACCTGGGCAACACCAATGTCCAGGCCATCTTTGATGGGACAGGCAGAATAACAGCATCGAGCCTTACCGTTGGAGGCACGACTAACCCAACAGGAACCGTTTATACTGCATTTGCATCTCGCGTAGCCGAATTAACGCTGTCTGGGAATTTAAATGTGACGAGTAGGGTAAATGGTGGTGGGACCAACTTCAATAACGCATACTTCATTTTTGACGCGGGTATAACCACCGTAACGGGAACAGTAACTTTGACCAGTCCCCATGCTAGCAACGTAACCAACTTATGGGGTAACGGAGGTGGGACTGAAACGGGTACCCTTGTGTTGCTGGCAAGCGGTAATCCAATCTCTACCTCAGGCGCAGTCAACGTTGATTTCAACGGAACCTCAGCTACAGTGGAATATGGGGCAAGCGCTGCGCAAACTGTATATTCTCCGACAACGTCCTATAGAAACCTTACGCTTTCAGGTTCTGGTGCTAAGACATTGTCTGGGTTTACGATCAATAATACGCTTCGGATCGAGGAGCAGGCCACCACCACCGGGACGGTTCCAAACTATTCCGTTTCTGCTTCAATTGATTATCGAGGCTCAATTGGCCAAGTTACGGGTGTGGAATTTCCTGCAGCCTTCGGAGGCAGCGGTGGAATCCGTATCAACAATCCTTCAGGCGTAACGCTCGGTGCTAACCGAAATATTGGCGGAAACCCCTTATACATTGGGGATGCGGTCTCAAACAGTGTTTTTAATGACGGGGGAAGAACGCTTACAGCAACCGGAACGCTTAACTTAACTTCCGGGACGTTTAATATCGGAAGCGCTACTTCAGGAACTTCTTTCCCGGCATTCGGAACGCGAAATATTGGGGTAGGAACAACGGTAGCTTACATCGCTGACCTTCCTCAAACCGTTGCTTCAGCTCCGGGTTACAGCAACTTGTCGCTCTCCGGGTCGGGGCTCAAAACTGCGGGCGGAGCCTTGAATGTTGGAAACAACTTGAACAACACTGCTACGCTTGATATGCTTGCCTTCACATTAACCGTGACAAACACGATCGGCAATGCCGGGGGTATCATTCGTTTCTCAGGCGCAACAAACGGCTTGGCCATTCCGACTGGTCGTATTGAATATACTGGCGGTGCCCAAGCCGTTGCGGGAGGTACCTATAACGTACTTCACATTACGGCCGCTGGAGCGAAGACTGCGGGTAGTGGAATCACAGTAACCGACCTCGACAACGGTGGAGTTTCAAACGCTGCAGCGATACTCGATATGGGTAGCCATTCCCTTTCAGTTCTAAGCTCGATCGACAACACGAATGGTACGATCTCATTCAGTGGCGCATCAAATGGCGTTGCGATCAGTAGCGGAACAGTTAATTACTACGGTGCATCGCAAACGGTTGACGCTGGGACGTATAATAATTTAACGATCAATCAGTCTTCTGGCGATGCAATGCTGGCTGGCAATGCCACCGTCAATGGTGTGCTGACGCTTTCAGCCGGTAGCCTTAACGTTGCAGAAAATGCGTTGACCATTTCTCAGACGGGCAGCCTCGCTGCAGTTCCGTTTTCGACATCACGGATGATCATTGCCACGGGGGGCGGACAGCTACGAAAAACATTTAACTCCGCAGCTGCATTTACGTTTCCGATTGGGGATAATACAGGAGCACGAGATTATACACCGGTTATAGTAACTCCTGTCGCTGCGCCTGGTGTTCCGTCTTACATTGGTATCTCCGCGGTGGATGCAAAACATCCATCAAACTTCAGTGGCACTTATTTTCTCAGCCGTTACTGGGAACTTACCCATAACAATGCATCGGCCTGGTCGGTGAGCGTAAATGCAACCTTCGCGAGCTCAGGGGACGTATCCCTTGCACCGAATTCCGAAATCAGTCCAGCTCATTTTAATGGGGCATTTACTGCCTGGACAAAATCGGGCTCGACCCTTGGCGTCACTTCGTTCACGATCAACCCAGTGACGCTTGCTGCCGGACAATTAACTACCATCTCAGGGATCACTGCCGATCCTCCTACAGTTTCGATCGCGCCTTCCTCTAACCCCATTTGTATCGGGAGCTCGGTCACATTAAGTGCGACTCCTGTTGGAGATTCACCGTTTATCTATAGTTGGACAGGGAATGGATTAAATTCTGCTACCGCGCAGAATCCTGTTGCGACTCCGGTAGGTGCCGGACCGTTTCAATATGATGTCTTTGTCCGTGATGCAAATGGAATTACAAGTGCGACTGAAAGTGTAAGTATTTCCCATCACCCGCAACCCGCAACACCGACCATTGGTGCAATTCCTTCGAACGCTGTCTGTGACGGGGCGAACCCAGATGTCACGTTAACAAGTTCTGCAGCACCGAATGGGGGAGCTTACCTCTGGTACAAAGGTGGAGTGTCGACTGGTATCATTACCCAATCCATTGTTTTGAATGACCCGGCTGCGAGCGGTAGCTATACTGTAGTTGTTACCGATGGTACAACCGGTTGTGCAAGTGCTCCGAGTGTTGCTACGGTGGTAACCATATCTGCTCCCCCAACAATTGATGCCGGATCGGACGAGGAAATATGTCAAGGCCAAATTTTTGATTTTGCAGATCAGTCTGTTTTGGCTTCTGGAACAAATTACACCGGTCTTTCCTGGAGTGGTGGTGCCGGCAATTTAACCAATTCAAATACGCTTACTCCTGTTTATGTGCCGGCACCTGGTGAAACAGGAACGATTACCTTTACACTTGCCGCTACGGGATCTGTTAGCTGTCCACCAGCACTTGCAACAATGGATCTTGTGATAACTCCACCACCTGTTGTGAATGCTGGACCTGCAACGGCTCAGATATGCGCAGGGGGGATTTATACGATTGCGGGCGCTTCTATTACGGGAGTTGTGACGGATGGAGTCTGGAGCAGGAGTGGAACCGGATCTTTTGATGGCGTTGGCAATACGTTTAGCACGGTTACAACCTACACACCAAGCGCGGCTGATATTCTTGCGGGAAGTGTCACCCTGACGTTGACGAGTAACGACCCAACTGGAGATTGTACTCCCGTTCAGGATGAACTTATCCTCACAATTAGTGCACCAATCGACAAAGCTGTAAGCGCTCCATTCGGTACCGCGATATGCGCAAGTGACATGGTAGCAATAAGAATCACGAACTCTGAGCCAGGAGTAAACTATGTGGTTCGGGATGCGTCTAATGTGCCCGTCAGCGATGTGTTCGCAGGTACTGGAAATAATCTTGATATTTTAACTGACCCAATCTCCGCAGATGTTACGCTGAATGTATTTGCAGAGAATCCAGTGACCTTGTGTAGTAGAACCTTAAGTGCTACAGTAGGAATCACGGTAACAGCACCACCAGCCACGCCAGTGATTTCTCCTGCAGGTCCAGTGGTACAATGCCAGGGAGATGGGAACATCGTGCTGACAACAGCAGGCGGTTCAAGCTACCAGTGGTATAAGGATGGAGCACTACTTCCCGGACAAGTGAATGCCACGCTGACGATCACCGATGCAGTGGCGAACTCAGGCTCTTATAGAGTAGAAGCCTACTCAGCAGCGCCAGCCTGTCCAAGTGCACTCTCTGCAGCAGTGGCTGTAACGATCAATGCACTTCCAAACGATTTAGCAGTCACAGCGCAGACATCAACTACGATCTGTGCCAACGGAACAGTAACCTTGAGGATAGCCTCTTCCCAGGCAGGAGTGAACTACCAGATCTTTGAGGGAGCCACACCACGCAGTGCAGTGGTTCCAGGCACAGGAGGAAACCTTGATATCACTACCTCCGCGCTTGCATCGAGTGCTACACTGAGTGTAGTAGCCATCAACGGAGCAACGAGTTGCGACATAACGTTAAGTGCTACAGTAGGAATCACGGTAACAGCACCACCAGCCACGCCAGTGATTTCTCCTGCAGGTCCAGTAGTACAATGCCAGGGAGATGGCAACATCGTGCTGACAACAGCAGGCGGTTCAAGCTACCAGTGGTATAAGGACGGAGCACTACTTCCCGGACAAGTGAATGCCACGCTGACGATCACCGATGCAGTGGCGAACTCAGGCTCTTATAGAGTAGAAGCCTACTCAGCAGCGCCAGCGTGTCCAAGTGCACTCTCTGCAGCAGTGGCTGTAACGATCAATGCCCTTCCAAACGATTTAGCAGTCACAGCGCAGACATCAACTGATGTTTGTGAAAACGGATCGATTACGGTGAGAATCGCGAATTCGCAGGCGGGAATTAATTATGAAATTTTTGATCAGGCTTTAGTGTCTCAAAGTGCAGTTGTTGCCGGTACAGGAGCCAATCTTGACATTGTCACAGCAGCGCTTCCTCTCGGAACAACAACGTTAACGGTGCAGGCAACGAATCCAGTGACAGGCTGTACCATCACGCTATCTGCCGCAGTCGCAGGTGTTACCGTTACAGCTCCGCCAGCGCAGCCTGTTGTGAGTAATGTAGGTTCACTTGTCCAGTGTCAGGGTAGTGTATCGCTGACACTGAATTCTGACGGATTGGGTGCAACACATCAGTGGTATAAAGACAATGTGTTGATCCCGCTTGCTACTGGCAGCAGCTACACGGTGCCAGATGCAGTCTCTTCAACAGGAACGTATACGGTCACTACATCAACAGCGGGGCCAGCAGTTTGCACCAGTTTGATGTCCGCAGGTATTTCCGTTACAATCAATGCAACCCCTGACGCATCGTTAGCGGTTGCATTGTCTGCCACACCTATCTGCGAGTTCACAACTGCTTCGCTCACGATTACCGGATCAGAACTTGGTGTTAATTACGAAGTTCTTGATCAGGCTTCAAATGTTGTGAGTGCCCTCTTTGAAGGAAACGGTGGGATATTGAATATTACAACCAACCCACTCACCAACACGGTTACCAACCTTAGGATCCGTGCACGGTATGGATTGTCGACATGTACAGCAATTCTTGCCGATAATGAAAACATCACCGTCACGATATTGCCAGTGGGAACCACAGTCGCGATTTCTTCGATTTGCAGCGATATCCCAACAGCCTATGGACTTGCCGTTCCTAATGCTACATCGTATGCCGTGAGCATTAATGCGAACGGGTTGACTCAAAGTGCAGGAGCAGGAACTCCAAACATTATCTCAGATGATGCGTGGACGAACCTGACGGCAAGTACAGTAAACGTTGTGTACACGGTGATACCATCAAACGGTTCATGCGCAGGCAACAGCTTTACGGTAACTGTGCCGGTAAGACCAGAACCTCGGGGAGCAAACGCAAGTGTAGCAATTTGCAGTGAAGATGCGGTAGGATATGATTTGCAGGCATCTAATGTTGACGTCCTTGGTAATGCCCTTCCGGCTGGTTTCAGTTGGGCAGCAATAGCCAACGGCAACGTCACCGGTGAAGGAAGTGGAACAAGCAATGTCATCACCAATGTATTGACCAATACAACAGGCGTTGATCAGATTGTAACATACACAGTCACTCCGACTGGAACTGTTTCAGCCTGTGCTGGAGATGTCTTCACAGTCCAGGTAACGGTAAAGCCAATTCCGGTTGTTAATGACATTACGCTCACAACGTGTAGTGACGTAGCATTGGGAGCTGGTGCGTTTCTAAACACAGTAGGTGGAAGTGTGAGTGCTTCGAGCTATCGGATCAATGCAATTGCAACTAGTGGACTTACTGCCTCTGCGGGTCTCCCTGCAAACGGAGCGATCACTGCTGATGCATTGACCGATGACGCCTGGACCAATACGAGCGGTGGCACACTTCAGGTCGTCTACAATATCACACCACTTAGTGCAGCTGGATGCGAGGGCAATGCGTTTACGGTTACCGTGGATGTGCTCAGCGAGACGCCTGCAAACGCGAATGTCAATGCGACTGCTGTTTGTAGTGACGTCAATGTCAATTATACATTAAGTGTTGCAGGCGCTTCTACCTTCACAATTTCGACTAATAACAACGGCCTTGTGCAGAGCCTTGGAACGGTTAGTGCGGGCAGCGGAAAACTTGCAGACGAACTCGAAGATGACCGCTGGACTAATAATTCATCCTCAACCGTTAACGTGATCTATACTGTTACGCCAGTCACATCGGCAGGATGTTCAGGCGCAAGCTTTACTGTGACCGTTCCAATTAGTCCTGAACCGGTTGGTGTTCCGTTGACCATCACAACATGTAGTGATGCCGCTTTAGGCACAGCCGCAACGTTGACGACTGCTTCTTCCAGCATTGGTGCAGCATCGTTCAATATTAACACGATTACGATGAATGGCCTGTCTGCTTCGGCTGGTGCTCCGGCAACCGGTGCAGCGACAGCCACGGATCTCACCAACGATGCGTGGACTAATAATACAGGTGGTACTGTTCAGGTTATTTACAATGTAACTCCGATTAGCGCTGCAGGCTGCAACGGTGATCCGTTTGATGTTGTTGTCAATGTCGCCCCCGAGACGGGCACTACTTCCAATGTAGTGACAACTGCGGTATGCAGCGACCTGCCGGTAAACTACGTGTTGGGTGTCACCGGTGCCACTACTTATACAATCTCTACGAATAGTAACGGATTGATTCAAAGTGGGGGATCGGTGAGTGCCGGTGCGGGAAAACTGGCATCCGAACTTTCGGACGACCAATGGACAAATACAACACTCAATACGGTAAATGTTATTTATACAATCACGCCATCAAATGGTGGGTGCAATGGTGATATTTTCACAGTCACAGTGCCAATAGGTGCTGAGCCACGAGGTGCCAATGCGACCAAAGCAATCTGCAGCAATAACTCCGTGAATTATGATCTGCAGGTGGATAACATTGATCTGCTGGGAAATGATTTGCCTTC
The DNA here is from genome assembly GCA_036402075.1 of Chryseosolibacter sp. Taxonomy (GTDB): domain Bacteria; phylum Bacteroidota; class Bacteroidia; order Cytophagales; family Cyclobacteriaceae; genus Chryseosolibacter. The sequence goes on along the minus strand of DASWTP010000273.1, from coordinate 10,998 downwards.
AAACTTTACGTGGGTTGCCGCGGATAACGCAAATATTACGGGTGAAAGTCTGACAAATCAGACCACCGGTGTGATCAACAACGTACTGGTAAATACCACTGCCGTGGATCAGGTTGTTGTATATACAGTCACTCCGGTAGGCTCTGCTACGACTTGCACGGGCGATTCATTTACTGTTAGCGTAACGGTTAAACCTGAGCCAGTGAGCAACTCGTTCACCATTACAACCTGTAGTGATACTCCGCTGGGCACTGCAGCCACGCTGACACCGATTGCCGGAAGTGTGAGCGCAGCAAGTTATACGATTAACAGCATCACCACGACCCTTGCGGCTTCGGCCGGAGCACCCGCTACGGGTTCTGTGAATGCCAGCAACCTGATCAATGATGCCTGGACAAACACCACCGCGGGTATGGTCACCGTTGTGTACAACATCACACCGGTGAGCAGCGCAGGATGTAACGGTGTGCCATTTGATGTTACGGTCCAGGTTAATCCAGAGCCGGTGATTACATCCAACATTGTAGCTGCTGCCGTTTGCAGTGATGTAGCGACCAACGTTAATCTTACCGTCAGCGGAGCGACCACCTACACGATATCAACGAACAGCAACGGACTTGTACAGAGTGCAGGTACTGTAAGCGCGGGAAGTGGCAAGCTTGGTGCGGAACTGGCTGATGACCGTTGGACAAACATTACGCTCAACACAGTCAATGTTGTCTACACGATCACACCATTCAATGGAACTTGCGCGGGTGACGTCTTTACAGTTACTGTGCCGATAGGCGCTGAGCCACGAGGTGCCAATGCGACCAAAGCAATCTGCAGCAATAGCTCCGTGAATTATGATCTGCAGGTGGATAACATTGATCTGCTGGGAAATGACTTGCCTTCAAACTTTATGTGGGTTGCAGCTTCGAACGCGAATGTAACAGGAGAGACTCTCACGAATCAGACAACGGGTACCCTCAATGACGTATTGGTAAACACAACTGCTGTCGATCAGGTTGTCGTCTATACAGTGACGCCTGTTGGCTCAGTGACTGCATGTACCGGTGACGTCTTTACGGTGAGTGTAACTGTCCGCCCAGAGCCTGTGGTGAGCGCATCTCTTAATACAACGGTATGCAGCGATGCGTCAATTGGCGTCACGCTGGCGACAAACGGCACCAGTGTCGCGGCTTCTACATACACCCTTGTATCGGTCGTTGCTGATGCAGGACTTTCCGCTCATGGCACGAATGCAACCCTCGGAGCAGGGAAGAATTCCATGGCGATCTTTAATGACAAGTTTACCAATTCAACCACAGGAAACCTTCAGGTTCTTTACACGGTGACTCCGGTCAGCTCTGCGGGCTGCTCAGGGGCGCAACAGGTAATAACGATTACGGTCCGCCCAGAACCAGTGATAACCGCTACGTTAGACCGAACAACATGTAGTGATGTGGCTGGTGGGCTAATGCTCTCAACGACAGGATCTGTGGCTGCGGCCAGCTATACCATTAACAGCATCACCGTAGCGTCTGGCCTTACACCAGCCTCCGGAAACGTGACAATGGGATCAGGATATGGAGCAAATGCAATCGCGGCTGATGTGTTCACGAATGCAACATCTACTAGCCTCACCGTTGTGTATAATGTGACACCGGTTTCATCACTTGGTTGTCTTGGTAATAGCATTAACATTACGGTTACGGTGCAACCGGAACCTTCGGCAAACAATTCATTGCAGAACTCGGTGTGTAGCGATGTGGCATTTAGCTTTAATCCTCAGAGTAACATCATTAACGCGCAGACCTCTAACTTCACGTGGAGTGCGGTGTACCAGACCGGTTTGACCGGAGGCGCAGCAACCGGAACTGGAGCGGTAGCCGGTACGTTGACAAACCTGACGAGCGGAACATTGAACGCAGTCTATACCGTCACACCGGTTAGCCAGTCGGGAACCTGTACGGGTAATCCGTTTACGATAACTGTTCCGATTCGTCCGGAGCCGGTTGGTGTCGCTGATGCATCAACAGTTTGTAGTGATAATGCTGTTAACTACAACCTCATTAACAACGTTGCCATCTCAGGGAATAACGTAGGAAGTACATTCACATGGATTGCGGCCGATAATACCTCTGTTACAGGTGAAAGTCTCACATCACAATCGAACGTGCGCATTACGAACGTGATCAACAATGTCACTAACACGCCTCAGGTCGTGACATATTCAGTGACGCCAACGAGCGTGTCTGGTTGTGCCGGTAACCCTTTTGCGATTACTGTGACGGTCAATCCTGAGCCGGTTGGTGTATCTGTACCGCATGTCATTTGTAGCGATCTTTCAGTAGCCTATGATCTACAGTCGAATGTTAACACGTCAGGTAATAATCTTTCTGCCATTTTCAATTGGAGTGCAACAGCAAATGCCGTTGTTACTGGAGAAGGAACACTGGTGAAGAGTGCCTCTGTTATTGACGATATCCTTAGGAATCCATCCAACAATATAGAGAGTGTAGTGTATACGGTTAATCCTACTGCGCAAAGCACCGGATGTGCCGGAAACACGTTTACGATTAATGTCAGTGTGAACCCGCGTGCTAAAATTTCTGCAGGCCGCGACCTGGAATTATGCGCGAACTTCCCGGGAATTGCCCTCGAAGGGTCAATAAACTATGCGCCAAACGGTATCGTGTGGTCAGGTGGCCAGGGCAGTTACTCCTCGGTCAATAATCCTACAGCAACTTATTCATTTGCAAATCCAGCGGAAATCAACACCACCGTTACGCTCACAATGACAGCGACTGATCCCGATGGTGCCGGCCCTTGCCCTACAGAATCGGATCAAATGGCGTTAACAATTAATAGATTGCCAATCGTGGTATTCACGGGACTGCCCTCCGGCTCACCTCCGCAAATGGCAGAAAATAATTTACCTATTACATTGACGGGTAATCAAACAGGGGGTGGGTTTACCATTATGCCAGTGACGTCTAACATCGGTAGCACAATCAGCAACCCGGGGGATGTCGATAAAGTATTGTTCGATCCCGATGCTGCTGAACTCGGATCAAACTTCATCACGTACACATACACCGATGCCAATGGCTGTGTAAATTCTAACACGCGGGAAGTTGTGATCAATCCAATAACAAATGTTGATTTCACGATTCAGGGAGCAACTCTCAACGCAGACGGGCAGTATGAAATCTGTGCAAATCTCAGTCGCGTCAAGCTAATCGGTTTCCCGCCAGCGTCAAGCGGGTTCGGCCCTGAGACTCAATTCTCGAGCATCCCAGCGTACGCGGGTGGGCCGGTCGCGCCTATTATCTTGGAAGCAGGAGAATACTACATTCAAACAGACAATCTGGTGTCTGACACGTATCGCATCCGCTATGATTATAAAAATGCTTTCGATGCCATAACGTTCAAGTTGAGAGATGTAAGAATATTCGCTAGCCCCGTTGCTCAGCTGACATCAGCCAACAATTGTATCGCCAGCGATGTTATCTTCTCGGATTTGTCAACGATCAATCCTACTCCATTCCCAACCAATATTGTAAGCTGGCAATGGGACTTTGATGACAACTCGACAAGCGCGTTACAGAATCCAAGTAAACGCTATTCGGAACCTGATACATATAACGTCAGATTGAGGGTTGGAACAGCACAAGGTTGCTTTGACACGTCAGATGTCTTCCCGGTGCGGGTAGGCGCTGTGCCGATCCCAGATTTCAAATGGTCGGCAATCTGTAATTCTGAGTTTACAAAATTCGAAGACACATCAGTGAATCCAGGGAATGTCAGCACTATCACGGATTATACATGGGACTTTGGTGACGGAAATATATTGATTGGTCAGACCGCTCAGCCAGTGCCTGCAGGTCAGCACAGCGGAACGACAACTGGCGTATACGAACGCCCGGATCACCAATACGCGGCATTCGACACGTACGATGTCACGTTGACAGTGCAAACCAATGACGGTTGTACAAACACCATCACCAAGGAAGTGTTTATTCTTCCGTACAGCACGGTCAAGCTGGATGCTAACAACTCTTATCTCGAAGGATTTGAGAACTCAAACGGTGGATGGATTGCCGAAGCAGGCATGGCTACCAACCTGGCAAATGTGAAGAGCGATACTAGTTGGATATGGGGTCTTCCTATGGGGCAGCACATCACATCCGGAGCTAACAATTCTCAAAATGCATGGTGGACCGGTAAGAATACAACAGGGGATGGCGTCACGTATTTTGCCTACGAAAACTCTTCCGTCAACGGTCCATGCTTCGACCTTACGAAACTGGAGCGTCCAATGGTTTCACTGGATTACTTTGCAGACATGGATGTCTTTGACGGAGCAGTGCTTCAATATTCAATTGATGGAGGTAACAACTGGCGGATTGTAGGTAATGAATCCCCAACACTTGAGGAAGGTATCAACTGGTTTAATGGAAGAAGCTTACCTTCGAATCCAGGAAAGCAGACGCTGGGACAGTACGGGTGGACCGGCAACCAGGATCAGTCGCAAGGGACATGGAAGACTGCACGCTTCAACCTCGACATGGTACCGGTAGCGCAGCGTAAGCAGGTTCGCCTCCGGGTTGCATTCGCAAGTAATGATGGAAATCCGGAAGGTGACTACGATGGTTTCGCGTTCGACAACTTCTTTGTCGGCAACAAGAAACGTACAGTTCTGGTGGAGCACTTTACCAATGCAACAAGTCAGAATGCAAACAATGCGAGTGCTTATGTTGATCAGCTCTTTGATAACCAGGTCAACTGGCATGCGCTACCTGATTTCGTGAAGTTGCAATACCACATGTCTGTTCCTGCATTCGATCAGCTGAATCGGGAAAACCCAGGTGACCCAGGTGCCCGTGCCTTCTTCTACAACGTAACATCGCCACCGCATACACTGATGGATGGCCTCATTGGCAACTATTACAATAAAGTGCTGAATGGTGATCACGCCCAAATCGATCGCGTTGAACTCGATAGAAGAGCGTTGGAAGATCCTGAGTTTATGGTGGATACTGTAGGCTTCCAGCCGGCAGCAATCGATGTGCTGCGCGCGCAGGTAACGTTCTCGTACGCAGCACCAGTTGCCCATACGACACCGGTGATTTTCCAGGTGGCCTTGATGGAGAGCGCGGTAACGATCGGAGGAGTTCTCCACCGAAACGTCCTCCGTAAGCTTTTACTTCAGAGCGAAGGCTTCACCGTGAACCGCACCTGGAATGCTGGCGACTTACAGTCAATTGATATTGATTACGCCATTGATGTTCCAATCAGCGATGGAAATAATCTTTACGTTGTTGCCTTCGTGCAGGATAAGAATACGAGAAAGATTTTGCAGGCACGGGTTCTAAAAGCTCCGGTCAAGCAGGGTATCACGCCAGTTGGAATTGAGGATGATCCGGCAACCGCTGAGATCAGAAACATTCATGTCTATCCGAACCCTGCGTCACAACGCATTAACTTCTATCTGGAAAACGAACTGAGCAATGACTACGGATGGCATATTGTTGATCAGCGGGGCGTAACGGTGCAGCAGGGCGAGTTGAACAGGAATCTCCTGGCACCACAAGAGGTTTCTATCAGCGAACTCGCAAATGGAATTTACTTCGTGAGGTTTACGCGCGCAGGAAAGACAATCACGTACAGGAAGATTGCCGTGCTCAATAGTAACTAAATAGGCTTAAGCTCTTTATTGAATTCAGCGACTAGCCACTCACAAGATTGAATAAACTGGGAAGTCACTTTTACAAGCTCTGACAAGTTTGTATTAGCCTTCCCGTTTTCTTCTATAAACAAAATATTCGAGCGCTGGTCGTGAATCCCGAGTAGGGTGAATGAAGGTTTAACCTGGTGCGCCAGGCGTGAGATGCGCTCAAAATTTTTCTCGGCCAGCCCTTCGCGCATTTGATTAAGGACACCCGGTATCGTTTGGACAAACGTATGCATCATTTCCTGAATGAACTCCTCATTGTTGTTGGATATAGAACGAAGGTAGGTCAGGTCATACCCTGAGGTGCGCTGCATACTTTCTGTTTTACCTGCTTCGTTTTTCGGGCGGATCTTCAGATCAACCACGATCTTTCTGTGAAGATCATCCGGTGTGAAGGGCTTTGACAGGTAATCGTTCATCCCTGAAGCGAGACACCTTTCGATGTCGGGTTTTGTTGCGTTTGCCGTTAACGCCACGATCGGCACATCGCGCTTCGAAGCGTCAAGCAAGCGAATGGTTCGCGTTGCCTCGTATCCATCCATCACGGGCATCTGAATATCCATCAACACAACATCATAGTCTCCACTCTTAACTTTCTCAATAGCCACAAGTCCGTTCTCGGCAATATCAACGTGGCATTGCCAGTTCTTCAGAATACTTTTAGCATAGAGACGGTTGATATCGTTGTCTTCAACCAATAACACTTTGAGACGTCTCGTTAGCGTGCTGTCCTGTGTTTTTTGAGAGGCAAGGGCAGAGGTGAAGATAGTATCCGCTTTGCCGATCGCGTACGGCACCAATGCAATGAAGGTTGAGCCCACATTTTCTTCGCTGCGAACGGTGATCTTGCCATTCTGTAGCTCAACCAACTGCTTGACGATTGTCAGACCAAGTCCGCTGCCACCATATTTTCGCGTCACACTTGCGTCCGCCTGACTAAAGCTTTCAAAAATCGTATTGAGTTTCTCGGCCGGAATTCCGATTCCAGTGTCGGCAACTTCAAAACGAACCCAGCATGTATCTTTCTGAAGGCGGTCAATGGAACAGGAAACATTTATGGTTCCGCTATGGGTGAACTTCACCGCGTTACTGATCAGGTTGATAAGAACCTGGTTGAGCCTTACCGGGTCACCGATTAGAATGCGGTTAAGCTTCTTTTCAATTGAATAATCGAGGGTTATGTTCTTTTCTTTGGCCTGGTAAGCGAACGTGCTGATCAGGGAAGGCACAAGATCCGTCAGGTTAAATCCGATTTTTTCAAACTTGAACTTGCCTGATTCAATCGCGGCAAGGTCGAGAATATCGTTGATAATCAGCTTCAGGTTCTCAGCCGAGTGCCGGATGGCATCGAGATAAGTCTCCTGTTCCGCGGCATTCGCATTCTGGCTTAGCAAATCAGCCATGCCTGCAATTCCGTTGATTGGCGTTCGGATCTCGTGACTGATGTTAGCGAGGAATTGCTCTTTCGCTTTTTGAAGTCGTACCAGCTCTTCTGCGTCTTGCTTGCGCTGCGTGATGTCACGACAATCCAGAATAAAGCCATTTAGTCCTTCCTTATGTTTTAAATTAATGGCGTTAAACTCCAGAAACCGAAACGATTGATCCGCACAAAGAAATTGAAACTCAACCTTTTCAGTATACGCACGCTTCTGGCTTTGCTTAAATTTCGTCTTGAACGCGGGCAAGGCAGAAGGTAAAATGTAGTTGAAAAAGTTTTTACCAATCAGGTTTTTTCCTTTGTACCCGAGGGTCTCGCCAACGGATGAATTGTGGTAGCAGATGTTTCCGTCATAATCTACTACAAAGATGAGATCCGAACCATCTTCTACTACGGCTTTATAAAACGAACCCTTCGTTACATATTGGTCCAGATTCATAGGACTAGATTCCAGCTGCCTCCATCTCTTTCAAATATCGGTAAAGCGAGGATTTCCCGATGTCAAGCTTTCGGGCAACCTCTAGCACATTTCCATCATGCTTGTTCAGGAAATGTCGTATAATCTTATACATGTATTGCTCCATCGTCATTTCCTGGTGAAGGAAGGATTCCAGCCGGGTTGAACTAGTGAAGGTGATGTCTCCGGGCTTAATCTCCTGATCATTTGCCATCACTGCAGCAAGTTCAATGATCGATTTTAATTCGCGGATATTTCCGGGGAAGGGATATTGCATCAATTTTTCCTGCGCTTCCTGGCTGATCTTGAATTTCGGCATCTGATTTTCCTTGGTAAAGTTGTCCAGGAAAAACTTTGCGATCAGGATAACATCGTTTCCGCGTTCGCGCAACGGAGGTAATTGAATCGGCAAGCCGAGCAACCGGTAGTATAGATCTTCCCGGAACCTACCTTCTTTAACTTCCTGCGCAAGGTCTTTGTGTGTGGCTGCTATGATCCGAACATCAAGCTTTACCACCTGATTGCCACCAATACGCGTAACCTCACGCTCCTGCAAAACACGAAGTAATTTTGCCTGTAAGTTTGGATCCATTTCACCGATTTCATCGAGGAAAATTGTTCCACCATCGGCTTCTTCAAACTTTCCTATTCTTCTTGTTATAGCACCGGTAAAGGCTCCCTTCTCGTGACCAAATAATTCGCTTTCAATAAGGTCGCGTGGTATGGCGGCTATGTTTACGGCTACGAACGGTTTATTCTTTCGCTTTCCATTGTAATGGATCGCTTTCGCAACAAGTTCTTTTCCTGTTCCGGTCTCACCGGTGATGGAAATGGAGATATTAGTACTGCACGCTTTTTCAAGAAGTGAAAATACCTTCTTGATAGCGCTGCTGTTGCCGATAATACTTTTTTCGAATTCGTATTTTTCACTGATTTCCTTCTTTAGGAAATCAATCTCTTTGATCAGTGATGATTTATTACGTGCATTGTTGATGGAATTCAGTACGCGGTCTTTTGTGTCCTGATCTTTTGTAATGTAGTCGTAAGCGCCTGCCTTTAAGAGCTCGACCGCAGTCCCGATTTTTTCCTGGGCCGAAATAATAATCACACTGATGTTGGGATCATGTGCTTTGACCTGTTGAAGCACTTTCTCTCCCGGCATATCCGGCAATGAATAGTCAAGCGTTACAATCGTGGGACCCTTGTGAAGATTATCCAGGCAGGATTTGCCGGTAGTAAAGAATTCAACTTCGTAGTCGGGATTCAAACCTAGAACATATTTCAGGAATTTGGTGTAGGCGGGGTCATCTTCTACAACAAATATCTTCACGGGTTCTTTTTCGTACATAGTTAGCCAGTTATCAACTAGTAAATATATCAATACCAACGCTGGAATGAAAAGGATAAGCCAGGGTATCCCGTAGCTTTTTTAATCTAAAAACAGGCTGTGGGTAGTAACTATTTTATTTAATTGCAGCTCATTTAACCAAAGTACATGAGCCAGTCTTGGTTTGCGAGTTCTGTTGTTCCGTTTCGTCTGGTATTTTTAATGTGGGCCGCTTTTTATGTCGAATACATGTACGGTTGGCCATTAAGTCTCTTTGGTATCGTTCCCTGGACACCCATGGGATTGATTGGGATCTTTACCGGTCCAATGCTCCATGGCAGTTTGAATCATCTCATTTCGAATACGGTTCCGCTACTCTTCCTCGGTACGGTGCTTTTCTTTTTTTATGAGAAGATCGGTGGTATTGTGTTCTTTCGATCATACTTCTGGACTAACATCATGGTTTGGCTTTTCGGTCGGCACGCCAGCAATCACATCGGTGCAAGCGGTGTTGTCTATGGACTTGCCTTTTTTCTGATTTTCTTCGGAATTTTCAGGCGTGATTTTACATCCATGATGATCTCGATCGTGGTGATCCTGCTGTACGGTGGGGTGATTTACGGAATCCTTCCAACGGATCCACGGGTGTCATGGGAATCGCATTTTGCCGGAGCCCTTGTCGGGGTTTATACTGCGATAGGATTGAGTTCGAAAAAAAATGTCAGTTAACGTATGGATGCTGCGGTAAAGAAAATATTGACAGACCTCAAGGCGAAAAAATACGCCCCGGTTTACTTCCTGCAAGGTGAAGAGTCATATTACATCGATGTCATTTCAGACTACATCGAAAACAATTGCATCAGTCCGGCTGAACGAGGGTTTAACCAGGTCGTTGTTTACGGCAAAGATGTAACCATGGCAACTGTGCTGACGCATGCCCGCAGGTTTCCGATGATGGCTGAACGACAGGTAGTCATCGTGAAGGAAGCGCAGGATATTCAGGACATCAATAAAGAAGGTGGTGCAAAACTGTTACTTGACTATGTAATGAAGCCGGTACCGAGTACCGTGCTCGTATTTGGTCACAAGCACAAGAGTTTGGATAAACGTAAAGAACTTGGGAAGAAGATTGACAACTATACCGTGTCAATCAACGCGAAGAAGCCATACGACAGCCAGCTTCCAGAGTTTGTGGCCGATTATGCACGGGAAAAGAAGATCAGTATAGATGAGCGTGCGGTGATGATGCTGTGCGAATATGTCGGCAACGACTTACACAGGCTGGCCAACGAGATCGACAAATTGTCCCTCACGCTGGGGAGTGGGGGATCCATCACTTCCGAGCAGGTGATGAACCAGGTGGGCGTAAGTAAAGAGTACAATATCTTCGAACTTCAGAAAGCCATTCTTCAGCGCGACACGTTGCTCGCCAATAAGATTGTCAATTACTTCGAAAGCAACACGAAGAAGAATCCAATGATCCCCGTGGTCGCTTATTTGTTTTCGTTTTTCAGTAAGCTACTCGCTGCTACGCAAGCTCCGGATAAGAGTGAAAAAGGCTTAGTTAGTGCGCTGAAAATCAGTCCCTACAGTGCCAAAGATTACAGCCTTGCATTACGGCAGTATCCGCAGGAAAAAATAATCGAAAGCATCGGCTCGATTAAGGAGGCAGATCTCAAGCTTAAAGGAGTTAACTCAGGCTCCGATACGGAAGGGCAGATCTTTCGTGAGCTGGTGTACCGCATCATGCACTAGGCTGCAACTTTCAAGCTACAAGCTTCAAATCTTGGAGAGGCATTCATGGACTTGCAGCTTGTTTGCAGCTTGAAGCTTGTCGCTTGCAGCCACCCACTTGGGGGCCAGCGTGTTCCATAACCCGAAAACCGCGCACTCCATCGACAAACTTTTGGTTATTCTTCCCAAGAATGCATAGCTTTGGGTCCATGCATAAACGGCTTTGGCCCAACTTTTTTCCTGTTTTTTTTGGTCCCTCGTTTGCAATAAATTTTTTGCGGGACGTTTTAACTCCAAAATCACTGACTGTGAGAAGTACTTTT
>DASWTP010000272.1:0-2172 GCA_036402075.1 Chryseosolibacter sp. | reverse complement strand
CTCGTGGCAATACTTGTTATTGTCGTTGTTACCCTGAGCGTCATATTCTTTGTGATTTAAAGTATGGATATCCGGAACACCGTATTGACAATCGTTGTTGGGTACTTCACCTTTATTCCTGATACCCTCGGCCAATCCACAACAATTGGCACGGCATCAAGAAAAGGTGCTGTCTCAATCGGCATCAGTGCAGGACATTATGATTATGATCCCGCCATCGGTCTTGAGGTCACTTCGCCTGGAATTTTAAATAACTTTCGCTTCCGCTTGAAGGTGAACCACAACTGGTCAGAGCGATACCAGGCAGCAAGTGGACATTGGGCAAACTTCAATTCCTATTGGTGCGCATTCATCTACAACACGGATGCGGTTGACAGGACAAGAATATTCCTTGAGTCAGGTGCATATTTGATACAACCCAACAAAGTCTTCTCCAGCGCTAAAATGCATACGGGGTGCTTCGCGGCTATCGGTGTGGAGTTCTTTGTAGCGCCAAACACGCGGGAAAGATTCTCGTATTTTTTCTCCGGAGGTTTTGCCGCAATCAACGCACGCGCTGACAAACTGGAAGGGCGTCCCCACTATGGGCATGGCTTTATCTTTACAAACGGTTTCCGATACTTTTTTCTGCCGCGGTGACTATTGCGCGGCCACCTGATTGAACTTCGAAGAATGTGATTTACCAGCTGCGCCCAATTCCTTCAGCCTTCGTATATGTGAGGTAAATGCGCTTGCAAATGTTGGCTTTAGATTATACACCAAACCAAAATCCTTTGCAGTTCGCTCTACGATAGGCGCAATCTTGCGATAGTGGACATGACAAATATGCGGAAAGAGGTGATGTTCGATTTGGAAGTTCAATCCTCCCGCATACCAGTTGAAGAATAGATTATCCCGCGCAAAATCAGAGGTTGCTTGCAGTTCGTGAACTACCCACTCCTTTCGGATAATTCCTTTTTCGTCAGGCAAAGGCTGAACCGCTCCTTCGACAACGTGAGCCATTTGAAAAATAGCACTCATGATGCATCCTCCGACCCAATGCATGATGAAAAACCCGACTAATACCTGCCACCAGCTAAACGTGGTAAAAAGTATGGGCAAACCTATCGTTACGAACAGATAGACCAATTTTACCACTACCATTTTGATATACTCAGATGACGGGTTGATATGCTGCTGGCGTGTCAACCCTTCTCTGTTATAACGCGCCAGTTGGGAAAAGTCTTTTGTCAACTTGAACAGCGTCATCAATCCGTAGAAAAAAAAGGCGTGGACATACTGAAAGCGATGTATTCTTTTGAGTGGAGCGTGCTCAGACAGCCTTATCGGCCCACGTACAGCAATGTCTTCGTCCTTCCCTTCAATGTTGGTGTAGGTGTGGTGCAAAACATTGTGCTGAATCTTCCAGTTAACAACCGTGCTGCCCAAAAGAAACATTGTCGCGCCTGCAAGATTATTTAGCCAGTCATTTTTCGAAAACGCGCCATGAACACCATCGTGCATAATACACATACCCACACCCGCCATGCCAATTCCCATCAGCACCGCCATGAGCGCTGCAACCCATGTACTCATTGGTGTCGTAAGGATCAAGATAAAGGGGATAATGTAGATGGAGAGCATAACGATTGACTGGACATATAAGGTCGCATTTCATTTAATTGAAATACCAGTGTCCTTAAAGTAATCGCTGACATTCTTCCGGACAGCGGCTGCGAATTTTCGTTGCAGCTCGTCATTTGATATAAATTTGACAGTACTCATCGCTTTATTTTGGTGATAATTGTATCACTAAATGGCGCGTGAGTAAATGACGGGCATCGGAAGACTGAATGATTCTTGTTATTCGGCATGACATTGTTCAATCATCAGAGGTCTGGCAGGTGACGGCTCGAATGTAACATTTGATAAAGCGCCTCATCTTTACCATAGACGTCATCGTGAAATCGAAGCGCGTTGCCTGTGAACGCGCAAGTAAAATAACGGATGTGGATCGGAATGGGCTTTGTAAGGTCCACCCAATGTTGCGTCTTCTCTTTCAGGAATTTGCTTATATACTTTGACTCCCGGCCCGGAGCGCCTGTCACCAGGATATGCGCTAATTCAATTGCCTTTTCCATTCGAATGCAACCATGACTGAATGCACGCGATTTGCTGTTGAATAATCTCCTG
>DASWTP010000271.1:0-3096 GCA_036402075.1 Chryseosolibacter sp. | reverse complement strand
GGGCACCTACCAGGTGATTGTGACCGACCTCAATGGATGCACTGATGAACTGTCTTACGAGGTGACAGAACCAGATCTGCTGTCAACGCAACTGTCAATGGCAACTGATATTTCGTGCTTCGCAGGTTCAGATGGGGTGATTGTTGCCGCAGCTGCAGGCGGGTTTGGGCAAACGGAGTTTTCAATTAACGGTGTTGATTGGCAGGAAACGCCAGCGTTCGGTTCGCTCGTTGCCGATCAACTCTACACGATCAGCGTCCGTGATGAAAATGAATGTTTAGCATCGTTCACTCATTCGTTGACTCAGCCCGAAGAGATCACCATTGAGTTTACAGTAGCGCCAGCGTTGTGTGCGGAACCGGTAGGGCAAGTAACAGCTCTCGCTTCGGGGGGTGTAGGCGAACTGATGCATCAATGGCACGATGGCGTAGGAAACCCGATAGGAAATTCCGCGGTGATCTCAGAGAAACCGGCCGGAATCTATCAGGTTACGATAACCGATCAGAATAATTGTCAGGTCACGGAACCGGTTGGTATTCCCAGCCTTGATGGCCCGGAACTCGAGGTGGTGGAAACTGGCAAAACTTCGTGCTATGGATCAGCAGATGGAACAGCGCTAGTAGGTGTAACAACAGGTAATGGTCCGTTTAGTATTGTCTGGGACGATGGCCCGCAAACATGGACCCGCGCTGACCTGGATGAAGGTGTTCATTACGCGTCAGTCACAGACGCAAACAGTTGTGTCACAGTGATCCCCATTCCGATCGAATCACCCCGGCCTGTCTTGTTGCAGGTGGTTGAAAAAAATGATCCCTCATGTTTTAAGGCGTGTGATGGTGAAATTTCAGTGAGTGCTCAGGGTGGCAACGGTGACTTTCAGTTTTTATGGAATACGCAGCCGGTAGCGAGCACGGTGAATGGCCTGTGTGCAGGCGTGCATTATTTCAGTGTCGTTGACAAACTTGGCTGTACGGGTGCACTAACTACCAATCTCAACTCACCAGAGCCGTTGCGCATTAAAAGCGTCAATCGAAAATTGCCGAATTGCGCGGATGGCTGCGATGGCGCCATAACATTGACACCGTCCGGTGGAAACGGAGACTATGCGTATCAATGGAGCCAAGGGTCTATCACCCGCACACAGGAAAATATATGCCCTGGAAGTTATGAGGTTACCGTTCGGGATGGGCGGGGATGCACCCTGTCTGAGACCTTTGCTTTAGGAAATCCGACCAAAGTCCAGGCGAGCATCGTACGCCTCGAAACTCCCGTTTGCTTCGGTGATTGCAATGGCATTCTCCAAATCTCTGCCCGCGGAGGAGCCGGGAATTATAAATATCTCTGGCAAGATGGATCAAGCGAATCCCTTAACAAATCGCTGTGTGCAGGTCAACATATGCTGACAGTTGCTGATGACCACAACTGCCAGATTACGGAAACTTATAACATACCAAATGTGCCAGCGCTCAATGTTGAGATTGGTGATGGAATTGTTTTATGCGAAGGGCAGCAACACGAGCTTGATGCGGGTCTCTCCTGGACCGAAGTGCAGTGGTGGCAGGAAGACGCGTTGATTTCGACAGCTGATAAAATTATTATTACCGAACCTGCTCGCTACCGTGTTGAGGTTTGGGATGCCAAAAGATGTAAGGCAAGCGATACTTTTATTTTGGAGACGTCCGATGACCTGCTGCAAGCAAGTTTCCTCATGCCGGGAGAAGCTTTAGCCGGTGATACGGTAGCCATTATTGAGATATCGTGGCCACTGCCGGAAAACATTTCATGGAAGTTTCCCCAGGAGATGGTCAAACTACAGGACTTGGGTGACGTAGTGTTTGGTAAATTCGATGATGCGGGCAATTATAACATTACACTAAATGCGACCCTTGGAAGTTGCCGGGATCAGCTATCAAAGACAATTACCATAACGGACGATCATAGCACACCGATAGGAGGCCGTCTTGGTGCACGGGAGTTTGTAAAATCGCTGACCTTGCACCCTAACCCGAATACAGGCGCCTTCGAAGTGGAAGTTGAGTTTGATGAACTATCAGCGGTTGAAATGCGGATTTGGAGTATCGCCACGTCAAAACTTGTGGCTGAGGTTACTGATAGTGGTAGCAGCATATACCGAAAGAGTTTTAATCTCACTTCTCTCGGTTCTGGTGCGTATGTCTTGAAGGTTGCTTATAACGGTGGTTATAGAACGTTGAGGTTTTTGGTGCACTAGTTGATTGTGGGTTTCACATGCGCGTCATTTTTGTGCTAATCTTCGCAATCGGTTGTGAGTCAAACTAATTAACGAATTTATAGAGCTGCAGGAAAGTTGAAACGCACAATGACTGCACTGATCGGAATGGTAATTAGAAACTGGGAACCTAAGCCACCTGAACAACCCGCGCATTTTGACACAGGGGGTATTGTGACATAAAGCCATGGCTTTTAGACTTCATTTCTTCAAAAGAACTGCCATAGAAGTATAGCGCGGTCTCGGTTGGTCCTTGCCAGTATCTTTCTGCTTGGCTGGCATCGCCCGTCAGCTTTTTCAACTCACTAAAGACAACGTTTGAATCACACTCCCTATATACATTTTCTGGTAAGTTCACCCCATCTAGATAAATTGCAATTCCTTCATTTTTCCCAAAGGCAATTTTCTCTCCTGTGCTCTCAATCAGTAAAGTTGAGCCCTTCGGAGCGCCAAGTCTTTCAAGTTCAGTTATAATCTGGTGGATCGTGGTTTTTTCGGGTGCTGCTTTGAGCTGGATTTCAAGGTCGCAAAATTCAATCTCGCCATTCTCATG
Organism: Chryseosolibacter sp.; assembly: GCA_036402075.1. Taxonomy (GTDB): domain Bacteria; phylum Bacteroidota; class Bacteroidia; order Cytophagales; family Cyclobacteriaceae; genus Chryseosolibacter. The sequence goes on along the minus strand of DASWTP010000271.1, from coordinate 295 downwards.
TTGCATCGTGCCACCACCGGTAACTTCTCCCAGGTTTCTTGCCTGCAAGTATTCGGTCAGCGGATCCTCATACACTGCGCCACGGTCAATCGGCATTATTTTTTCGTTGATGGATGCAATGAGGAAAACTGAATTTTGTGAAGAAGCTTTCCCTGTCAGCTTCGAGAGTAGTTTTTTTAGCATTCGGGTAGGTATCAATTGGAAGTAAATATATAAAAATATTGATCTTATGGTAAGGACCGATTACCAATCAAGTGCTATAGGAGGTTGCTCCAAAAATGCTGAATGTTTTTTA
>DASWTP010000270.1:0-33420 GCA_036402075.1 Chryseosolibacter sp. | reverse complement strand
GTGACTTTACGAGCACACTTAATAAACGCGTTAACGACTATTTCAAATCCAACAACATCGCCAAACATGGCAATCGCGAAATGATCGTGAAGACGATCTTCATGTTTTCGCTTTACCTTATTCCATACATTCTTATTCTTTCAAGTGTTGTAACCAGCGCGCTCGGACTGACGGCACTTGTTGTTGTTATGGGCCTTGGGCTTGCCGGCATTGGCCTGTCGGTGATGCACGATGCAAACCATGGCGCTTACTCTTCAAAAAAATGGGTTAACAACCTGATCGGTTATTCGATGAACTTCATTGGTGCCAGTTCCTTCAACTGGAAGCTGCAGCACAATGTATTGCACCACTCATACACGAATGTGCACGAAGAAGACGAAGATATCAGTCCGCGCGGGGCACTGCGGATGACACCTCACTCCGACTGGAAGAAAATGCACCGTTACCAATTTGTTTATGCATGGTTCCTGTATGGATTGATGACGATCGTATGGCTCTTTTTCAAGGATTTCACGCGCCTATACAAATATCAGAAGAATGGTTTGGCGAAAAGTCAAAAGGCTAACGTAGTGAGCGAGTGGTTTATCCTCATCGGCACGAAGCTCTGTTACATCGGTTATGCATTTGTGATCCCGCTGGTGCTCACTTCACTGGTATGGTGGCAAATCCTGGTTGGACTAATCGCTATGCATTACATTGCCGGTTTTATCCTGGCCATTATCTTTCAACCGGCTCACGTTATCGAGGGCACTGAGTTTCCGCTCCCCGATGAACATAGAACGCTTGAAAACAACTGGACTGTGCATCAACTCCTTACAACGACCAACTTTGGGAACAACAGCCGCTGGTTCTCGTGGTATGTTGGTGGTTTGAATTTCCAGATCGAGCATCATTTGTTCCCCAACATTTGTCATGTGCACTACCGGAAGATTGCGTCTATTGTGAAGAACACAGCACAGGAGTTCGGACTACCCTATAAAACTTCGCGCACATTCGTGTCGGCACTGGCTGGCCATGCTCGACTTTTGAAGCAGCTCGGTAAAAAACCTACCCTCGTACCAGCCCTTGAAACACTATGAGCATTAAACTAACCAAGCCGTACAAGATTGCACCTCTGCGGGCAAAACGTTACGAAGCACATTACAACATGCCAGCTGCAAACTCGCTGGTTGTTCCGCTCCGCGAATTTGGTGACGAGGTTTCATGCGATATCCGGTGGCAGGATTCAAACGGTGAGCTTCAGCTTCAGCAGAACAAGATTTTCGTCAGCCAAAACCTCGTGCCGCTAAATCCATTACTGGATACCCAGCTTCACGAGCTGTGGCAACATTACTATGATCGGAAATAAATCAGACAAACATTCAAATCTAAATATCTACCAATGAACATTTACGTAGCAAACATCTCTTTCAAGGCATCCGAAGATGATTTAAGAGAACTTTTCGAACAGCACGGTGACGTATCGTCTGTGAAAATTATTATGGATAAACTCACCAACCGCAGTCGTGGTTTTGGATTCGTGGAAATGGCTGACAACGCAGCTGGCAAAACAGCTATCGAGGAACTGAACGGTCATAACCTCCAGGGCAAAGAACTTGTGGTGAACGAAGCAAAACCAAAAACTGACGACAATCGTGGCGGTGGCCGCGGTGGCTATGGCAATCGCAACGCTGGTGGCGGTGGTGGTGGCTTCAATAAGAGATGGTAAGCAATTTTAGGAATTGGGCATTAGCGGGTGGTTGCAAGCCTCCGGGGTCCGACAACCCAATGCCCAACTCCTAATGCATTTTCGGTTTTAAGAAGAACCCGTTCCCTCATCAGAGCGATAGTCATTCGGGCTGGAATAACTTCTGCCAGTCGTCTTTTTGCCAATCGATAGTCTCACCAATTTTTTGCGAGAGCTTGCCCGTGCTATCGAGCCATCCCTGCCAATAGCGATAGATTGGATCTTTATCTCCAACAGGTTGATCCGTTACAGTATGACCGCGCATGTAGATGCGTCCATCAGGCAGCGCGCGGATATAGGAAATGGTCGGATTATTCATGACGGTGTAGGCACCAAGCGTCTTGTCCCACAGCAGCGACCCATCCCGTTTGTAGCAGATAACACGTTCAGATCCGCCTCGGTATCGCTTGCTATCATAGGAGAGCATAAACACGTAAAGATTGCCCTTCGTGTCTTCCGCTACAGCTTGGGTCTCCAGTTCGTCAAACTGCGGAGTCACGGTTTTTGACCATTGCTCCCGGCCATTCTTCCCTATTTTATACACCGTGTTACTGCCAAACGCTGCAGCACCGCCATCGGATGTTAGAATCCAGGGCGCACCATAACCCTTCCGTTTCTCAAAAGGCTCAAAATATGTATTCGAACCGATTCTGTATCTGCCAATGATTGCAATGGCGGAATCTGCCGACAGCTGTGCGAATGCCGTAGGTGCAATTAGCATCAATGCCAGGAATAGCTTTTTCATAGTAGCAGGTAGTTTAGTTCTAAGTTTTAGTGCCGGGGCGAGACATTGGAACTAGCGAAAACGTCATCAGTAGTCAATGGCTCTTATCGGTTCCCATACAATGACAAGTTAACTAAAAAAGGAAAATGAAGCCTAACTCCTTCGCTACTGGTTGAACGAGGGCTCTTTCACCAGAATACCGTAGTGGTTTTTAATAAAACTTTCGATCGTCTGCAGATATGCCTCGAGTTCCATTTCATCCAGATCGATGAGGACATATTTGCCGTCTGACATGATGACCTTGACTTTGTGCACGACCTGGGCCTCGTCCCGTATCAGCTGCATTTCATGTATATCCTTCACTAGAAGAATTCCCTCCTTGTCATTGTTCCTGTACTCGATGGTGTGGTCGGTAAACTTGAGGAAGTCGTTATAGTTTTTGATGCCAGAAAACAGCTTCCCGGCAGGGGTGAATATGCAAATGGCAGCCCAGATAGAAAACGCAACAGGATGAACGTCATACATGGCATAGACCACTGCAATCAGGACCGGAATCAGCAGATAGATGAATACCTGACTCCTCAGCTTGGTAAAATGATTCCGGAAAACAATCTCATCTTCCATAGGTTTTAAACGAACGGGAAACAAAAACTCCTCCCACAGTATCAAGGCGAGGATAACAACAACGGTACCACACAGCACCATCGCCAGAATCGGACCCTCTCCTTTCATGATTGAGTGCCAGGTGGTGTCTATTATCTCGAATGAGATGAAAGCTGAAAGCAAGAATATAAGAAGCAAGAGTCCGATGCTGAATTCCAGTGGATAGGTTGGTCGAATAATTTTTGCCATAAATAACGCAGGTATATTTTTTGTAAATTGTTTTTTTTTTGATGTGACAGACCTTCAGGAAATTCAGTGGCCGTTTTGACTCCTGATGCGCATCTTTTTCAAGATTCGTTTCACAATGGAAGCATCGGCTGAATCCTCGACCATTTTTTCGCTAAGGGGATTTTCGTCTTCCTCCCGAATCAGCTTTTTATTTTTAGCGATATTGCCCGCGATCACATAGAGTCCAGGCACCACAAGTACTCCGAACACAGTTCCAAGTAACATGCCGCCAAGCGATGATGAACCGATGGTGCGATTGCCGATCGCCCCAGGCCCGGTGGCAACCACGAGCGGAATTAATCCTGCTATAAACGCGAATGAAGTCATCAGAATCGGCCTGAACCGAACGCGCGCACCTTCTATCGCTGCATCGAGAACACTCGCACCGTGCTGTCGTTTTTGAACCGCAAACTCAACAATCAACACCGCATTTTTTCCGAGTAGTCCCACGAGCATGATTAATCCCATCTGGGCGTAGATGTCATTCGCAAGTCCAAGCACCTTGAGCAATAAGAACGATCCAAATACCCCGGCCGGCAATGAAAGAATGACGGCCAGCGGCAAAATGAAGCTCTCATACTGCGCTGCGAGCACCAGATAAACAAAGATCAACACGACCACAAAGATGTAAAGCGCCTCGTTACCTCTGCGCGCCTCGTCATACGAGAGGCCTTCCCAGGCGATATCGTATCCACCAGGCAAGGTCTCCTCCGCAACTTCCTGAATCGCACGGATAGCATCACCACTGGTGTAACCCGGTGCGGGAAGACCCCTGATGGAGGACGAATTATACAAGTTGAAACGCGTGATTTCATTCGGCCCCTGCGTTTTTCTCATGGTCATGAACGATGAATAAGGGACCATTTCATCGCGATCGTTCTTAATAAAGAAGTTCAAAATATCCGATGGCAATTTCCGGTATTCGGGTGCCGCTTGGGTGTATACTTTATAGAAGGTGCGGAAACGAGTAAAACCTTGCTCGTAAGTGCTGCCGATCAGGATGTCAAGGTTCTCCATAGCCTTCCCGATGGACACTCCTTTCTGCATCGCCAGCTCGTTGTCAATGACGAGTTCGTACTGGGGATAGTTGGCCGCGAAGAACGTAAAAAGCCCGGTAAGCTCTTTGCGTTCAGACAGTGCCCGCATAAAGTCTGCGTTAACTTTGTCAAACTCCTGGTAGTCCGTGGTGGAAGCTTTGTCCAGAAGGCGTAACGAAAATCCATCAGAAGAGCCGTAGCCAGGAACTGCCGGAGGCTCAAAGAATTCTACTACGGCACCAAGGTCCTTCGTCTTTTCTTCAAGCTCCTCAACAATCTGTCCAACAGAATTTTTGCGCTCCGACCAATCCTTGAGGTTAATAATGCAGGTTCCTGCGTTCGATCCGCGACCTTCTGTTAAAATCTCGTATCCGGCCAGTGAAGATACAGATTGAATCCCCTCCACCTCCTCGGCAACCTGCTGCAACCTGCGTGACACATCGTTGGTCCGTTCAAGCGTACTGCCGGGCGGCATTTGAATAATCGCATAAATCATTCCTTGATCTTCACTGGGAATGAAACCTGCAGGCAGCGTTTGGTTTAAGAAAAACGTTCCAGCGGCAAACAGTGCGAATGTTCCATACGTCACCGTCCTGCGATTCACGATATAGGCCAGTAGTGCTGTGTATTTACCGGTAACATATTCAAAGCGCTGATTAAACCAGTCAATGAATCGCTCTACCGGGGACTTGCGCGTGGGTCTTCCGTAGTTGTTTTTAAGGATCATCGCGCAAAGCACGGGTGTGAGTGTCAGCGCTACCACTCCGGACAGAACGATTGCGCTTCCCATCGTGATGGCAAACTGGCGGTAAAAGACACCGACCGGACCAGTCATAAAGGAAACGGGCACAAAAACGGCTGTCATGATGAGGGTGATGGCGATAATTGCTCCGCTGATCTCATCGAGCACCTTCACGGTTGCCTTGTAGGGTGAAAGATTTTCCTCGTGCATTTTAGCATGCACGGCTTCCACCACAACGATCGCATTGTCGACCACAATTCCAATCGCCAACACCAGTGCGAACAGTGTAATGAGGTTTATTGTCAGTCCAAACATTTGCATGAAGGCGAATGCACCGATGAGCGAGACTGGTACAGCAAGCGTTGGAATGAGCGTTGACCTCCAGTCGCCAAGGAAAATAAATACCACCAGCGCCACCAGCACGAACGCCTCCACCAGCGTATGCATCACCTTATCGATCGAGGCGTCTACGAATTTTGAGACATCATAGTTAATATCGTATTGCATACCCGGGGGAAAATCAGGCTCGAGCTCTTTCAATTTTGCTTTCACTCCCTCGATGACTTTGCTTGCATTGCTTCCAAAATTCTGCTTCAGCACGATGGATGCAGATGGATAACCGTCTTTGTTGGAGTAGATATCAAAAAACTCACTTCCCAGCTCGATCTCGGCAAGGTCTTTAAGCTTGAGCATCTCTCCTTCCGGGTTTGCTTTTACGATAATATTTTCATACTCCGATGGTTCGTTAAATCGTCCTTTATAGGTAAGCACATACTCAAGCGATTGTGGCGTTTTTCCCGAGGCCTGCCCGAGTCGCCCTGGTCTGCCGATGACGCTCTGTTCACTGATGGCCTCCATAACCTCTTCTGTGGAGACGTTATAGGCACGCATCCTGTCAGGCTTAAGCCAGATGCGCATGGCATACTGGCGGCTACCGAGTATCTGCGCGCGCCCCATTCCACTGATTCGTTGAAGCTCAGGCAAGATGTGAACACTGGAATAGTTGTAAAGGAATTTTTCATCTGCGTCCTTATCGGTACTGTAAAGGTTGACATACATGAGCATGCTCGGCTGGATGGGTGAGATGATTACTCCTTCGCGCTGAACGAGAGGTGGAAGGTTGTTCATCACCTGATCAACACGTGTTTTCACGTTAACCACGGCTGCATTTGGATCTGTTCCTGGCTCAAAAACAATTTGAACAGTTGCCTCGCCCGCGCTCGTAGCATCAGAAATGATATACTGCATGCCCTGCACCCCATTGATTGCGCGCTCCAGAGGTATCAGCGTTGACTGAACGAGCACATCAGCGCTTGAGCCAGGATAGGCAATGAATATGTTCACTCGTGGAGGTGCAATCTCGGGAAACTGGGAAACTGGCCTCGTATAAATGGCGAGTACACCCAGAAAAATAATGGCCAGTGACAATGAGATAGCGAGTACAGGCCTGTGGATGAAATTGCTGAACATGTTTTTCTTATTTATTGAAGAACTGGTGGTCAGCCGCGTAATTGATAGGCCAGACCATGGATTGGGAAAGTTTGTTTGCTGTAGCCAGCAGTTTAACCGCAACTTGTCGGTATTCGCCCGCTTGCAGAATTGCGCGAGCTCGTTGGCGGCTGGGCCGCACCTGGAATCAAATAAGAAAAACGCAGTTGAACTTGTGGACGGCTGATTTACTACGATCACCGAATGTTGTTTCACGATGATCGCATTGAGGCGAATGGTGTGCTGACAGCGAAAGTGCAATGCGAGCGAAATCGATCAACAAGGCGCGGGTCACGTGGCCATTCTCTTCCTCCGTCTTTTCGTTTTCTTCCTCCGCTTTCTCGAAAAGGACGGAGCCCACTAATGAAGCACCTGATTCCTCGGCAACAATATTCACAGCATACCCACACGTAGCGCGCGTTGCCGTAATAGACGCACCGATGATCTCAGCCGACATCAACATCACAACAACCAAATTGATGAGTCTCGCTACCCTGCGTTGCATTTAAAGCACTTTGAGACAAAGATGTGAAAAAATCCGCAAGAAGTAAATGCTCGCGTGACGCGAGGTTAGTAACAATCAGATGCACAAGCACCGTTATGTGCTGGCACACCTACTCCGACCGAAGGCTGCTCACCGGGTTCTGCACTGCGGCCTTTATTGCCTGTGCGCTCACGGTCAATAGTGCAATAATAATTGCGATCACACTGGCCATTGCAAAAACCCACCACTCCAGGTCGATATGATATGCAAATTGCTGCAGCCATTGGTCTGTAAAATACCACGCTGCGGGGATCGCTAATGCCACCGCGATAAGCACAAGCTTCAGGAAGTCCTTTGAGAGTAACGCAGTGATTCCTGGCACGGAGGCGCCCATCACCTTACGAATGCCAATTTCTTTTGTGCGTTGTTCAGCCATGAAAGTAGCGAGGCCAAATAATCCAAGGCATGAGATAAGGATAGACAGCGAAGCGAAATAGGTTATGAGTGTGCCAGATTGCCGCTCTCCTTTATAAATACGATCAAAGTCGGCATCCATGAAGCTGTATTCGAACGGAAGGTCAGATGCCACTGACTTCCATTTGGCCTCGATGTCGGACACCGCCTGAGTGAGATCTGTCCCGGCAATTCTGACCGTCATTCCACCATCATTTGAGCCAAACCGAAACGCGAGGGGCTTCACTTGCTCGCGGACCGAACTGAAATTAAAATCCTTCACAACACCAATCACGCGAAACTCCTGGAGCAGTTTTTTCTCTTCGTCTATTATATTATACAGTTTTCGTTCAAGAATATCGTTCATGCCAAGGAACTTCGCAGCGGCCTCATTGAGAATCAACGCCCCGCTGTCGGCCGCGATCTGCTTCGAAAAGTTGCGTCCTTCAAGCAACTGCATGCCCATGGTTTCGAGGTAATCTTCATCAATCACCCATTCCTGCATACTGATCATGTCTTTGACATCGAGCGATGGCGAGGTAAAAAAGGAGTCGTTACTTCGATAATAGTTTACCGGAAGAAAGCCAGTAACAGTCGTCTTTTCAACGCCACGAACCTGGTGCAAGCTAGCCTTCAACGCTTCCGTGCGATCGCCAAGTTTATCAATGTTATTGATGATGAGCAGTTGCTGACGGTTGTAGCCCACGTCTTTGTGCTGAATGTATTGCAGCTGGCGAAACACGATCAGCGTTCCGGTAATGAGCAAGACGGAGGCGGCAAACTGGAACACGACCAGCGCGTTTCTGAATCCCGAACGTTTCCCACTGGCATTCAGTTTTCCTTTCAGGACCGACACAGGCTGGAAGGCCGAAAGGTAGAAGGCCGGATAACTTCCGGATAAAACACCCACAATTAACGTCACCACCACTAGCGTAGTAATTACCTCGGGCGTATACAGGACCGAAAGCTGAAGAGGCTTTCCGGTAAGTTCATTAAAGAACGGAAAGATAATGACCGTGATAGCAATAGCAACAATCATGGCAGCAGCACACGTGAGCACCGACTCGGTTACAAACTGGCCAATTAAAGCGCTCTTCATGGATCCCATCACTTTACGCATGCCCACTTCGCGCGCCCGGTTGGCTGAACGTGCAGTGGCCAGGTTCATAAAATTGATGATGGCAATGAACAGGATACAAGCCGCAATGGCTGAAAAGATGTAAACATATTGGATGTTGCCAGACTCGTACAGATCGCCAATCCTGTTGGAATAGAGATGAATATCCGGAAGTGCTGTCAACGATGCTTTGAAATAATTTCCTTCGCCATGAAACTCATCCAGTGTTTTTCCAATGATTGCTTTCAGTTGTGGTCCGAGATGGCGCTCGACCATTTTGTTTAGCTGGGGAACAACTTCTTCAGCGGTGGCTCCCTGCTTCAGCACCAGGTATGTGCTCCAGTTCTGGCTTCCTGCCCATGTTCCATCGAGGGCATCCTGGTGTTCGATCAGTGGCACAAAGCTGGTGAACTGAAAGTGCATGTTGGAAGGAAGGTCCTTTAGGACTCCGGTAATCTTGCGAGACTGTGTATTGTTGATTGTAAGGGTCTCGCCTACCACATCCGTACGGTCAAAATATTTCCGTGCAACAGACTCGGTGATCACAATACTGTTTGGCTCGGTCAACGCAGTTCGCGCATCTCCCTGGATCATGGGAAGTGTGAAGACATCAAACAACGTAGAGTCAGCCCAGGCTACGTTTCCTTCCCGGATGTTTTCATTTCCTTTTTTTACCAGGAAGCCACCATACCACTGCAGGCGCACCGACTCCTCTACTTGCTGAATTTCGTTCTCCGCGGTTTCACCGAACAACGGATTGCAAACCGCCAGGTCGAGGTGGTTGTCACCGAACTTGAGCTCCATGTTCACCCGGTGGATCCTCGCGCCTTTCTCGTGAAAACGGTCATAGCTTAGTTCGTGCCGTACATATAGCCCGATCAGCAGGCAGGCCGACAATCCCACTGCGAGCCCGACAATATTTATGAAGGAGTAGCCTTTGCTTTTCAGGAAGGTCCGCCAGGCAATAGTAAAGTAGTTCTTGTACATTCCGAGTGTGGTTATGGTGGGTGATGATTTTCCGCGAATTGCAAAGGGTTGAATAAACTGTATTACGTTCGACACGAAAAGCGCGTTGGCTTTCCAGCGTGGCTGTGACCTGAGTCTTCGCTCGTAGAGTTCAATCATGTCGCCAAGAACTGCCTCGGAAAGATGGTCGTTGCAGAACCAGCGGAAGAACGCGACTGCCCAGCGAGGAGGATGACTATCGTTTCTTATCCCTCCCATACGATCTTTGGAACTTGTTTCCACATGGCATTTCGAAGCTCACGCGAATCTGCCAAAACCTTCTTGCCGGCCTGAGTCAAGGAGTATAATCGTTTGTCACGGCCGCCACGGGTTTCGGTTGACCCGCCCATCCGCGATTTTAGATATCCCTTGTCCTCCAATCGCACGAGCGACTTATGAACAGAGCTGATCATGATGTTACGCCCCGTTTGTTTCTCAAGCTCATCGACAATGGCAAGCCCGTATGCATCATCAAAGAGGATTCCAACCGATAAAAGCACAAGCTCCTCAAACTCGCCAATGTAAGTACCCTTCATTTGTTTCACCTTTGTCTATCAAGGTAGACGAGCGCTGGCTCAAATTAGTTACAGCACTTCCTGAATTATTTTTAAAGAAGAAGATCCAATGTCTGAATCAGCTCAGGGTCTTAGCATGGCACGGCAGCATCATTATGGTACATAGCCGAGCTTATTTCAGGCCACGGAAGCCCAGTGGACGCGGAAAGTGAAGATATCTTAAGGTAATCGAATAAGAAAGATATCATAAGTAACTGTGCACCGTATAGTTATAATGCGTCACGAAATCGGTGAAAGCTCCAAATTGGCCGGGTTTGATGGATGGAACTAATCGCTCATAAATCAGGGAGTTATAGGCTGATTGTTCAAGTTGAATGTGATGATCGCAGATGCTCCTAAGGCTTGACCATTGGCTATCTACTTCACGGTGATAATGACACGTTGATATCGTGTAAGCGGGGTTGACCCATTGTCCGTTGCTTCCAGGATGCAGTGAATGGTTTGGCCGGGGGCAGCGTCTGCCGGGATGCTAACCTCCGTTGCCAACGCTGAGGGATTATCAAAAACGACATCGCCAGGATAAGTTCCCACCTTGAACTGCCACCATTTTATTGAGATAGAATTGCCATCCGGATCGGAGACTATTCCTTTGAGCGTAACTCTTTCCCCCGCACTCGCAACGGTGGTCATCGGGCCATCGATACTCACTTTCGGTTCATGATTAGCATCATTGAACGCTGGCGTGACTGACCACTCGAGCCGTGCCGCGAAATCGTGTTGGGCAGCTGGAAAGAAATTTGGAAATGGTGGACCGGCTTTGTCTTCGGCCGGAAAAGTCATACCCACACCTGGCTTTACCTGTTTTCCTCCCCACCCACCGTATGTTCCATGCTCATAACCTCGCAAGCCATTGTCGAGCATATTCATAAACGTGAGATTATCTCCTTCCCCGAGCCATGAACCTTTTTCCTGAACCGGCAACCAGACAATGTATCCCATCTTCTTCAACTCTTCGCTGGTGCGGCCTGCAATTCCAAAGTAATCGAAGATATCGCCTTTCACCATTTGCTTCCCATCACCCCACACGCGATAATACGATCCCAGGGGTCCGCGACCTGTTACATTTTTGCTCATCCATGTTGATGTGAGATACGTTGCATTTTCAGGTGTGGCGCGCAACTGAGCCCCGTAACTGTAGTCCGGTCCACCCCCCATCTGCCTATAGTCGATCTCCGGCCAGTTCGGTTTAATGTACTTGGCATACGTGTCGTCCTGATCACCGGAGGGAAGGATGATGACTTTCCGGAGAACCTTCGACCGTAGCGCCTCCCATTCTGAACTTTTTTCGTATTGATCCTGGATCGATTTCAAAGCGCGGGCAATGGTGCTTTGTCCTCCCCAGGCGGTGATGTACAGTGGCTGAAGGTTGTCATCAAGCATCAGCTTCTTTATCAGATCAGAACCGGGCGTATCCTTTGAATAGTCCCCATCAAATTCAATGTTTCCAAATCTGATTTTCGACTTTAGTGTCTCGGGTGTCGGAAAGTCGGGATTGTGAACTTTCAAATTTGCATATACTTTCTCATAGATCTCGACAATGTCATCGATGAACCTTTCGCCCTTCGCCCATCGGTAGGATTCACACGGACACAAATTCAAACCGAATCGCGTGTATTCCCGCCCGGGAACAGACAATTTTGTTCCCTTCCCATCGCCAGCCCAGTGAAACTGACTACTTGTGTAAATGAGACCCTCCACAGAATAATCCGAGCTGTATAACAGGAATCGAATCAACGAATTTGCGTCATCCAACTCCGGATCGGCCGTGATAACAATTCGGGGTTTGGCCTGACCGTGACAAGCGGCCGACACGGCCAACAGCAACACGGATATCGTAGCGATACCCAATGCAGACATATAAATATTTCTCTTCATCATCGCTTGGTGGACTCAATACGGTAATTTACCAGAAACACGAAGAATTAATTAGTGGATTCTATTTGCTGCCGAATGTATCACAATTTCTTTTGAAGACTCAGTAAATAGCCGTCTGGTTGTCCGTAACCGAACGCCATTCAACGCGAATGGACATGCACACGGTTTGAAATCGTCCGAATCGTTGTGAAAACACAATGGCCCGGATTTCGCATACTGGCAGGCATCAACCTAAACGCATGCTAAAAAATATCCTGATCACCTCGCTCCGAAATTTTTTCCGTAACAGGAGTTTTTCCCTCATTAACCTGGTCGGCCTCTCAGTAAGTATGTCGCTGGCGATGCTGATTATCATGATCATCAAAGAACAATACACGTTCGATAATTTTCATAAAGACAGCGACCGGATCTTTCGGGTCAATACGAAGCTCCACCATCCCGAGTGGGGAAGTATAGACTTTGCTTCTGCGCCAATTGCGCTTGGACAGGCTATAAAAGATGATTATTCGTTCAGCGAGAACGTTGTACGGATAAACAGACAACTGGTTACCGATGCTACCTATGGAAATGTAAATGTTGGTATGAAAGGTCTGCTCGTTGATCCATCATTTGTTGAAGTTTTCAATTTTCCGTTCGAAAAAGGAAATGCTGCAAAAGCGCTGACCACCCCAAACAGTCTGGTGCTTACGCAACGGGCAGCCGAAAAGGTTTTTGGACGTAGTGAACCCATCGGGCAGACCATTACGCTAGCGGGGTTTGGTGAGTTTACTGTAACAGGCGTCTTGAAGGAGCTTACGAGCAAAACACATTTGGATTTTGAGATGCTTTGCTCAATTTCATCGCTTCCCATGCTTGAGGAAAAAGGAGTATTAAGTGCTAATCTTGATAACTGGAGCGCCTACTACAATAACTATGTCTATATAAAATTGAAGGACGGCCAGAAGCGCGAAGAAGTTGAACGAGCGCTGGGAATCCTTAACGACAAGTACGCAAAGAATCTTACGGACAACGGCCGGGACATCGCCTACACGTTTTACCTGCAGCCATTAGGAGACATTACACCCGGGCCGGAGCTTGGTGGGCAAATGGGCCATGGAATGCCCGCATTTTTCGTCTTGTTCCTTGGTGTGCTCGCGGCTGTCGTATTGCTGATGTCGGTGTTTAATTTCACGAACCTGACTATTGCGAAATCGCTTTCGAGAGCGCGTGAAATCGGGATTCGAAAAGTCGTGGGAGCAAAAAGAAGCCAGGTGTTCTTCCAATTTGTGGGCGAGGCCATCCTGTTTTCTTTGATCGCCCTGGTATTTTCTTACCTGCTGCTGCAGTTCCTGAAGACAGGCTATTTGCAGCTGTCCTTGAACGAAGACTTCGTGATGAACCTCGAGGAGGACCTTTCGCTCTACCTCATGTTCGTTGCTTTTGCCATGGTGGTTGGCTTATTAGCTGGCGTTCTTCCGGCATCATACCTTTCAGCATTCAAAACGTCTGCCGTATTAAAAGACGCAAAGAACCTGAAAGTGTATTCACGTCTGACGTTCAGAAAAGTTCTTATGGTAACGCAGTTTACGTTGTCGGTCATCTTCGTAATTGTGTCTGTCGTGATTTACAGGCAGGTCAATTTCATGCTGAATGCCGACTATGGAATTGAACAGAAGAATAACCTCAGCCTCCATTTACGCCATGTCCCGTTTGAAAAAATAGCCGAGGAAATACGAAGCCTGCCGGGTGTGGTAAGCGTTGGCGGTGTCTCACATAAACTTGGAACGTTTGATGGCGGCACCAGCAGATTCAAGCGAAGCGAGGCGGATGAAGCTCAATCGATCTTTCAATACAAGACTGACGATCAGTACATCAGAAACTTGTCGCTCACATTTTTAGCAGGCAGGAATTTTGAACCCTTCGCTCCAAACGGGATTGAAAAGGAAGTGATTCTAAATGAGTCTGCAATCGCTGCACTCGGCTTCGGGAACCCGATTGACGCGGTCGGCCAGACCGTATTAGTAGATGACACACTCCAGCTGCAAATTGCCGGGGTTGTGAGGGACTTTCACTTTCGCCCGATGAATAACAAGATTGGCCCGCTAGCGTTGCGGTTCAGCACAAGTGAAATTCAATATCTGAACGCGAAGATCAATCCTGTTGAAAAAGAAAACATCGTTGCATCCATTGCTGCCCTTTGGAAAAAATATGACGCAGTTCACCCGGCAGAATACATGATGATGGAGCAGGAGATCGATGAAGCCTATCGTGAATCGGGCATGCAGGACATGGTAGTCATTATCGGGTACACAACCTTCCTGGTGATCTCCCTTGCCTGCTTAGGAATGCTTGGAATGGCGATGTATGCTTCCCAGGTGCGTGTGAAAGAAGTCGGGATCCGCAAAGTCATGGGCGCATCTGTTGCCGATGTTACAATGTTGCTTAGCAAATCGTTTATGGTTCTCATCGGTGTTGCGATCAGCATTGGCGTGCCGGTAAGCTATATTCTTGGCGAACTCTTCCTTGAGGGGTTTGCCTATAAAGCTGGAATCACGCCACTCATGCTTGGAGCGAGCGTCTCGGTTATTATTGTGCTTGGGCTGCTGACTGTGTGGTCGCAGACGATTGTTGTGGCACTGGCCAATCCGGTAAAATGGCTCCGGCATGAGTAAGAGCGCGCTCACGATAGCTGGCGCGAACTTGGGACTGAAAAGTGAAAGGTGGTGTTTTTGCCCAGCGTGGGATCATTCCTGATATGAATGCGAGCTTCGTGCACGAGCATTTGAAGTAAGGTTGAAACTTGAATTACATACAAACCTTTCCAACCATGCGACTAATTCTGGCACTTGTCATCAGCGTATTTTTCTCTGCTGTCGTTGCGCAGAAGCACGACTCGGTGAAATACGCTAACGGTTATCTTCACTATCATGTTTTCGGCAAAGGAGACCCCGTCATTTTACTAACGGGTGGACCGGGCGCGGGACACACACAACTGGAACCTGTTGCCAAATCGCTCGCACCAAATTACCAGGCAATCTTGCTGGAGCAGCGCGGCACCGGACGTTCGATACCCAAGCCGTTTGACAACACAACAATCAATATTACTACTGCCATGACAGACCTCAACCTGCTCATGGATCACCTGAATATCCCCCACGCACATTTGCTCGGACATTCATGGGGTGCGATGCTCGCCATGACACATGCCGCAAACCACCCACAACGTGTAAAGTCCCTGTTGCTTATCAGCCCTGGCCCGTTCCGCCTCGACAGCAAAGTATTTGAAACTTACGCGGCAAACCGTGAATCGCGTTTATCGCTCGAGGATCAGAAGAGAAGGCAGTACCTCATGGGACAACTCCGAAATGGAAATGCCACCCCAAAGGAACAAGCCGAATCTTCGCGCTGGGAGCTCGCTCCTATGCTGTATGAGCGGACCACGATCGACTCACTAGTTTCCATAATAAACCGCGATGGCCTCAATCCTCAAACAGGCGGACTATTATTTCAAAGTCTGAGACCAGATTTCACTGCCGGAGTTGAAAAGTTTCAGAAACCCATCCATATAATAACGGGGGCGCAGGATCCAGGCGCGTTTGTGTCGTATGAAGCTAAGATCTATTTACCACAGGCAAACCTGCACTGGATCAACCGATGTGGTCATTTCCCGATGTTTGAACGGCCAAAAGAATTTACCGAAGAACTGCTTCGCGTACTCTCGGAAGTTTCCAGGTAATTCCTTCTGTTCTGACACGAGGATTTAGACCCTGGCTCCCTGAGGCGCATTCGTCCCAATTCGCTTGTGATGATAAATGTAAGACACCGCGAGAAGTACAAATGGTATGAGCATGATCAGCATTTGAGGATGAAAACCACCAACAGCAAGCCCGGAGTAGACAGCACCAACCAGGTCGAACACCATTCCCGCATATGCCCATTCCTTAAGACGGTTAAATCCCGGAACCAACAATGCAATCACACCCAGAAGCTTTGCAACACCAAGGAACGGTAGCATATATTTTGGATAGCCTAGTTGTTCAAAAATAGTGACCCATTCCGGTGATGACATGATGTTGGGAATGGTTGATGTCAACATAAAGGCACAGAACAGCACTGTCGATATCCAGAAAATAATTGTATCACGTTTCGAAGTGGTATGATTCATAGAAGTAGTATTAGGTAAAATGGCATTGTAAATATCTGCAATTTCCGGATATGGCAAAAGCTTCGCCTATCAGGTCAAAATGTTTCGTTGATAGCTCTGACGGCACATTGGCCTTTTACATCACGATGATACTGTGTTTCTTTAAGCCAAAATAAACGTGTAATGGAAAAAATCTTCATTCTGGGTGCAGGTGCCATCGGCAAAGCGCTGGCCGTTTTTCTCACCATGGAAAAGAGAGAGGTTGTGTTGTTAAGGGCAAGTACCGACAACATTGCTTCCGCCACGGAAACCATAAACGTTGAACGCGCAGATGGCCAGCGCTTGACTTCCGAGGTAGCCATCCATTCATTGCGGCAATATAAAAGACTGGACGGACTGGTGGTTATCACCAGCAAAGCTTTTGGAAACACAGAGCTCGCAGAACGCTTAAAGGAGAAAACGGGTGATTCGCCACTGGTTATTCTCCAAAATGGATTACATGTCGAGCAACCCTTTTTGAATTACTTTCCGGGCGTTTACAGGTGTGTGCTTTTCGCAACCAGCCAACTCATCAATTCCGACCAGATCCGTTTCAAGCCAGTGTCCTCTTCGCCCATTGGTATCGTAAAGGGGTCGCCAGAAGAACTTGCGCAAACAGTCCGTCTGCTGGACTCTGAAAATTTTCATTTCCACATCAGCGATAAAATCCAGGAAACTGTTTGGAAGAAGGTAATTGCAAATTGCGTCTTTAATTCCATTTGCCCGCTCCTTGACATCGACAATGGAATTTTTCACAGAAATTCGGAAGCGCTCAACCTCGCCAGGGAGATTGTGAACGAATGCACTACGATCGCAAAAGCGGGCGGAGTTGTACTCGACACCGAAGAGATTCTTGCAACGATCACGCTGATAAGCAGATCCTCCGATGGACAATTGATCTCCACGCTCCAGGACATTCGGAGCGGGCGCGAAACCGAAATAGAAAGTCTGAATCTGGCAATCGTTAAGCTCGCAGCAGAGCTAAACCTGGAGAACGCAGTCCCCCTTACAAAGATGCTTGGACATTTAATCAAACTGAAGTCCGGCCGGTTTCAGATTTAAGTCGAATACGACCTGTTTAGTTTTTTCGCGGTATAGCGGAACGTCATGACGTAAACATTTTGTGTAACTTTGGGTGCATACCCTGCACCATGGAACTCGATACTGTTCTGTTGCCCGACCATTACAAGACAGGCGAAGAAGCCGATTTCTTGGTTCATCATTTCAGATCGGACCGTCAGCAAATTCGAAATAATATTATCCTCCGACAGAATATGGTATGTGTTCTGCTTAACGGACGGAAGCACGTGCTCAGTTCTCTTGCACCCATTGAAATTGACAATCGTGAAATGCTGCTGATGAGTGCGGGAACTTCTATTATGATCCATAGCGCGGCAGCGGCTGACGAGAAACTCGAGAGTCTGCTTATTTTTTTCACCGATTCATTCTTACGCGATCTTTGCCTGAAACATCATGTTGATCTCTCTGGAGATGGCGACCAACTGCATCCTGTAGTCAGGATCATCAAGGATGAATTCCTCCTCAGCTTTGAACGTTCGTTAAATGCAGTGATTGATGATGATTTCACATCCTTGCAGCGATTAAAGGTGGAAGAGTTACTACTTTACCTGGCGCTCCGGAATAATTCAACAGCATTTCGATCGTTCGCACGGAATGCCATGACCAATGGGCACCATAACGCGTTAAGAGAAGTGGTCATCGCAAATTCCAATAACGGAGTGACGATTGAAGAGCTGGCTTTCCTCTGCAACATGAGTCTGTCAACGTTCAAAAGGCACTTCAAGACAACATTTCATTGCAGCCCCAGGGAATACCTTACGGAAAAGCGAATGGAACGCGCCCGTGATCTGCTGCGGTTCGGCCAGCGTCCTTCCGAAATTTACGCGGGACTTGGTTATCAGCGTCTCTCCTCTTTTAGCACAGAATTCAAGAAATGCAATGGCCTTTCCCCGAGGCAATTTCAGAAAACGTGTTCGCAAGATCGTTGACCGGCAAGCCTGAAAGCAACCTTTGCATGGGTCATAAAACTTTCGCAGATCCTTCTATTTTTTTCCTATTATTAGGACAACAAATTGTTATTCTCAATATTTAGCGATCGCTATTGTCCAGCATGACAGACGTTACAAAATTCCACATCCTTGCACATATCCTGATCTCTTTCACGGGGGCATTGCTCCTGCTGGCGATCTGGTATAACATCAGTGATCGCTTCCGGCAGATACTCCAGGAAGACAACTCACCGAAGCGCATAGACAAGGGGTTGCTTTATCTGAGCCTTGCCATATTTGTTTGGGTGATTGCAGGTTGCTGGGCATATATTGGACACGAATTCAATTTGTCAGAGACGCAGTATTTCAGCACCACGAACCACCTTTTCTCGATCACCAATGACCTCTTCCTGTTCCTTGCGCTATGCTATGCCGACCATGCACCGCAGTTCATTCACAAACATAAGCGCAACAGCAACCGGATCATTTCCGTAATTTTTGTGCTGGCGGTACTAACCCTTATTTTACCCCTGCTGCTTGGCGATTCCAACGAAAGATATGGATTCAGAGTGAGCGCGTTTCCCGACTTAATACTATCAGGGTTCCTGACTTTTCTATTGATCGTTACCTTTTACAAGACGTTCGCCAACCGCGGACTCACCATCGTAGCCGTGATCTCCGTAGTGGCGATACTTTTTATATTCGTATCGATCCTTCCCGATGCTTTCCCTGACTTGTACGATGATTTTACAAAAGAGCTCATCAAGATCAGTGCGAAAACTTCGTTCATTGCAATAACACTGGTGCTCGCAACAAGTTGGGTGATTCAGCTTGCCACCACGCCCAAACCCAACGAGATGATGATCAGCTTCCTCGACTGGTCGTTAATAAAAATTACAATTCCGTCTAAAAAGGTATTTGGGGCCACGATCGAGTTCGGATCGAAAACCACACAATACATAAACCTCTTCAAATTTGCGATTAGGAGGAAATATGGAAATGAAGCGGCCCAGAGCATCTTGATTGGGGTGGGCGGTGAAATCAATAATCAAACATACCTGAGCCGGATCATCGATAATATGAATGAGATCCTGAAGCTCGAAGAAGACCAGAAGCTTGACCGTAAGGACCTCTTTACCTTCATCGGGCAGGGCCGATACCGCCTGCGCATTATTCCGGAGAATATAAGAATTGACGACACGCTGCTGAAAGAGTTTGTGAATACCAGCGGTAACGAAGAATATAAGCTGATAAAACCTTAACGGCAAGATGGTCGTGATCTGGCTTTTTAGCGAATGCGGTGGCTCGTCTCTCGTTTTGTGTATTCGCCTTTCCCTGGCGAGTTGGAAGACTCGCGCCTGGATAGTGAGTTTGCGTTCATCGCGAGTTTGTCGACTTGCCTCCCGATAGTGATTTCGCCTGCCATAGTGATTTATTAGACTCGAGGTGACGGCTGCTTTTTTGGGTCGACTTATTGAATGAAATCCTTCGCCACGGGGTAAAAAACGCATTTGTAACTACATGTAACTGCGATTACATTTAGTTTCAGCCACTTACTTTTTGCTATTGTTTGCTACAGCGCTAGGGCTACCGTGGGGCTGCCAGGTACTTTTGGGCGTTTCATCTAACTGCGCACACATGGCGAACATCTGGCTTAAGAAAAGTATCAACCACCTTGCGGGTGAAGCCGCTGATGGTGAAAAAGGGTTGAAAAGAACCATCGGGACTATGGGACTAATCGCACTCGGCATCGGTGCGATTATAGGGGCTGGTTTATTTACAAGCACAGCCGAAGCGATCGCTAATCACACGGGCCCGGCAGTCACACTCAGTTTTGTAATTGCCGGCATTGGCTGCGCCCTTGCGGGATTATGTTACGCGGAATTTGCTTCCATGATTCCCATCGCAGGAAGTGCCTACACGTATGCATACGCCACCTTGGGTGAGTTTATCGCCTGGATTATTGGCTGGGATCTGGTGCTCGAATACGGAGTGGCATCAGCCAAAGTGGCGACTTCGTGGTCGGAATATCTCAACAGGTTGCTCGGGAATCTTTTTCATATCGAAATCCCGTATGAGTTTTCGCATTCACCTTTTCAGTATGCGGCAGATGGTACGCAAGGCATCATGAACCTTCCCGCGGTAGTCA
This sequence comes from Chryseosolibacter sp., assembly GCA_036402075.1. Taxonomy (GTDB): domain Bacteria; phylum Bacteroidota; class Bacteroidia; order Cytophagales; family Cyclobacteriaceae; genus Chryseosolibacter. The sequence goes on along the minus strand of DASWTP010000270.1, from coordinate 12,983 downwards.
TCATTCTGCTGCTATCGCTCGTGTTGATACGAGGAGTAAAAGGCTCATCCTTTGTCAATGGCATCATCGTTATTGTCAAAGTAGGGATTGTATTATTATTTATCGGCTTTGGGTGGTCCTACATTAATCCGGACAACTTTGTCCCATACATTCCGGCTAACACAAGCGGTGTTTCAGGCGAGTTCGGCTGGACTGGAATATTAGCGGGAGCTGGCGTTGTGTTCTTTGCATTCATTGGTTTTGATGCCGTATCCACAGCAGCACAGGAGTCGAAAAATCCACAGCGCGACATGCCGAAAGGAATTTTGCTATCGCTCTTGATTTGTGTGGTTCTGTATATCCTTTTTGCTCACGTCCTTGCTGGCGTTGCTAACTACACAGAATTCAAAACAGTCGGGCAGGAAGCCTCAGTTACGTATGTCATTGATACCTATATGAAAAATTATGGATGGCTATCAACGATGGTTACCGTGGCCATTCTCGCGGGTTTTTCGTCCGTGATACTGGTCATGCTCATGGGACAATCGCGTGTCTTCTTCTCTATGTCAAAAGATGGCCTGGTGCCAAAGGTGTTTTCGCAACTTCACCCCCGGTTTAAAACACCCTGGAAGTCCAACGCAATGTTCTTCGTTTTTGTAAGCGTGATCGCTGCCTTTGTGCCAGCTTCCGTTATCTCTGATATGACGGTGATCGGAACGCTCTTTGCATTTGTCATTGTCTGTCTCGGGATCATTGTTCTCCGTAAAACACAACCTAACCTGGAACGACCATTTCGAACGCCATGGGTTCCGGTCATTCCGATTCTTGGCATTATTGTCTGCAGTGGACTGATTTACACGCTTGGTCCAGCGAATTGGTTCCGGCTCATCATCTGGCTCGCGATTGGTGTGCTGATTTATTTCCGGTATGGTGTGAAAAACAGCAGGCTGCAGAAAGAAAATTAACAACGTCCCACTAGCGGTCAGGATTCGGTACTGGGACTCGAGTTATGAATTTAACGCGAGCACAGGTTGAACACAATGGCGACCTTTGATGGCTGGTGGCTGTCCCCCGCTCAGACCTGCTCTTTTGATTCTTCTTTTATGAAGCTTATATTGTCTTTATGAAAAAGACCCTGTTCATTTTTGCGATATGCGCTCATGCGGTTGCTGCCTCTACCGTTGCGCAATCGCGGGATCCGAAGTACTTCGATGAGCTCCCTCCCGGTACAACGCCAAAAGTATTTGCTCCAGGCAAGGTTTCCACAGAGCAGAGTTTTGAATTCGGTGCTGTGTTCAGCAAAGATCGCACGGAGTTCTATTACGGTGTTGAAGTTAATGGCAAGGCCGAGACGCGGATGATGAAATTTGAAAATGGGAAATGGAGTTCGCCTGTTCAGATTCTCGTTCACGAGGTTTATAGCTTCAACGATCCCTTCTTAACGCCTGACAACAACAAGCTATTTTTCATTTCTGACCGTCCTTTAAATGGCAGCGGTCCAAAAAAGGATTACGACATCTGGTACATCGAGCGCAAAGGAAATAAATGGTCTTCACCGATCAATGCCGGGCCAAACATCAACACGGGCAAGAATGAATACTACATTTCATTTACTGCCTCCGGAAAAATGTATTTCTCTTCCAATGGAAAGCCCCGCAAAGATAGCTACGATATTTATTCGTCTGAATTCAGGAATGGTGGATTTCAGCCATCAGTAAATGCTGGCATCAACATAAACACAACAGAATATGAGGCGGATGTCTTTGTTGCTCCTGATGAATCGTATCTCATCTTTGCCGCTAATCGTGAAGGAGGCTTAGGCAGCGGAGACCTTTTTGTCAGCTTCCGTGGAGCTGACGGAAACTGGACGCGCGCAAAGAGCCTGGGAAACACCATCAACACCGTAACAGACGATTTCTGTCCTTACGTTACCCCCGATGGAAAATATCTTTTGTACGCCAGCCGCGGAGATGTGTACTGGGTCGAAATGAGTGTCGTCAACAAACTCAGGTGAGGCGGCTGTACACTATTCTGCCGTTGTACCATAATTCGCCCTGAGTCAATTGTCATTAGTCGTTTCGTAGATGCTCCTGGTGAGCTCTGACGAGTGACTCATGACCACATAAAAAAGCCCTGTCATGACAACAGGGCTTTGCTCATTTGCCAAATCAAACCGAGGATTTCGATCTGGTCTTTTTGCCGGCCACAGATTCGCGGGCGGAATATCGTTTAATCATCTGCACCAAAAACTTTCGGTGTTTTCTTTTCGTCACATCAAGCCGAGTGTCAAGTTTCACTTCATGAACAAGTCCGTTGTGCTGATCATAGATCTTGACTTGTGACTGATCTGGCAAATGCTTGTTGGATTCAACGACCCAATAAAGTTCTCCCTTAGGGTCTTGTCCCTTCGCAGTAATCACGCTGGCGAGCAATGTCATACATAAAATCCCTAACGTTTTCATAATTTTCTTTTCACTCAAGTACGGGAGGATTCCGGTGCCAGGTTTCGACAATAGCTACAGGAGCGTCTTACACTGCCAAAAACGAACGAACGGGAGACGAATCTTTTTTGTCGACAGCCAACGCGTTTTTGTCTACGAACTCCGGAGAAACGAAACCTTCTCAGTAACTTTAAGTTGTTTCAGCTATGGACAATTTTTTCTCACGGCTCGTACTGTCCGATGAATGGCGCTACCGCCTTAGCCGGCACGTCTTGTTTTGGCTGTGCTGTTGGGCATTCATGGGGTTTATCTATGGTTTTCTATACGTTGATGAAGACCAAAAACCGCAGTTTGTGCGCTCCTACATCGAGTCGTTCATCTACCTGCCGCAGCATATGGTGCTGAGCTACGGCATCATCTACCTGGCCCTACCACGTTATATCTTAAAGAATCGTTACTGGGCGGGAATCAGCATCATCGTTTGTTTCATACTCGTTGCCGCGATCTGCTCGCCCGCGATCCTCATCTTCATACTCAACCCGATCCAACATGCGCTTAATTACCCGGTAAAGCACTCCTCGATCTTCTTTTCCTTTATGGGCGGCTTACGCGGTTCGTCAACTATAGCCGGGTTTGCTGTGGCGATAAAACTCGTGAAATACTGGTATTTCAAGAAAGAAGAAAATGCTGCACTTGAAAAGGAAAAACTTAAGGCAGAGCTTCAGCTGCTCCGGGGACAGCTTCATCCTCACTTTGTGTTCAACACACTAAACAGCATTTACTCTCTCTCCTTGAAAAATTCACCTCAGACACCTGGGGCAATCTTAAAGCTTGCAGACCTCATGCGCTATATGTTCACCGATTGTTCAGCACATTCCATTTCACTGACGAAAGAGGTAGAGATGCTCCAGAATTACATCGACCTTGTGCGTTCGCGATACAATGACCGGATCGACATGGCCGTGAACATCGATGGCTTCTTCGGGGACAAGTTGATTGCCCCGCTCATATTCCTTCCCTTCGTGGAAAACAGTTTCAAGTACGGGGCCAATGAGATGCTGGAAAGCGCATGGATTTCAATTGACCTTTCGGTGGATGGTCACACCTTGAAATTCAAGGTGATGAACGGCAAACCTTCGGGGATTGAGACCATTTCGTCAGGTGTTGGCCTTCGCAACGTAAAAAAGAGGCTTCAGATGTTGTATCCCGGAGCACATGAACTCCGTATTACCGAAGATGATGATTCGTTCATCGTTGCCCTTACCCTTGAACTCGACAAACATATACTCTCAGAAAAAAATGAAGCCTATCCGATGTTTGCTGGTGGATGATGAACCGCCATCGCTTGAAATTCTGAGAACATACATTGCGAACACACCCGGCTTGCAGATTGAAGGTGAATGCCACCATGCCGTGGCCGCATTCGAATTTCTCCAGAACCACACCGTGGACCTGATACTCCTCGATATGAACATGCCGCGGATGACAGGCATGGATTTTCTCCGGGCTTTGAAAAATCCTCCCAAGGTTATTATCACTACTGCCTACCGCGATTTTGCCGTGGACGGCTATGAACTGGGGGCGGTCGATTACCTCTTGAAACCATTCTCACTAGATCGGTTCTGGAAGGCTATCCAACGCCTGCAGCCAGAATCAGCGATCCCTACGGCAACGAAAGAAACCGTTCTCGAAGACCGATCCATCTATGTGAGGGCCGACCGGAAAATGGTGAAGATCCCGGTCTCACAAATCGAGTTTGTAGAAAGCTTGAAAGACTACGTCAAAATAGTGCTTCACGACAAGCAGGTGATCACAAAGCAAACCATTACGGCTGTTGAAGAAATGCTTCCCGATAAAGACTTTGTTCGGGTGCATCGAAGCTTCATCGTCAACTGTGGTAAGATCGATTCGTACTCGCCTTCTTCGGTCTTCATCGGCAAGCATGAAATACCAATCGGACCCTTGTATCGGCAATTGGTGATGGACAGAATTCAAGGCTGACGATGCTGGGTTTGAACAGGTACGTGAGCAAGTAGAAGTAAACTGTCTAAGATTACGCACGCTTCCGGGCACGGAACTACTAACTTCCCTCCTGGTTGACTTGCGAACAGATTCCTTCCTATCTTGTGTTCGATGGTCAAGAACAGGGTCCGGCTTTACGCAATTCTATTTTCTGTGCTTTACTGGACGGTGACTGGATTTTACCTGGTCATCATTCGTTTTGTCGGGCTGGGTGAATTTGCGCCTCCGGATCTGAACTATGTCGACCTTGCATTATACGCAGGCATTGTCGGCTCTTCCATCGGGCTGCTTTTCGGCCTTTTTCCAATTAGTAAACTCTTGCGTTTACAAAAGAGACGGTCGTTCCTAACCCTGGTGCTGACGGGCACTACATGCTACATCGTCTTCTTTGTTTCCGTCATCTTCCTCTCGAGTTTTGCGGGCAACTCCATTGAGTTCGCACTGGGTTATGTGTTCTCGCCAGACGGGCTCATAGTGTTGTTTCACCTTTCAATGGCGAGCTTGCTATATCACTTTATCCTTCAAATCAATAAAAAGTTCGGGCCCGGTGTTTTGGTGGAGTATACACTCGGAAAGTATTTCGCTCCGATTGAAGAGGAACGCGCCTTTATGTTCCTGGACCTGAAGTCATCAACACGCCTGGCGGAAACGCTGGAGCATGTTACATACAGCAGACTTATCCAGGACTGTTACGCGGAGCTGACAGAGCCCATCATCGCACACAAGGCCCAGGTTTACCAGTACGTTGGTGATGAAGTTGTGCTGTCATGGAAGATGGATGAATATTTTTCAGCAGCAGACTGTGCTGCATTCTTCTTTGCTTTCAAAGAACGACTTCAATCGAAACACAACTATTTTCTCGAACGGTATGGGATTCAACCATCGTTCAAAGCCGGTGCCCATTGCGGCACAGTTACCGTAGCAGAGGTTGGCGAAATCAAGACAGAGATCGCGTATCATGGCGATGTCCTGAATACGGCCTCCAGAATTCAAAATCTGTGCAACCAGTTCGACAGACCTTTTTTGATTTCAGAATCTCTCTACAAACGCCTTCCCAAAGAATACATGACCCGGGCGATTTATGTTACCGAGACCGCGTTACGTGGCAAAGAGACACCAATAAAGCTATATACTGTGAGCAACTAGCATCAAGGCCTCAATCTATTTTTGCTATATCTTCTCAGGCAAACAGCACCCGTTAGCGGAAGAAAGCACATCACCTGGCGCCAGGATTTGAATTCCTACAATAGTTCGAAGTGCGGCCCGTAAAATCAAATTAACCCCGCGCATGAACCAGCCTGTGCCAGATCAGTCAATGACGGCCACTTTTCTCATATCCGTGTTGGCGTTGATCACCGGGACGTACATCAAGAGCACCTCAGCGGGGTTAACCACAAATTTACCGGTAAAGCGAGGCAGAAGCTGAATCTGGAAGATGTGCTTCCCGGCTCGCATGTTTTCGCAGAAGATCACCGTTCGGTCTTTAAAATATTCGCGATGGGTTTCGATGTCGTTGTCGTTCTGACGCTTGTCTGCGTAACTACACGCACCCGGGATCGGAACTTCGATCATCACATATTCAAAGCTGGCGTCTTTCTCGATATCAACCTCCACTTTTAACACAACTGGTTTGCCTGCGTGCAAAACTCGTTCACTAAAAGACGTATTAATCTTAAATCCTTTTCCTCCGGTCATTGCCCTGGTAACACGCTCCTCCTTGTATTGCATGTAATATAACGGAAGCCCATTCTCCCTGGTGATAAACAGTTCCTCGCCAGGAGCTAATGTCGCCCTGAACGGAAATTGATTAATCCTGCTGTTGACTTTTCCTCGCAGCGAAACATCCGCCACATTGCCCTTTTTAGCTCCGCTGGCCAGCAGGTCGGGAAGAATGCTCATCAACGCATTGGCCGACTGATAAGTATTCCATCCACCCTTCCTTCGCTCCGCAAGGAAATACATCTGCATCGGAGCTGTGAGTTGTCGGAGAAGCGAATCACGCCTGATTATCCGGTAAGCAACTGAGTTCGCTGCCATCTCATCGGTGTACCACCCGTAAGCGGGCTTTGCATCAGCAAAATGAATCTCTCCCATAATATTTTCCTTTTTGTACCTAAGCAAAGAGTCGCGTTCAAAAGGTAGTTGTCGCAACTGGCGTGTCTCCATCAGGAGGAATTTCTCCTTGAGCAACGAATACCGGTACCACCCCCACCTTGAAGAAAGTCTTTCCGTTCTCTGAATTAATGAGTCAACCTTGGGTATATAGCTGCGATAGTTCAGGTCTACATTCCAGACTGCAAGCGCATTGAGAAGATCGGCATCGTAGGGAGAAAAGGCCGCGAGGTGATCATATTTATAGGTTGCTTTCCGCACGATATTGTCAAGACGAAGATCGACTGCGAACCCGGCATCTTTTGCCAGCTTCAGGGCACGCAAAATGTGTGCTGACATCCAGTACGAAGTAGCCGGGGATACGTCCCACCACGACCAAAGAAACTCTTCGTTCTGATTTTTTAACAGTCGTTGGATAATTTTATTAACGTCTTTTTCGTACCTGAACGGCTTACCTTCAAACTGCATTATCATTTTGTGATGCACCAGCCCCACGAGTTTTGATGCCAGCTGTTCATTGCAGGCGTACTTATAGTCCAGCAGATACCGTACTTCTCCGCTATAGATATCCAGTTGATTATCGAAAATCTCAACATGCAAGGTCTCATTTGAGCCCGCTTTTAAATGAACCTCGTCCTGGTTATTAAGGATTGACAATGAGCCGTTCGCGCGAATCACCCCTTGTGGAAAAACAGGTATGCTTCGCTCTTCGCCATCGAGGTACCCATCATCGCGGGTGAACCTGTAGCTTGTAGTAAGCGAGTCGGCTTCTACTGCGGCATACACGGGAAGTTTTTCAGTATGGTAGTCAGCAAACTCGATTGCCCTTTCAAAATGCGAGGACGGTCCCTGCCATTTTACATTTCCCTTAATCGTCTTGTCGCTCGTGTAGTTCAGAATCTTGCCGGTGAAATTCGCAGAGTCGCCAACCGTTAAAAAATTTGGGACATGCAGCTCAGCCATGATGGGTTTGAATGACCGAATGCTTTTCCGAGCAGTTCCCGTCTGCAACCTCCTGTTCATTGCATAGACGGTTGCATCCCATCGCGTAATATCGTCCGGAAAAGTAATTGCAAATCTGGATTCGCCTCTTCTGTCTGTAAACAATCTCGGCTCCCAGAATCCAACATCGGAAAAATTCGATCGGATGTTTTGCAACGTTAACAGTTCTTCATACAACCTTTTCTCTGCCTCCCGAATAACGCCATCCTCGTGCTCCGCGGTTGCCGGGGCCACGTCTTCATCATTGTCGTTTTCCGAAATTTGAACACCTGCAACTTTTCCAGCCAGCGATGAGACCGACATTGTCAATGCTTTTTTCTCCCTGGAGATACCGTATGCCACAACAACAGTCTCAGACAATTGAGTCACGTCCATTTCCATCGTAACGACTAGCTGCGAACCCGGACGCACATCAATCTCTTTGGTTTTAAACCCGATAAAGCTGATGACCAGGGTGGAATACTCTTTTGAGATATCGAGCGAAAACTCGCCAGCCGCATCGCTCACGGTTCCGTTCACGGTACCTTGCTCAACAATGTTTACTCCTGGCAACGGGGAGTTTGTTTCATCATGAATCACACCGCGCACATTGCCGGTTTTGCTGCCGTAGTAATTCATCGCGAAGCTTCGGCTGACCTGCGCAGACACCGGCTTATAGCAATTCGCTGCAATCGTCCGAAGCCAAACTTGGGAAAGTGAATCCGAAGAGTGACGGGTTGCCGTTTTCATGTCCAACACTACCTTTGTGAACGCCTTTAATGCGATGTCATTGATCTTCAGATAGGCTCCGTTGTTGTAAAGAACAATGGTATGAAAGCTTCCCCTGGGTATCGCGTAATAATCCGATAAGCTGGAGGAATACCGGCAAGGCGATAGCACGTCACCGGACTTTATGTTCTGGAACAGCACAGATGCAACTCCTGACTTTTCTTTTTCTTCGGGCAGCAGCAAACGGATGTGCACCTGGTGGTCCACCATCTCAATGGTTGACGGATGCCATTTCTCGCGTTGGTAGTGCCGGGGTGCAAGGAACAACTCCTTTGTGACGACACGGTCGTTGACGTAGAGCATCGGATCAAACGTCTTCAACTCCAGTTGTGACGGGATCAGGTCAGTTGCAAGAACCTTATACACGATGTTGTCCTCAAACTCGTATGCGAATCCGCCTGTGTGCCGGTAACGGGTGTTTGTGTAGCGATCGTCTGTATAACGCTGAAAATCCGGCACGATCGGCCCGGCAATTATTCTGTTGTGGTGGCGGTCTGACTTATGAAATAACGGTGTAAATACGCGGTACGACTCCAGGTACGCGGTGCGGTCGTTGGCGGTGAATGCTGCAATGTATTGCGTGTGACGGTTGAACTCGGTGTGTGTGAATGCCCAGTAACCGGTTTGCTTTCTTCTTGTCTTGTATATCCCCTGCTGGGAGAATGGGATCACGAATGATTTTTTCGGCAGGTGATCGATATCAACACTGAAAATGGTTTTTTTTCCTTTTTCGAACACAAGTGAGTCGAACTCGAGCACGCGGTCATGCAAGCGCAATGTCACGGAGACTCTTCGGTTTGGCGTCACGTAAAACGAATATCCCTTTGGCTGATTGGTCCATGAATAGTACACCGGTTGGCGGTTAACCTCGATGACGTAAATTTGTCGGGCACTACCGTTTTCCATCACATACGGGGCGAACTGCGTGCTATCGCTAACATTGACACTATGCTTGAATGGTTGGTCATAGGGATACGTGAACTGATAGTATTTCATTGTATCCAGACGCGCACGTTTCTGCCACTTCCTGTAATCAAGCTGAAGTTTCGCCATTCGGTTGTCGCGCGGATACTTGTTGAAGTCTGCTCCCTGCGGTCGCGGAGTCGATCTGTCGCCATAGTAAGGAAGGTCGTAGAGGTAATAGTTTAATTTGGCGGTTGTTGCCACGGCCGTAAGATCAACACCACTTATCGGAATTCCGGCTTCATTTGTTACCCGAACCAATGCCTCTACACGTTGGCCAGGAAATACGCGATCGGGAACCTCAAGTGATACGTCAAGAAAGCTCTCGCGGAAAACATATTGACGCTGAACGATCTTTTCCTCACCTCCAAAAGAATACAAAAGCTCAACATAATACGATTGCGTCCTGTCAATTATCTTCGATTTGTAGTGAAGTGAATCGCCAAATCCTTTCTCCAGGAGCTGACTGCCCTGGTAAACATACCATGAGACCTGCAGCTTTTGCGGGTTAAGAAGGTCGATGTTGAAGCTGTCTTTGTTGATCCCTCCGATCAGCTCAAGTTTGGGTAACAGATCTCGCATCAGGAACGTTCTCGACACGAGCTCGCTGGACAGCCTGGTACTAATTGCTGCGGGGTTAATTTTCTCTTTGTGAGGCAGGGTCACTGATTCACCGGTTATATCGGAATTCCGGTAGAGCATCATCAGTACGTTTTGTACGGACACACCATTTTTCCGAAGCTCAAAGACAATGCTGTCATTTGAAAATCCGGAAGTCAGCTCATATTGTGAATAGTAATGCATGGCAGTCAGGCGCTGCGTCATGCGATGGTTCTCACTGTTTACCACCGCCACATCCACATGATAAACGGTGTTGGATTTTTGAAACAGCGAAGAAGGGATTTGAATGCGGGTCGATTCAGCAGTAGCGAGGTCGAGTGTTGTATAGTAAAGCGTGTCTGAAAGGGTAACAACAGGTTGAAATATTTCGCGGATTGATTCAGTCCGGATCACGACAGTTGCCCTCCCGTCCTTCAGCCGCAAGCCGTTCACATCGGTGGCATCGATCAGGATCTCGTTGGATGCAGGATGAAATTGCTGGTGCGTCCGTAGTTCGACTTTCAACTGGTTGCGGTGGAGTTCATAATCTTCATACTTAAACGAAGTGTTCGCGACCACTCGCCCATTGCGGTCGCGCAACTGCAACGTGTAATACCTGTCGAGCACCAGCTTCAGGGAATCGTGAAGATGGAACTCGCTCGCAAAGCTACCGGGCCGATGCGGCTCAACAAACCCAACACGAATCGACTTATCCGCACTGATCAGCCATGCTTCGAGCTTCCTGCGCAATGGCATCCTTGAATTCGATAAGGCATACGATTTATACCTGACACGTTCACCGGGTTTGTATTTGTTCTTATCGGTGATCAAATAACTGTAAAAGTCAGGGCCGTCATCGTTGTTGTAGTAGCTGTTATCCCACTGCGGTGCGTCTATTTTCTGAATGTTAAAGACAGACCGAAATCCTTCAAGCTCAACGGTTACGATGCTATTCCCCGGTCGAACCCACTCATTCTCGATGCGATACGTCTTGCTAACCGGGTCAATACGAAGTCTGCGTTTGCGAAGCTTCACTTTCGCATCTTCGCGCACATTTCCAGCACTGTCCAGCACCTGTAGGGAAAGCGTGTTATACTCCTTCAGCAGGAAAACCTGGTAGGGAAAAACGCTTGTGTATTCGCAGAGCAGCGTGTTTCCCACGATGCGGGCCATAATGAAGTGGCCTTTCGATGGGCGATCAATCCAGCCTTTGTTTACATTGAACGTATCAATTTGCGTGTGGAGCATCCCGTGGAAGATTGTATCTGGCCGGGCGCGGGCCAGCAGTTTCTCTGCCTCATTATTGCTGATCTGGAAAACAAATCCGGTTCTAGGCGTAGCGTTCCACCGGATATTCTGCGCGAAACCTGCGAGCGCAAAAGAAATGAAACCGAATGTCAGATAACTGTAAAGGTTTCTCATGCAAAAGGTCAGTTTAAGTACGAATAAGATGCGGAAGGATCAGAAATTCAATAAGCCAATTCTGACTTTATAGCACAACAAAGAACCAATAACCCTAATTGGCTCAGTATCTGGCTGTAACAATTCGCGTTTCCTGGCGACTGATCTGTAAACAAACCCAAGTATATGAAAGCTATACTATGCACCGCGTATGGTCCTGCTGACGTCTTGAAGCTGGTAGACCTGCCAAAGCCATCGCCAAAAGCAGATGAAGTGTTGGTGAAGGTGGTAGCATCTTCGGTGACCTTTGGAGACTGTGAGATCAGGAACCTGACGTTGCCAGCGTGGACGAGGCTTCCGGTAAGGATGATCATGGGCTATCGAAAACCAAAGCACCTGATCCCGGGCATGGAAGTTTCCGGAATCGTTGAAACCGTTGGGGCAAAGGTTTCTCAATTTAAGCCGGGCGATGCGATCTTTGGCTCTACCGGTATGGCTATGGGTGGAAATGCCGAGTATATTTGTCGCCCGGCAAAAGCGTTCGCGAAGAAACCAGATGCAGTTAGCTTCGAACATGCTGCAACCATTACCGTGGGAGGGATAAATGCATTGCACTTTTTGCGGATGGCAAATATTAGGGCGGGGCAAAAGGTGCTGGTAATCGGAGCTGGTGGAAGTATTGGTACATGGGCAGTTTTGCTCGCCAAGCACTACGGGGCCAAGGTTTGGGCGGTAGATCACAACCGCAAGCTGGATATGCTCCGTTCTATTGGAGCCGATCACGTAGTTGACTACATGCAGGAAGATTTTTCCAGTAACGCCATTAAGTACGATGTAATCTTCGATGCAGTTTACTCAAGTCCTTATGCGCGATGCATCAATTCACTCACGGATTCCGGCTATTACCTGATGGCAAACACGGGCCCGGGCAGAATGCTGAAAGGTGTGTGGACAGAACTCGTTACTCGGAAAAAAGTAAAGTTCGCATTGGCCGCGGAAAACGAACCAGATCTTTCGCTACTCGCAAACTTGATCGCTGCTGGCAAAATCAAACCTGTAATTGATCGAATCTATCCTCTTGAACAAACCATGGAGGCGCATCGCTACGTGGAACAAGGACTCAAGAAGGGCAGCGTTATTATCGATGTTGCGCTGCGTGACGCTTTAGATGAAAAGAGCAGGGCACAGGCGGAAAACCTGTACCCTGCCTGAGATTTCAATAAGTAAGTTGCTGTTCAGCTGAAACTTCCGTAATGTGCTCCATCTTACCCGAGCGGTAATCGGAATACAGTTGACGGATATCTTCCATGCTGTCGGCAATAAACGGTCCATGTGACACAATCTCGTGATGCTGCGGCTGCGCTGCGTATAATACAACAAGCGCACCTTCGGCCCCCGCAGTTAACGTCAACGCACTGTGGCCTGGCACTTCTTCACGATTGAGCCAGCCGACCTGGTCAGTTTCCAACGACTGTCTGTCTTCGCCAACTTCAACACTTCCGTTGATGACGTATATAAAGCCACTAAAATCAGCCGGCAACGTTTCTGCCAGCGATGCATGGGCCTTAAGGGAAATCTTGGCGATAATGATAGGCGTGTGATTCTTCACAGGCGAGGCAACACCGGCAAATGCACCGCTATATACGTTCACGGTGGAATCGCTTGATACAGCCGTGGGTACATGTTCTCCGCTGA
>DASWTP010000269.1:0-8616 GCA_036402075.1 Chryseosolibacter sp. | reverse complement strand
AGAAGCTATTTTAAATGAACTCCGCGAGCTTCCGGTACACGCAAGCACGTATGAGTTCCTGGGTGAATTGTTTTTCAATGCGGCTGCCAGGGAGTTGGAGAATGGTCCGCCAACGGAGGAGTGGATAAAAAAGTTAAGGGAGGTCAGATGGGACATTTATTTACTCCTGGAGCTGGCGAGGGCGGCTAAATATCTCCGCGCGTAGCCGACCCGCAGGAATTGGGAATTGGGCATTTGGCATTAGGCATTAGGCATAAAGCCGTAGTTATCCCAATCGTGCTGCGTCTCCTAATTGAAATGAGTGGCCGGCAGCCAGGAAGGCCCAAGTCAGTGCAAAGAAAAATGTTTCAACGCTTTGGGCAGTTAGTTCGTCACAACGATCTAAGCATTTCAACGCGGAGACGCTGAGTTGCAGAGTTCGAAAAGAAGCTTCGAGCCACCAGCCCCGAGCTTCGAGACGATTCGTGTGGGGTGAATTACTCGTAGCACGCAGCTCGTAGCTCGCGGCTTGGATCGGCCCATCCGGATCTACGCCTCAAAACAACTTCACGATCCCATACACCCCTACAAAACAAATCGACACAACACTAACCCAAAACGCGATGTTGTAAAATTTGCCCGTTGGCACAACGTTGGGGACGGTGTACTTGATGGTGATGCCGGCAAAGACCACAAGAAACAACATGACCGATCCGACAACTCCGCCAAAGAGGATCATCATCACGGGAAGATTAATATAGAGAAAGGTGGCGCCCCACACGAGCGGAATAGTCCACGCGAGCAGCGAGATCATCTTTCGCCTTTGGAAGAGGTCATCAAAGTTTATCCAGCCGAGGCGTCCGAAGATGTCGGGATAAATTCTTGTCCAGGCTGCGAGCGTGGCAAAAAGGCTTGAGTACAAAACAAAGAAAGCTCCCACCAGGTACGCAATCCGGATTCCTTCACCGAGCGATTCGGTGTAGATCAACGCTACGGTCTCGATCAGCTGATTACCTTCGGGTATAACTCCGCGACCATTGAGCACAGCAGCGCCCAACAAATAAAATGCTGCAGTAACTGCCGTGTAAATAACCATGGCTGTGATGGCATCGAGGTGCATTACTTTGATCCATCCGCTTGCACGCTTGCGCCAGGCATCATCATCGGTGCGCGGCCCGGTGTAAGCCGCGTAGCCCTTCTCAAGACACCAGTAGTTGTAAGCAATGATCTCATCACTCGCCACTCCCGTAATTCCAAAAGCACCGATGGCCACCGACACAATTCCGGCAGGCATCGAAAACGTGAGACCGCTGGCCAGTTCCTGCCATGAAATGCTGTAGGGAGTAAACTCAAGCGCCAGCACAGAGGTAATGGTCATTACCGTGAACATGGCAATCATGACGAGTGAAAGTTTTTCCACCACTGTGTAGTAGCCTTTGTAAATCAGCATCGACACGCTTAATGCGCTGATGAATACCCACACTGGCACAGCAACGCCCGGCCAAAGCATATTGAGCACGATAGCGGTGCTGCCAATCATGCCTCCGAGCTGAACGAGCTTAAGCAGGATGAGAAAGAATATCAGCCACAGGCTCCACTTACCTTTTCCAATCTTTTTTCCGGGAAGCTTGTTGAACAGCTGCATGGCGGTTTCACCGGTGAGTATAGCATGCTTGCCGAACTCGAGCTGGACAGCAACTTTTACGAGGCAGCTCACAATGATGACCCAAAATGCAACAAAGCCCGCGCGCGCTCCGAGGGTTGTGGTGGCAATCAACTCACCTGACCCAACAATGGAAGCTGACAGGATGAAACCCGGGCCAAGAAATTTCAGTCGCCCGAAAAAGGTTGTTGGCGGCTTTTTGATCCGGGAAGAGGTTAAGTGGTAGTTGTCTTGCGTTGGGTGGCTCATTATGGGTGGAGGGGGCAGACAAACAAGATAGTGAACATCGGGAGATTTAAGATTTTAGATTTTAGATTTTTTGGGGCGGCCTTTTTTCTAGAGATAAGTAGCGACTCATAATGTCACTTAAGGAACATTCGAGAAGAGCCATTCGATGCAATCATTCAGAACATGACAGAAAGATCTAATTACGATCAGCAAGACTGACAAAGCGCGTCAGTCAGCTTTTTGCTGTCGACAGATATTTCGTGCGGAAAGATGATGGCGATTCTCCCGTCTTTACCATGAATTGTCGGCTGAAGTAAGCTGGGTCTTCGTATCCGAGTTCGTGGGCAATCTCTTTCGCGGTAAGGGAAGTATGAACCAGCAAACGTTTCGCTTCAAGAATGATCCTGTTTTTGATTACCTCGTTTGGTTGTGGCAGATTGAGCCGTTTAAATTTATGAGTCACTGTTTTAGCGGCTATTGAAAGAACGTCAGCATAGTCTGCAACGGTGTGTTTTCGCTTGTAGTGCGCGTCCACCAGAAGTGTGAATTTCCTGAAGAATTCAAGGTCGTTGTTTTGATCAACGATTTCCTTTTCAAGGTTCTGTTTCTTCCATAGCCGGGTAGCCTTAAGGAGTAATTGTTTGAGATACGTGCGAACCATTTCTTCCAGTGATGGATCGTCAAGCTCGAATTCTTTTTCGATCTCGTGAAATAGATTGTCGAAAAATTGTGTCTCGGCTTTTGCAACATTGACCAAAGGCATGTTGTTGATATTATTGAACAGCAAGCCATCGCATGCGACCTCTTTGTCATGGATTTGAATGCAATAGAAATCGCGATTGTAGTACATTAAATACCCCTCCTCCGAAGCGTAGTTCTCAATTTTCAAAACCTGGTTAGGAGCAACAAAGAACAGGGACGGCTGGCGTGTGCTGTACGCATTAAAATCAACCGTGAGTTTATAGCCCTGAGGTAAATACAACACCTTGATGTATTGCTTGTAGGCTTCCCCATTGATCATCTCAATACTATGTTTGTTTACACTAACTAACCCAAGTTTTTTAAGTTGACTCTCGAAAAGGTGTTGATTCATCGGGCATCTATATTAAAGGTCAAATCTTCAAAAGAAAAGTTGCGGGTTTAAGTCCCGCAACCTCTGCAATTTACTGCTTTGCGAATTTCTCCAGTTCATTATTGAATTTTTCTGCTTCTTCTACAAACAGCGCGTGACCACTATTTTCAAATCTTACGATGTATGAATTTTTGATGCCTTTGTGAAGTTCTTCTGCAAATGCAAAGCTACATAACTTGTCTTGGGTGCCATGGAAAATGGCCACGGGGATCTTAACCTTTACAAGTTCAGGTCTGAGATCAAGATCGCGCAGGGCCGTGATTGATTGCGTGATCGCGTATGGCCATGCTTCCAGGTTGATGTTCTCCAGCCACTTCTCAACGTTCTTCGAGATATTGCCTTCTTTTGAAGGGAAGGCTGCACCGAAGCTCGCAATGAGGTCTTGACGACTGATTTGCGTAGCCCTGATAAGTCCTTCCGCATCGGCATCTGATACACCAAACGGAATTCCTTCACGTTGCTTCCACGAAGGGGCAGCTGCGGCAAACAGGGCGAGTTTACTGATGTGCGCACTGTTATACTTGGTCACGTAGTGGAGCACAACCGCACCACCCATGGAGAAACCACCGAGTACTGCATTCTGAATGTTAAGTTTTTCCAATACTACCTTGATGTCGTCAGAAAATACATCGAAGTCATATTTACCGTATGGCCTGTCGGACTTTCCAAAGCCGCGCAGGGTTATGCCAATCACGCGAAATCCTTTTTTCGCCAGCGACTGATATTGATACTCATACATGGCATCGCTCAGGGGCCATCCATGGATGAGAACGATTGGCTGACCGTCACCGATGTCGGTTACGTGCAGTTTAACATTTTTCTCAACTTCAATGAATTCCAGTCTTCCCGCTGATGCTGGTATTCTTTTCCCTTGGCCGAACAGTGATTGACTTAAGACGGAAGTAACTAAGATTATAGAAAGGACTATTGTTTTCATGTTAACAAATATTTAGTACCGTTATTTTAATTTTTATTCGATCAATTGAGGAGACGTGCTTCAAGCGTGATCTCCAGGTTATAGGCTTTGCTCACAGGGCATGTTTCTTTCGAAAGCCGGGCGACCTCCAGGAACTTCTCCTGGGTTATCCCTGGCACTTGCGCCTCCACTGAAAGAGCCGATTTAGCAATAACACCATTGACCAATGAAATAACTGACGTAGTGCTGAGTTCTATAGGGGGAAATCCGGCTGAAGTGAGGTCGCTGCTCAGCTTCATGGTGAAACATCCGGCATGGGCTGCGGCCATTAACTCCTCCGGATTCGTTCCGGCCTGGTTTTCAAATCGTGACACAAACGAATAAGGTGACTGGTTAAGCGTCTGACTTTGGGTAGTAAGGTTGCCTTTGCCTTCTTTAATTGTGCCGTTCCATACGGCTTTTGCTGATCGGTTCATTTCTGTTGTGTTTTTGTTGTTATTTGATATGACAAAGGTGCAGCGGATTGCCGGGCAGAGAAATGGACAAATGGCGATGGGTCTTGTACATTCTTCCCTGGCATTCGCGGGCTCTGGAAAACGATCGTAACCAAACCGGAATTGATTCAGGATCAGGCGCGGAAAAGTCTTACCAGACTTATTGCGGTAATTGCGTGAAAGCGATGGCGGGGAGGCACTCGATCACATCACAAGCGTCAGTGCTGCCTGCCCTCGAAGGAATGTGTTCAAAATGAATTTTGTAGATAGATCGTCTTCGATCAGCTATTGGCTATGATACTATTTGATTTCAACCACATGGGCTTTGCTTTTAAAATCTTTTTATGAATTTCACAATCCGATGAATGAGCACCGGGTAAAAAACCGATGCTCATTAAAAATTCGTTTACGATTTCACCCCCTGTGAAGCGAAAAGTCTTCTTAAAAACTTTTATCCATTCCTCTTTTGTTTTTGGATGATTGAGTTGCAGCCACTTTTCAAACGAACCAAACTGCTTTTGTAGGACGAGAATTGTTTTGGCATTCTCAATAGCAGCATTCACCTTTAAGCGGTTACGAATAATGCCCGCGTCTGCCAGAAGTCGCTTACGGTCTGCATCTGTATAAGCCGCCACCTTCCTGACATTGAAATTGTGGTATGCCTTGCGAAACGTTTTCTCCTTCTTTAAAATCGTCTCCCAACTCAATCCTGCCTGATTAATCTCCAGAATCAATCTTCCAAACAGTTCATTGTCATCATGAATAGGAAAACCGTAGTGATTATCGTGATAGTTCTTGTGAAGCGTTTTTCGATCAGCCGTTTGCATTTGGTTTATTGCTGAGCAGTAACTCATATATGTAATTTGGCAAGTACTTTTGGATCGATTATCCTGTTACTTTCAATGATTGAATAAGTCCGTCCCTAATCTCAAAATTAAATTTCAGCACTGCCGGACTTCCCTCAAATGTGCCTGAAACTTTGGCTGATAAAATTCCCTTGTTACCGGTCTCTGTATAACCAACAGGTTCCATCACTGACTTATACTTTTCGTTAGCTTCAGCAATCCACTGTTGAATTTCTTTTTTTCCGTTATGCGTTTTACCCTCATCATACACTACTCTGGATTCGGAAAAAAGATTTGCATAGGCTTCACTGTCAAAGTTGTTTTGAGCTTTGATCAATTCCTGGATTACGTTTGGTACTTTCATATTGTGTGTTGTTTTGTTTATTGTTAGTTATTACTCATCAGATGGTTGGAATGGTCCCTCCGTCAACGACATACTCCGTTCCCGTGAGATAACCAGCGTTTGGAGAAACCAGAAAACCAACAAACTCGGCAATCTCTGCTGGCTCCGCAGGTCTGCCAAACGGAATTCCACCCAGGGCGTCCATCACACTTTGTCTGGCCTCATCAATGGTGATCTTTGCATTCTCGGCAATGCGCTCAAGGAAGCCGGTATTTGTCGTGGTGGCTATCCAGCCAGGTGAAACAGTTAATACCCGGACACCTTTCGGAGAAACTTCCTTGGATAAACCTTTACTATAATTGATTAGCCCTGCCTTTGCAGCAGCATACGGCAAGGTAGAATCGTGCAGCGGCAGCCGGCCTTGAATCGAGGCAACATGAATAATAACGCCACTTCTACGTTTTAACATTTGTGGCAAAAACCCTCTGTCCAGCCGGACTGACGCTATCAGATTTGTTTGAATCATTTTCTCCCAATTCTGATCGGTCAGCGCTGCAAAGCCGCCTGCTGGTGTATCTGATCCACCCATGTTATTTATCAGAATGTCTAAGTGACCGAATTTTGATAGCACCTCCTTAATCACTTTTTCAGTACCCGTTGCAGTGCTTAAGTCTGCCGAAATGAAATGCATGTTTCCTGTGTCTTCAGGCTTGCTTCTCGCGATCACGATTACTTTTGCACCTGCTTTGTCTAAACGATCTGCGATTGCTTTGCCCAGGCCTTTAGTTCCACCGGTCACCATGGCAATTTTGCCCGATAACTCATTGCTGAAATAATTTTCCATCTTTGTACTTGTTAGTTTTTGAAATGTGTATGGGCAAAAGTGGCGTGTATGATCGCTTAGTACAAGTACGGATATTTTAATTGCATAGGGATAATTTTATCCCCTATGGCATGTTGCAAAGCATAAGGTTATTTTTGATCTATGAAAAACAGAAAAATTCCGTTGAACCTGAATTGTGGGTTAGACCTGGTAGGCGAAGTACTGTATGGAAAATGGAAGATGCGCCTGTTGTGGTTTATTAAACAAGGTCATAAACGCCCAAGCGAATTGCAACGCAAAATTCCGGATGCGTCCCGAAGGGTATTAAATGTTCAATTGAAAGAATTGGAAGACCACGAGCTGGTTTCAAAAGTTGTCTATCCTGTTGTTCCACCAAAAGTTGAATATAATCTTACCGAATTTGGTGAAAGCTTAATACCGGTAATAGGGGCGATAGGCCAATGGGGCGATAGCAACGAGGCGCGGTTGCGCTCACTCATTATGGCTAAGCCAGCATCAAATATGGAAGTATTAAGTGACGAATAGAGATTAAGTAAAATAGACTCCTAAGGTTTACCTCGATTGCGTGTATTAAATATTCATCTGCATTAAATGCGATGTAGGGAGCAAAGTCCAATTTTTGACATCACACCACGGCAATCAATAATCAAGGCTTCTCATTCGAGAACAAATATATCTTGTAGCTCTGGTACTACTACCTTACTACGCTGGTGTTTCAAATCGTCTCACAGATTCCATTCTTGCTCGATAGACGCTCGGTGCATGATTATACTTTTGCTTGAACAGCGTTGCAAAATATTCGGGGCTCGTGAAACCTGAAGCATACGTGATGTCGGCAATCGAGTCAGACGTTTCTTTCAACAGCATCTCTCCGTGCTTTAGGCGGAAATTGGACAGATACTGGTAAGGAGAATAATTGGTGTACCGCTTGAAAAGGCGACTCAGGTAAAAAAGACTTATCCCACAATGGCGTGACAAATCCTGGAGCGATATAACTTTATGAAAGTTTCCGTGCAAATATTCCTTTGCATTCTCTATTGCCTCGCGGTGATGTCTGTTGTTCGACTGATCCGGCTCTGAACGCTGTGAAGCGTTCCGTCTGGTCTTCAGAAACTCGTTCACGAAATCAATAACCAGAGCATCCAATTGCAGACCATCTCCACATTTTATGTTATTCAATAGCTTGAACAGCACAAGCTCTGCTTCAGGCGAAGCGGTTGTCTGAACAGCCAGTAAATTTTTCCCCTGCTTCTTAAAGACGTGGTCGACTTCCAGTTCGTCCTGCAGTTGTGAATAAAACCTGTCGGAAAAATTTATGATGGTGCACACACCCTTTGAGGGCAACAACTGATATTCGAAGTCCGGACGCTCTAATGTCACATGTCCTGTCGTTAGCTGGTACATCTTCTTTGTTAGCGTTCCGCGCGACATGTGAACCGCACAAAGGCAATCGTTGAACTCTTTTTGAAAGGAAGTCCGTGCATCGAAGTCAAGCGTCCATCTTTTAACCTCATACAAGTCAGATTTGGAGAGGTATTGGACAAGCCGCGGTGATGATACGTTTAGATCTGATTGCTTCATTCGCGAATACGTTCTGCTGATGCTAAATATCGATTAAAATCAATCGCAACCTTAAGAATCTTGCCAAAATTTTCCTGCGATCGCATTAGTTAACCAGCTGCTGAAGTTCAGTGCATTTTAGCAAGAATCTTAAGCCCCTACCCTGCCGAAGCGCATACCTTTCTCTCACTTTTAAATGATGAAAGGACAAACAATTCACAAATTCACCGGATTGGCATTAATGCTGGCAGCTTCTTTCGGTTATCATAAGAGGCCAGAGATCCCCTATCCAAAGCCGTATCCGGATTCGTCAGCAACCAGGTTTTTACCGGGACTGGTATCAGTAGACGGACTTGACTTCAACTCCGCATTCTCGCCTGATGGCCAGTCGTTTTATTTCTCGCGTTCCCAAAACGGCCAGTGGGATATTTATGTAAGTCACTATACAAAGCCCTCGTGGACGACACCGGTTCGGGCATCTTTCTGTGATGAGAAGTATTCAGAAGCCGACCCGGCATTCTCACCCGATGGCAAATTATTCTTCATTTCAAATAGACCGCGACAGGGAGAAACGATGAGAAAAGATTTTGATATCTGGTACGTGCAAGAAAA
>DASWTP010000268.1:0-39637 GCA_036402075.1 Chryseosolibacter sp. | reverse complement strand
ATCACGCACAAAAAACACCAAAGCAATTGCTGAGATCATTCACGAAAATACAGGCGGAACTCTTGTTGCGTTAGAACTGGCAAATCCATATCCGGAAGACTATAGGGAAACTGTCGATCAAGTCGCCAAAGAAAACGAAACCGGGTATCTCCCACCCTTGAAGACCAAGATCGACAACATTCAGCAATATGACATGGTGTTCGTAGGATTTCCTACCTGGGGGATGCAATTACCCCCGCCCATGAAAAGCTTTTTAAAGCAATATGATCTCAGTGAAAAAATTGTAGTTCCATTCAATACAAATGGCGGCTACGGAATTGGAAGCTCCTTCGACACTGTAAAAGAACTTTGCCGTGGCAGCAAGATTCTCGATGGATACTCAATGAAGGGCGGAGTCGAAAGAGACGGAATTCTGTTCGTTATCGAAGGCGAAAAAGAAAAGCAGGCGCGATCCGAAGTACAAAAGTGGTTACAAAAAATCAATGTGGTAAAATGAAACAGCACTTTATAAGTACAACAACCTTATTCTGCCTAACTGTGTTTGCATTCAGCTTGATTACTGCCTTTACGCAAGCACAAACGCCATCAGAAGCTAAGCCGCTGACCGAAAAGCAAAAATCGATCACATTAATTTCAGCATTCACAGCAAAAGGTGATTTGACCAAATTAAAGCAAGCTCTCAACACAGGCCTCGATGCAGGTCTTACAATAAATGAATGTAAAGAGGTCCTCGTTCATCTATACGCCTATTGTGGGTTTCCACGAAGCATAAGCGGTCTGCAAACATTAATGTCAACACTTGATGAAAGAAAGGCTAAAGGAATTAAAGACAATGTTGGAAGAGACGCTACTCCTGTCACAGATTCAAATAAATATGAAACTGGATGGAAGAATCTTGCAAAACTCGGTGGACGCTCAACCGATGGGCCGATTGAAAAACCAACAAGTGGCTACGGTGCCTTCAGCCCCGAGATTGACAGATTTCTTAAAGAACATTTGTTCGCAGATCTTTTTTCAAGAGACGTCTTGACTTTTGCCGAACGTGAGCTTACAACTGTTTCTGTGTTGATCGCATTGGGCAAAGGTGTTGAACCCATGCTAGGGTCGCACCTTGGCCTCACAATGAAACAAGGAATCACAAAAGATCAAATTGAAGAATTGTTTACCGTGATTGAAACCTCAGTCAGCAAATCAGATGCAGACGCAGCCCGAAAAGTATTCTCGTCAATTTCGGTTGATAAATAGTCATACAACTTTCACGCATAACCCAACAACATGAAATCAATATTGTGTAGTATTATCTTCCTCTTCTTTCTTATCAATGTTCACGCACAAGATAAAGCAGGACCATCAATCCAAACCAAATCCGGAGTTGTGCGTGGCGGTATTGAAGAAGACGTAGCATTCTTCAAAGGTATTCCGTATGCAGCACCACCAGTTGGCGCTAACCGTTGGCGACCACCACAACCGGTGACTCCGTGGAAAGATGTTCGTGATGCCACCAAAGACTGTGCTGATTGCCCACAACGTGCTTGGCCGGGTTCAACATCTGTCCAATCTGAGGATTGTCTTTTTCTAAATGTCTGGACTCCTGCTACGATTGACAAGAAATCAAAATTGCCCGTAATGTTCTGGATTCATGGCGGTGGGTTCACTGGCGGTAGTGGCTCAGGGCCTGGTTCTTCAGGTAAAGCATTTGCAAAACAAGGCGTCATTCTTGTGACCATCAATTACAGACTTGGGCGTCTTGGGCATTTTGCATTTCCAGCATTAAGCAAAGAAAATCCAAATGAATATAAAGGCAGTTACGCTTTTATGGATCAGATTGCTGCCCTTAAGTGGGTCAAGGACAACATTGCTGCTTTCGGAGGTGATCCCAACAATGTAACCATTTTCGGTTTTTCAGCTGGCGGAGTCGCAGTTCATTCACTCTTAACAATTCCGGCAGCGAAAGGTCTTTTTCATAAAGCTATTGGTCATTCAAGTGGGGGTCGTGATGGTGTTCTAACAGGTCGACCAATCAACAAAGAAAATGCGGACCCACTGTATTCAATTTCAGCAGAAACGATCGGAGTTAATTTCGCACGCAGACACAAGATTCAAAACACAGATGCAGATGCATTGGCTAAACTTCGTTCATTGAGCGTAGAACAAATTGTAGATGGCGGTCAGGAAAATGATAGTTCAGGCGTTAGAACGTATTCAGGTCCAATTCTCGATGGAATGCTCGTAGTTGAAACGGCAGAAAGCGCATACAATGCAGGAAACTTTCCAGTTGTTCCCCTCATGATTGGCAATTGCAGTGCGGAGATAGGTGGGCCATTTGTTAGCAATGCGACTACGAAAGAAGCACTATTTACTCTCTTTGGAGAAAATGAAGCTGAAGCGAAAGCCGCCTTCGATCCAAATGGCATTAAAGACTTTGCAGAAATCCAAACGATTTTCAACACAGATTGGGTGTGGGGCGAGCCGGCACGCATGACTGCAAGAGTATTCACCAAGAAACGCGCTCCAGCTTATATGTTTCAATTCGGTTATGTACCTGTGGCAGCAAGGGAAAGGGCGCGTTATGGTGCAGGTCATGGGTCAGACATCGCATTTGCGTTCAACACCCTTAATGCAAGATGGGGAGCTCCACCAGAATCTACCGCAGAAGAAAAAGAGCTGGCAAGAATCATGAACACATACTGGACAAATTTTGCAAAGACAGGTAATCCGAATGGAAAAAGCTTACCTGTATGGCCCGTCTACGATCCTCAAAAAGAAGAGATACTCGATATAGATTTGGATGGCAAAGTGGTTGGCAAATCCGATTCGCGAAAAGCAAGATTAGATGTAATTGAAAAAGCATTTAAGACTAAGAGGGAAAAAATTCAATCTCGCGGAATCTAGGCATTAGTAGGTAAGATATTCGTAACTTATAATCGCATTAAAACTGTATTGTAATGGCAACAATAAACCTGAACATCAACGGAAAACAACAGGCTGTCAATGTAGATCCCAAAACACCTCTCCTTTGGGTACTGCGTGAGCACCTTAATCTTGTCGGCACAAAATACGGATGTGGTATAGCCCAATGTGGCGCATGCACAGTTCACCTCGAAGGAAACGCAGTGCGATCGTGCTCACTGCCTGTCTCAGCTGTTTCGAATAAAAAGATCACTACTATCGAAGGTCTTTCAGAAAACGGAGATCACCCTGTGCAAAAAGCGTGGCTCGAACATGATGTTGCGCAATGCGGTTACTGTCAGACTGGACAGATCATGTCCGCTGTAGCCTTACTGAAAACAAATCCAAATCCAACGGATGCACAAATCGAGAGCGCAATGTCAGGTAACATTTGCCGCTGTGGTACCTACCTGCGTATAAAAGATGCTATCAAATCTGCGTCTGCACAAAAGTAAATTGATCGACTTACCATAATCTTAAAAAATCGAAAATGGAAAAGATTAGCACATCACAAAGCAGACGATCATTTTTAAAATCGTCAATGCTTGCTGGCGGTGGCCTGATGATTAGTTTTAGCGGATTGGGGAAGTTGATTTCTCCTGAAAGCCTCAATCCAACAAATGTCGCTGATGAATGGAATGAACTAACGGGTTACATTAAAATTACTCCTGACAATATTATCAAGATCCTCAACCCTAACCCCGAGTTCGGACAGAACGTAATGACCTCGCTCCCAATGATTGTTGCTGAAGAGCTGGATGTGGATTGGAAGAAAGTGATAGTTGAAATGGGGCCGCACGACAATGTAAAACTCGGACCTCAATTTACTGGTGGAAGCAATTCGGTGAGAATGTATTGGAAACCTTTACGTGAGGCAGGCGCGGCAGCACGTCAAATGTTGAGAGATGCCGCTGCACAAACTTGGAGCGTGCCTGTTGACGAGGTAACAACAAAGGCTGGAACACTCCACCATGAAAAAAGTGGTAAGTCCGGAAGCTACGGTGAGTTTGCATCGAAGGCTGCGACTAATCCAATCCCGAAAGGAATAAAACTAAAAGATGTAAAGACTTTCAACGTTGTTGGAAACTCAAGTAAGAACGTAGAGGGTTCAAAAATCGTAACTGGTAAACCACTCTTTGGAATAGACACTAAGGTCGAAGGAATGCTGATTGCAATGATGGAGCATCCTCCAGCATTTGGCAAGAAACTAAAATCTTTCGATGCATCTGAAACGCTGAAGATGCCGGGCATTAAAGACGTCTTTACTATAAAGTTGTATGACGATGGTTATGAACAGGCCGGTTTTGATACGCGAACATTTAATGAATTAGTTATAGTGGTCGGTAACACTACTTGGGAAGTTATGAATGCGCGCAAGAAACTAAAAGTTGAATGGGAACAGATTAGCGAAACAAAAGAAGTCATCGCAGGTTTTCGAGGCAAAACTGAAGTCGTAATTCCTGCAGAACTTGAAAGTACCAGCACGCACTTGGCTAAAATGGCAGAATACTCAAAGAAGCCTGCTCAACAATTGCGAAGGGATGGTGATCCTGAAACGGCATTCGCTAATGCCGCACAGGTTTTAGAACGAACCTACACCGCTCCGTTTTTGGCGCACAACTGTATGGAGCCTATGAATTTCTTCGCTCATGTCACCGATGAAAAAGCGTTGTTGATTGGACCGCATCAGGCACCAGGTTGGATAGAACCTACATTGTCAAAGATTCTGAATCTCCCTCCAGAAAAAATCGAAATCCAAATGACGCGAATGGGCGGTGGCTTCGGTCTGCGCGCATACGGACATTACCTGGTAGAAGCTGCCCATATCTCTAGAAAAGTAAAAGCACCGATCAAGCTTGTCTATAGTCGTGAGGATGATATGACCTACGGAATTTATCGCCCGATGTATACCGCTACATATCGCGCGGCATTAGATGCAAATAAAAATGTAATAGCATTTCATGTCAAGGGTGGCGGAATACCAGAGCATCCGGTACATGCAAACAGATTCCCGGCTGGCGCAATTGATAACTACTTGGCTGAAGGTTGGGCGATACCATCCAACATTACAATCGGAGCATTCCGTGCACCGCGATCAAACTTCAATGCTGCGGCTGAGCAATCCTTCCTGGACGAATTAGCAGAATTGGCAGGCAAAGATCCAATTGAATTCCGTTTAGAACTTCTGAAACGTGCGAAGGAAAATCCTGTGGGCAAAAACAACGAGTACGATGCAGACCGATATGCAGGTGTTCTGAAGCTATTAAAAGAAAAATCGGGGTGGAACAATCCGGAAAACAAAAAATATAGTCGCGGTGTTGCAGCATACTTCTGTCATAATTCTTATGCTGCTCATGTTGTCGATGTCGTGAAGAAGGATGGACAACCTTACATTGAACGAGTCTTCAGTGCTGTTGATTGTGGCGTAGTGATTAATCCAGATGCTGCCGTTAACATGGTGCAAGGTGCTGTCGTAGATGGAATCGGAAACGCCTTGTACGGAGGTCTGACACATAAAGATGGAGTTTCCGAACAAAACAATTTCAACCGCTACAGAATTATCCGTCACAAAGAAGCTCCCAAGAAGATTGATGTCAGTTTTGTTAAAAGTGATGTTGATCCGACCGGTTTAGGTGAGCCGCCATTTCCACCGGTATTTGCAGCTGTTGCGAATGCACTTTATAGAAATGTAGGAAAACGTTTTTACGATCAGCCGTTTGGAAAGCAACTTGAAGGTAAGGTTGATCAGCAAAAGATGTAAGGCCTAATAATGCTGCGAGGTGATACTTCACTTCGCAGCTACTCCACTCCTATCACACCTCCATGTCGCCTATTAAGGCAATGCATCAGAGTGTGACTTAGGCTGACATTTAGATGTCATCCACCTTCTCACCATCCTTTTTAGGAGCCACATATTTTCTTTTGGTAACCTTCAAATCTTTAAAGTAGCCAATCGTTCCAATATCAACATACAAACCAACGCCTCCGACTTTATTCTTGCCCAACATTTTATCCACGATGAAAGATGAGTACTTCATGTCATTGATAAACATTTCAGCAGTTTCTCCATTCACTTCTATTCTCATCTTGATCCATTCCTTCAATGCGACTGGCGCAGAACCTTCATATGAACCTGCCGGATAACTCTTTCTTAGAGTGTCAAATTTAGCGTGAGGATAAGAAATATATTGAACCGCATGATTTCGAAGCATCTGACTTGAAGCGCGGCCAACTTTCGGCCTAACATAAATCGACTCGAAAGCCGAGTCATCTTCCTTTATTCGGAAATATACACCAATGAATCCTGCCGCAGCGGGAAAAGGTGATGGATCTTGAATCTGACTGTACATCTTTACTTCAATAGTTCCATTCTCGAAGTCCTCGAGTCCCACAAGACGGGCATAGTGATTTTCGTCAACCGTTGCTTCAAGGTTATTGACATCAAATGGAAGGGCTTTGAGATCCCGTTCTATCTTGAGCACATCTTTTCCTTCGAACTTGATGATTGATCCAGTGACATTATGTAATTCAAAAACCTGCCTTTTTAGAGTAAGTCTCTGTTTCTGGCCAAATGCACTCACAGTGCAAAGTATCAGCAAAATGACTAATTGGAATTTTTTCATAATGAAAGCGTTTTACCTCTATACTTAAACACTTTGTTTCAATTCGGACTTAGTAACTGCTTTGCCAAGAGCACCGAACTCATGCAGCTCACCAAAGACTTCCATCTTAATTGATTGATCGATTCCTCCGATATTAACGGGTTCAAAACCATTGTCCTTGATTAATGCTTCCACTGCGCTATTGACGCTCTTGTCATCTGAAGCGTAGAACAATACCTTGTTAGGGGTTTTGAATGCTTCTCCTGCCAGCGATGCTGCTCCAAGTGAACCAAGTGCTTTGACAAGTTTGGCACCGTTTGGAAGAAGTACTTTCAGAATCTTCCCAGCGGACTCGTCTGCACCAATGATCTTCTTAAATCCACCATTGCCGTCTGGTGCGATTGGATTCGATGGGTCGATGACGATTTTGCCGTTAAGTTCAGATGCATACTGTTTAAAAAGTTCTTGAATGGTACTAAACCAAACTGATAACACTACGATATCTGCGTCTTTGATTGCAGTTTTTACGTCCGCAGCTTTTGCAAGTGAACCGAGCTGTGATGCCAATGCCTTCGCGTCCTCGATTTTATGGCTAGCGAGGGTTACTTCGCGATTTCCTTTAACGAGATTTGTAGCAACAACTTTCCCAATGTTTCCCAAGCCGATAACGGCTACTTTTAAATTGTTAGTTAACATATACTTTTTCTTTTGTTGATGAATAATTTGATGACACAAAGCAACATCAAACCACCAGGCCCTACCAATGACCTGGTTTAAGAAAAAGTATTGATCTAGATCAAGGCTTCCCGACAGCTATCGGGATTCTCCTTTAGCCATCCGGCTGCGGATTCGGCTTAAAAATTCGGGTGTAACCCCTAGATAAGCAGCAATTTGAACCTGCGAAAGCCGATTTTGAAGATGGGGATATGTTTCAAGGAATGATTGATACCGCTCCTCAGCAGTAGAGCTAAAGAGTTGTCCGATGCGATCTTGTTGTTGCATAAAGTGGTTCTCCAGAAGCACGCGGAAGATTCTATCGAACTTAGGAGCCTTGATATACAAATCAATAAGGTCATCATAACTTATACGAAGTACAACTGTGTCCTCCAATGCATCCACATCAAACTTTGATTTTGTTTTTTTATGAAAGCTCGCCACATCAAATATCCAATGATTTTCCGTGGCAAACTGAAGGATGTGAACGACACCATCTTCTCCGACTTTGTATAAGCGAAGACATCCTCGTACAACAAAGTTGAAATATTCACACACGTCCCCATGTTGCAAAGCAAACTGCTTTTTTAAAAAAAGATGTGGATGGAATTTCGCGCGAACAAGATCCTTCTCGTCTTTACTTAGCGGAATCAGTTTGGTGAAGTAGTCCAGAAGGGATTGAACAGTTGTCGTTGCTGCTTCTTGCATTTAGAACAGTTTAATGCGAAAATACGAAACAAATTATTAGGAGTGGTCGCACCAACCCGCTGGAAAAATGCCCGCACGACGGAATTTTAATTAGCCGTTCTATAGTCCTGCGGTGACATACCAACACGCTGCTTGAACAACCTAGTGAAATGCTGCGGATACTTGTACCCCACTTCAAAAGCTACTTCATTAATCGATTTACTTTGGTCAAACAGCCTTTCTTTAGCGAGGTCTATAACTTTTTCCTGAATGTATTCGAGTGCAGTTTTTCCGGTTTCTTTTTTTACAAGGTCACCAAAATAATTGGCCGACAAGCTTAGCTCGCTCGCGCAATATGAAACAGTTGGGATACCTGATGTCTTCGGTAAATCAGATTCATAGTAGCGTTTTAGCAAGGTTTCAAAGCGAGTAAGGATATCTTTATTGACATGGGCCCTGGTAACAAATTGGCGATCATAGAATCGGAGGCAATAGTTAAGCAATAATTCAATGTTACTTACGATGAGATTCACTGTGTGCTTGTCAATGTTCCGTTTCAACTCTTCTTTGATTTTCTTAAAACACTCCAGCACAATTTGCCGCTCGCGCTTCGAGATGTGCAAAGCCTCAGTCACGTCATAGGAAAAGAAACCGTATTCTGAGATTTTCTTGCCGAGCGATGTTCCCTTTATAAAATCGGGATGGAATGTTAAAGCCCAGCCACGAGGCTGTATCAATTTGTCGGCACCTACATCGAAACCGAATACCTGCCCTGGTGCGATGAACAAAAGACTCTCTTCCTGATAGTCGTACTTATTTCTTCCATAATGAAATTCTTCGCACTTCACATCCTTTAAAAAGATAATATATATATCAGATAAATATCGATTAGCCTGAACGGGCTTAGACTTTGATTGATCAAGAATACTTATTAATGGATGAAGTGTCTCTTGTCCCCTTTGGGAATTAAATTCAGTGACGGTTTGAAGTTTCTGGATCGCCATAAATATTGACATATCAAAGATACTTATCCGAGTCCCTTATTCCCTAAATGGCTGTCAGAATCAGTAAAAAAGGTATGTAAAGCCGTAAAACGGGTAAGTATGGGCGCCCATGAATGCAGGATATTTGTAATACAATTAGCTGATGGACCCGCGGACCAATAAATACTACTTCAAATTATCAACTCAAGCTTGCTTCATGCTGTTAACAATAGCACATATGTCGTTTGCACAGCATCGAGATAGTACGTTGTTTTTTAGATCCAGCATAAGTGTTACTCAAAACGGTTTTTCGTTCATCCCTTCATTCTCGCTTGGTAAACCAGCAGTGATTTTGGAACCATCAATCGTGAACAAGCGATTGACTTTTGAACCACAACTTCGTTTTTCATTGGAAGGAAAACCATGGTCGTTTATTTTTATTTACAGATATAAAATTAGACCCGATAAAAAATTCCAATTTCAAATTGGAGGCCATGTTCCTGCGTTGATTTTCACCACACAATCTGTCATGGGGAATGGTGAAACGGAACATGTCATTGTGACTAATCGCTTCCTTGCAGCTGAGCTTGTTCCCGATTACGCTATTTCGAAAAAAGTCCGTCTTGGAATGTATCTCTTACGTGGGCACGGTTTCGACAAAGGTGGAGTTCGAGATTCGTACTTTGCTGGCGTCAGGAGTCAATTTAGTAATGTCAAAATGTTCAAAAGCGTTAACCTCCGTATCATTCCACAGGTTTACGGTGATGATCGATTTCCCGATTAAAACGGAAGACGTACCCCAACTTGATGCAATCCTAGTTACTCATAGCGACAACGATCACTATAGTATTTCCACAAACCGAGATTTAAAAAACGTGGCAATGGCATATCATTCCACCTATTATGTTGATTCATTGATGAGGTCCATCGGACTCCCTTCATATGGTCATAATCCTGGCGAGAAGTTTAAGATCGGTCCTGTGAATGTCACCATGGTTGCAGTTGATCACGCATGGCAAAACGCAAATCCTGGTACTGCAAAAAGAACATTCAAGAATGAAGATTGCACAGGCTTCATGATAGAAACCCCGGATGGAAAAATCTGGGCGCAGGGTGATTCCAGATTATTGGAAGAACACCTCAAAATCAATCCAGCACCCGATGCAATTCTCTTCGACTTTTCTGACAGTGAGTGGCACTTTACTTTCGAAGGCGCAGTAAAAATTGCCAATGCATATCCAAACGCTCCGCTCCTGCTTTGCCACTGGGGGTCAGTTGACGCCCCTGATTTTGCACCGTTCAATGGTGATCCTGAAAAATTGAAGAAACATGTGACTAATCCTGAACGAATTCACGTGCTGGCCCCTGGCCAACCTTACGTCCTTAAGAAGCTAAGCTCAAGAAATAAGTAATGACTAAGAATCAAATCAAAATAATTTCGTTTGCCCTTATATCTGCATTTCTGCTGTTTTCAATGTGCTCTCCGTCAACTACCACAAAAACTGAAGACGAAAGGCAACTTGTTAGGCTAGCGCTTATTAAGGTTGACTCAACCCAGATCAAGCCCTACAATGAATTTTTGAAGGAAGAGATCGAAGTCTCTATTCGCCTAGAGCCTGGGGTAATAACGCTGTACGGTATTGCAGAAAAAGACAAGCCAACAGAGGTAACCCTATTTGAAACCTATGCCGATTCAAGTCAATACAGGTCGCATCTTGCAACGCCACATTTTCAAAAATATAAACAAGGCACACTGCAAATGGTCAAGCATCTTGATCTGATTCAAATGGAACCCATTCTGTATCATCGTAAAGCTGATCTCTCAAATGCGCAAGTAGACGATCTTTACATTCGCCTTATTAAGATAGAATTAGACTCAAGCGCTATCAAAGATTTCAACGAGTTGGGAAATACGGTCATGCTTCCCGGAATTAAGAATGAGCCCGGTGTATTGGTTATGTATGCGGCAGCAGAAAAGGATCATCCGACTAGAGTGTCAATCTTAGAGGTATACGCAAACTCGGGTGCCTACAATAAACATCTAGAGACACGGCATTATCAGCAGTACAAACAAGGCGCTAAAACGCTGGTGAAGTCATTGAAGATTGTCGATGCTAATCCGATTCTGCTTGGATCAAAGCCGCAGTGATCTGGTTCTCTTACTTTCATTTTTCATTGGAAATGATCTTTCGAAGTCGTTGAAAGTCAAGTCGATACAAAATACAAGATGAAAAGTTGATGTTGTCATTACTCGCATGAGTATTAGACACTTAGCTGTTCTTGTTGCTCAAAACAGAGTCAGTACCGGAGGTCAACTTGTTACTCGATTGTTACTATGGTGCTCGAGTAACAAAAAGTACCGGTAACAAACCGGGTGAAAATGACGTCTTCACTAACCTTTTTGTATCGATTATGCCACGGAAAAGAAACACAGATCTCAATCGCAAAGAGCCCGTTCGTCTTCGTCAGAGGCGAATCAAAAATGGTGGGTACTCACTCTACCTCGACACGTATTGGAACGGCAAACGGTCTTACGACTTCTTGAAGTTGTATCTCAATCCACCAACCGATGATCTCGCGATAATCGAAAACAAAACAACGCTTGAGCTTGCCAAACAAATCAAGTACAAAAGAATTCTTGAATTACAAACTGGTCTCCATGGATCTGCTGTCGTAAAGCCTCGTCCGAAATTCAGAGACTTCTTTGCAGAACTCGCGAGCGAAAAAATCCGATTTGATAACAATGCTGGTAACTGGGCATCTGCCTACAAGCATGTGTTAGTCTTCCTTGCAGATGACAATCCAACCATTCAGGAGATTGATGACATCTGGCTCGAAAAGTTTAGAGCTTACTTGCTTGAAGTTGATAAGCGAAGTGGCAAACCAAGGCTCAGTTCAAGTACAGCACTCTCCTACTTCAACAGAGTCCGAACCGCATTAACGACTGCCTACGAACGCAGGATGATCGAGCGCAATCCAGCTAATCTGGCTAGACCCATTCGTGCAGAAAATGCCATGCGCGAATTCCTCACGCTGAATGAGGTGAAACGACTTGTTGAAACAAGGTGCGATCAACCCGTTTTGAAAGACGCATTTCTATTTTGTGTGGTCACTGGACTGCGATGGTCCGATATTGCCCATCTAACCTGGGAGGAAGTGAAAGGCAAGGATATGGATGGTTGGTATCTTCATTTTAAACAGCGTAAAACAAAACTATGTCATGTTCTTCCGATAACGACCCAAGCGAAAGAATTACTCGGTGAACGCCTTGAATCAAATCAAGTGGTTTTTAGTCATCTAAAGTACAGTTCAAAAACGTCTGCCGAACTGTGTCGATGGGCTATTGCGGCTGGAGTCGCGAAGAGAATTACTTTTCACTCCGCTCGGCACACGCATGCTACTCTCCTGCTTTCGCAGGGAGTTGATATCTATACGGTATCGAAATTGTTGGGACACAGACATGTGGTCTCAACGGAGCGATACGCGCATGTTACCGACAAACTAAAAACAGAAGCAATTAATAAGCTGGCAGGAATTCATTTGCATCAAAAAGATGCCAGTTATTAAGAAATAAAAAGATTGGCATCTCTTCTAATGATTCGCATTTCGCTGTTTTTCGCTGACAGATAAAGCACGTTGGAGCCGGGCGATTTTATCACTGATCATTCGTGCCGAATTGCATCACACGGATTCGACCCAGCCGCGCGGATAAAATGATAGCTCACAGTGAGCCAGGCGATGACTGCTGCTATTGCACCGCTGACAATAAACACCACTGGGCTGAAGTCGATGCGGTACGCGAACGTGTTGAGCCATTCGTGCATGGCATACCAGCCTGTAGCAGAGCCGAGCACAAAGGCAATTGCTACCAGGATCATAAATTCCCGTGAAAGCAACGTGGTGATCGAACGCACTGACGCGCCCATCACTTTGCGGATGCCGATCTCGCGTGTTCTTTGTTCCGCGGTGAAGGATGCGAGTCCGAGTAATCCCAAACAAGCTACGAAGATAGCAACGCTGCTCATGACCGTGAATAATTTTCCGAGGCGCTGTTCCTCGCGGAAGAGCTGATCGAAATTCTGATCGAGGAAGGCATACTCGAATGGCGCATTTGGAGCCAGCTTCTTCCACACACTTTCAATCGCACTGACAATCTCTGCCGCATTGGCGGTATAACGTACATGCATGAAGTCATCGTGAGCTCTCAGCAAAATGAGCAGCGGCCTGACCTCCGACCTAAATGACTCGAAATTAAAATCGCGGATCACACCGATCACCGGAAGATCGGAATGATTATCTCCTTCGAAACGTTCATTCAATGGGTCGGTCCATCCGAGCGCCTTGACCGCGGCTTCGTTCAGAACAACGGCACCGGAGTCGGATGAAAGCTCCCTCGAAAAAAAGCGACCCGCAACAAGATCGATCTTTAATGCTGCGAGGTGATCATAGTCAGCATGATACACCTGGAAAAGAATGTCTCTGTTGGTTCCCTTGGGCCTGAATGTTCCCGCGCGGTTGACTTCCGGAAATTCTGCATCGGCATAACTCGCATACGATACGCCCGAAAGCCGGGTCACGGATTCCTTAAACGCTTCGAGATTTCCTCCCAATCGCATTGTCTTTTGAAGAACCAGCACGTTATGTTTATCGAGCCCCACATTTTTTTGACGCATGAACACAAGCTGATCATAGACCACGAGCGTGCAGATCATGAGCGCCATGGAAATCGAGAACTGAACAACGACAAGTATACTCCTTACGCCCTTACTTCTGACGCCTGCGCTAAGTTTACCTTTTAATACATCGATGGGTTTGAATGAAGTAAGATAAAATGCAGGGTAACTTCCGGCCAGCAAGGCAACCAACACAACGATTAAGAGGATACCTCCGGCCACTGTGGGTACGAGGAGCGTTCCGGGCGAAAGTGTTTTTCCAGCGAGGATTTCGAAAAAGGGTAACAACAGGTAGGTTGCAAGAAAGGCAAGCAGAAGCGCAGCAAGAACATACACGGCAGACTCCGCTAGAAACTGCATGACTAGCTTACCCTTTCCAGAGCCGAAGGTTTTGCGAAGGCCAACTTCACGCGCTCTTCGCGCAGATCGCGCTGTGGAGAGATTCATAAAGTTGATGCAGGCAATGAGTAAAATAAAAATCCCTACCGCACCAATCATGTAAAGCGATGTTACACTGCCATTTGGGGCAAGTCCATCAGTAATCTCGGGATGACGCAGATGACTGTCAGACAATGGGTATGGAAAAATGGAATAAAGGTTTCCCTGTTTTTCAAATTCCTCAGACGTCATATTGAAAGAGCTTTCCATTTCAGGACGAACGTTAACGGTCATTAACTCATTCAGCTGTGCTGAAAGTAATTCGATTGGTGTGCGTTCATTCTTCTTAAAATACGTGTACGTGCCATCAACATCACCCCATCGATTGGCTTTAACATCGGTGTGTGAGGCCAGTGATAAAAGCATGTCGTATTGAATATGCGAATTTGCCGGTGCGGGTGCGGCAATGCCGGTTACAGTGAACGCAGTATTCTTTTGTCCAACCGTGATTATCTTACCGATTACGGACCCACTTTCATAGCTGTGAGCACCAAAGTATTTTTTAGCCGATGCCGGAGTAAGCACAATGGAATACGGTTCTTTCAAAACAGTTTCTTTGTTTCCCTCCAACAAGGTAAAAGTGAAGAAATCGAAGAAGTTTGAGTCTACATAGATTGCGCGCTGTTCTGAAAACGCCTTATCACCATAATGCATGTCAATTCCTTTCAGCGGCCATGGGTTTAGGCGTGTGGCAGCTTCAATACCAGTAATCTGTTGAACTAACGCTGGTGCAAGTATCGGTCCTGTTGATGATGTAATGAAATCCTGTCCACCGAATCGAACATGTGTTCCGACATGATAAATGTTTTTATAATCATCGTGAAAGCGGTCAAAGGTAAGCTCGTCATAGACGTATAGACCAATGAGCATTGATGCCGTCAGCCCAAGTGAGAGCCCCAAAATATTCAATGCTGCATAGAACTTATGATTGAAGATGTTGCGAACGGCAACGATGAGGTAATTTTTTAACATAGGTTGAGAGGACTATTCTAACGATGGCAGCATAAGCTAAAAAGTTTTAAGCTGAATAAGAAAGATTTTGACCGTTCATTTCCAACTTTGCGCTGATTCGCAAAAAAAAGCGGTGTGAAGCAGCAGGAGACTTTTTCCCTTCTGATTCATCCTTCATTCATACGTATCGTATACTTGAAAGAGTTCTTGAATTGGTCGTGCGCAACTTCCACACCGATTACTTTCAACTGCATTAAACCATGTTTATTTTGATCACGAAGGATATTGATGTTTATCCTTACTCAAATCGAACCGGATAGCAAATTCCAGTTCCAAAAGTTAAGTATTAAAAGCCCAACGAAGAAGCATTGTTATTTATTACTTATGCGAATGCTTTTCAATTTAGAACGGATAATTGAACAAATACTTTTGCTCATCGTCAAGATCAATAAGCACGTGTTGATGATTTTTGTGCACGTAATATAAACTTAGGACCGTCAACTCTTGATGACCTACTGGACTTTATCTAACTTTGCCTACGTAGCGAACACTTAAAAATCTCTCTCGGGATATTTAGTTTTTTCTAGCGATGATTAGATGAATCTTGTTGCTAGTTTGTTGCGCGACCCACCTAACGTATTGACATTCTGTATTGAACACATTTTGTATCGGTAAGTAGTTGGCAATCAGACAGTTACAATACTGATATTTAATCCCTCCAGCTATCTCATCTCCCTTTGACTTTTCTCATGGTGGCTTATGACGGAAGTCATACTGGCTTGGACTGGCTCATAATACTTTTGGAGCGTGAAACAACTCACCGCGATCGGCTTAGTTTTGTTGATGTCCCTTCAATGCTTTTACAAGCTGGGCGTGATTGCATACTTTAATCTGAATCGGGAATATATCGCTGAAGTGCTTTGTATAAATAAGGGAGAGCCACTGCAGACATGTCACGGGCAGTGCTTTCTAAAAACCAATCTCAATTTGGCAGACGAATCATCATCTAAAGACGCAGAGATGCCGCTAACAAAACAACAGGTCGAATTCCCTGTCTTCGTAGTTTCGGAGCTCGCTTTTAAATTCAATAGTGGATTCACGACAATTGAAAGAAATTTCCGTAGTCGGTTTTTCACTTCCATTGGCTATTCACGCATCCCACTTCGTCCACCGGCAATTTTTTCATAATTTTTTCGGCAACACTAAAACTAGCAATCATCATTTGATCGATAGCCTGGCTTGCCTGTGTCTTCATTCAAGGAAATTCTATTATGAAAAAAATAACACTAACAATAATATTCTTCACATCTCTGTGTGTTAGCCTTTTCGGCCAACAAACGATCACCGGTAATGTGTTTGATAATGAAACGAAAGAGCCTTTAATAGGCGCAACCATTTTACTTCGTTCAAATCAATTGGGTACTGTCACCAATGTTAATGGTCAGTTTTCAATTTCCTGTCAATGCAGTTTTGATACATTGGAAATTTCCTACGTTGGGTACGAAAAACAAGTTGTAACAAAACCGGCTTCACAGCTTTCAATATCACTTGCACCCAGCGCAAGCAATCTTCAACAAATAATTGTAACCGCAAACCGCGAAGCTGCTCTACGAACAGAAGCACCAGTTGCCATCAGCAAGCTTTCCCCTGTCATTATTAATGACACAAAACCTGTACTTATTTCTGAACTTGTTAACAAAGTTCCTGGCGTTGTAATGGTGAACTACAACAACGAGCAACATGCCATGGCCATCAGACAACCAATGGGGACCTCAGCATACTACTTATACCTTGAAGATGGCGTGCCTGTAAGACCAATGGGTGTTTTCAATCACAATGCACTGATTGAAATGAGTGTCTTTGGCATCTCAAATATAGAAGTAGTAAAGGGACCGGCCTCGTCCTTGTATGGACCTGAAGCTGTTGGCGGAGCAATCAATTTTATAACACATCGTCCGACCGCAATGCCAACCGCCAAGCTTGGACTGCAGGGAGATCAATGGGGTTACAAACGAATACAATATGGTGCAGGTGGCACAATCGGAAAAAAGCTTGGCGTTTATGTTAGTGGGCTTGACGGTAGGCAGCGGGATGCATGGCAAACTTATTCAGACTATGACAAATCATCTGTCAATGCAACGGTCGATTACCTATTGACTGAAAACACAAAAGTTGCTATTGCATTCTCTGGCAACGAATACAATTCCGATATGGCAGGCAGTGTAGACAGCACTGCGTTCTATAATCGACAGTACACGAGCACAACCGATTTTACTTACCGCAAGGTTCATTCTAATCGAACACGTTTGACAATTTCTCATCATTGGGATAAGACTCAGGAAACTATTTTGACGCTGGCGTATCGAGACAACTACATTGAACAAAATCCCAACTATGCAATCAGGTGGTCAAGTGGGGCAACCACGGCATCAGGTGAAAAAAATCGAAACAGCTTTTACAGCAAAGTAGCGTTGATTCAGCATCGCATGAAATTTAATTTTCTAGATGCAAGGTTATTGACGGGTGCAAGCGCAGACTATTCTCCTACGACCTACTGGGCATATAAGATCGACCTCGCGGCTCAACTACGTCCGGACGGAAAATCTGTTGAAAAATATTCAATTGTTCAGGAAAGGCCAGATGTCTTCGTTTCAAACTACCACGCGAACTTAAAAAACTACGCGATGTATTCTCAATTTGAGATCAATCCTGTTGAGCGACTAAAGTTTACGCTTGGATTGAGATATGATAAAATGTCATTTGACTATGACAATTACCTTGACGCAACCACCGGTTCAAAGTCATACGAACAATTCACACCAAAACTTGGAGCAACTTTCGATCTGTTAAACGACAAAGGATTGTATGCAAACTATAGTGAAGGATTCTCACCACCAGGACTAACTTCCATTTTCAGAAAGAAACCAAACTCAAATTCAACGACTGGCGCTGAGTTCTATTACAATCTGGAGCCCGCGCGTTTCCAAAACATTGAGATCGGTGGGTGGGGCGCTTTCCTTGACAACAAAATTTACGTTGACTTTGCAGCGTATCAAATGATAGGTCGCAGTGAATTATTAAATATACGTCAGCAAGACAATTCGACCGACTATCAAAGCGCAGGCAAGACGTTGCATCGGGGCTTGGAATATGGAATCACCTATAAACCACAAGAAGAATGGCTATTCAGGATCGGTGGTACAAATGCGCTTCACCGATTTGAACAATTTGAATTGAGCAATAGAAGCAGTGATGATGTAAAAAACGTTAACGGGAAAGACATGCCACAGGCACCTCGATGGATTGCAAACAGCGAGATAACTTACAAACCACATTACGTTAAAGGTTTCAGAATTGCCCTCGAATGGCAACGTATCGGAAGCTGGTATCAGGACCAGGTTAACCGAGTGAAATATGAAGACAAAGGATTTCTTGGTTTAAAAGGCGCAAGCTATTTGAATCTCCGAACGGGATATCAATTGAGAGGAATTGAGGTATTCACAAACATACTTAACCTGACCAATGAACTTTACGCCAACTCAGCCTCACGTGGCAATGGAGTCAATGATCGCACAACGTTTACTCCGGCCGCGCCTCGTACATTCGTTTTTGGAGTTCAATATACATTCACAGGAAAAAACTAATTCGCTATGAGACGCTTAATTTTCATTTCCATGCTGAGTGTCGTACTCATTGCATGCCGTCAAGAAGATAGTACAATTCCATTTTCAACGAAAGGAGCCTCGGCAGAATCAGTGTATCTCACTCGCGATCAAAACGACAATCCTGTTGCTGTGTGGACTGAGCGTAAGGGCGAGGATCTTACACTTCTCTTTGCTGTTTCAAATGATGGCGGAAAATCGTTTGGCGACAAGATAAGTTTGCCGCTCACAAGTGATGTCGCTACGCATTCGGAAGGAATGCCTAAAGTAGCCTTCAAAAAAGATGGGACTATAATTGCAGCTTACGAGAAGAAGGCACCTACCGAAGCTAACAAGTATGCTGGAGCCATATATTATAGAGTGTCACGCGATAACGGGAACAGCTGGCTACCTGAGAAGTTTCTGCACAGCGATACTGTTGCAGGACGAAGTAGATCATACTTTGACATTGAACGCTTATCCAATGGAGAAATTGGCGCAGCATGGCTTGATGTTAAACTTGACAAAGAGACCGGTGGACGCTCCATACGATTTGCCGGTACTGAAGGTTCTATCAATTTTGGAAACGAAATATTAGTAGACTCATCAGCTTGTCAATGTTGCCGGCTGGATGTTTACAGTGACTTAACTGGAAGGGTGAATGTAGCCTACCGAGGACTAATGAAAGGCATTATGGGAAATTCCATTCGTGATATGATGCTTTCAACGTCAGCCGACAATGGGAAAACATTTACCCGTCCTTCACGGATAAGTTCTGACAACTGGTCAATTGATGGCTGCCCTCACACCGGTCCGAGCTTATGTAGTTCTAAAGGTGGTCTCTATTCCCTTTGGTATACTGAAGGAAACGGCACTGGAATCTACTTTAGTTTCAAGAAGAATGGCGAAAGTGACTTTCAGCAACGTGGGCTAGTTTCCAACGCAGGACGTCATCCACAGTTAAGCGCAAATGATGAAAGATTCGTTATGGTGTGGGAAGAAATTTCTGGAGACGATTCACAAAAATTCACAAACATATTCTACCAAGTGACTAGTGACATTGATGTAAAAAGAGAGTGTTTAACTCCTAAGTCAGTCAATGCCTTTTCCCCAGTGGTCACAACAACCAAAGATGGATTTCTCATAGCTTATCTGATGGAAACCAAAAACGGTGTGGAAATGCACATCAAAAAAATATAAGACAAATCCTCGAAGAATGAATTTTGCGCAATGCGAATAGAAAGACTTCCATTTGTATTTCTTGCAATGCTATCGCTCATCGTGGGGCTCCTTGCCGGGCTGCATCGGATTGGCTGGCAAATGCAGTTGAGCAGTGTAAGTCCAAATCATGGAGCTATTATGGTTGGCGGATTTCTTGGAACTTTGATCATTCTTGAAAAGATAATTCCGTTAAAAAGACACATCCTTTATGCAGTTCCAATCATATCTGGTGCTAGTGTCGTGCTGTTTTTCATTGGACAGCCAGTCTATTCAATTGCTAGCTTGGTGGTTGCCAGTGCAGGACTGAGCATAATCTTTTTCATTTATTGGATACGCGAAAAATCTTCTATCTATTTCTTAATGCTGGCGGGAGCTATATGTTGGTTTACCGGAAACCTACTTTTACTTATCCATAATTTTTATCCCATTTCACTTCCCTGGTGGATGGCATTTGTTCTTTTGGTAATTACTGCGGAAAGAATGGAACTAATGAAATTTCTTCCCGTGTCAAATTATCAAAAACTAATATTTATGGGCATGCTCCTCGCGTTTGTAACAGGGTGCTTGATTTCATTTCATGGTGTTGGAAATTACGTTGCTTCCTTTTCACTGGTGGGTATCTCTATCTGGCTTATGCGGAATGATGTTGTTGGCTTGAATCTAAAAAAGAAAGATCTGCCACGATATGTAGGTGTAGCGTTGTTGTCTGGATACTTTGCGTTACTCCTCAGTGGAATATTTC
Organism: Chryseosolibacter sp.; assembly: GCA_036402075.1. Classification (GTDB taxonomy): domain Bacteria; phylum Bacteroidota; class Bacteroidia; order Cytophagales; family Cyclobacteriaceae; genus Chryseosolibacter. Next base: position 19,036 of record DASWTP010000268.1, on the reverse strand, counting down.
TTCCACTCCTTACCGAACAGCCATTGGGATATGATATATTAGTTCATAGCTTTTTCATCGGGTTTGTATTTTCAATGATCTTTGCTCACGGTCCGATCATTTTGCCGGGTGTGCTTGGTCTTTCAGTAAAACCTTATCATTCAGTATTTTTCATTTGGCTGGCACTCCTTCACGCATCATGGATAATACGGGCAATTTCCAATATTACGCTTGATATGCAATTGAGAAAATATTCTGGATTGATGTCAGGCATGGCGATCATCGGCTACTTTTTATCTCTTGCTTTAACCACAATTCGAAGCCAACGTGGAAAAGCTGTTTAAGATACCGTTTGTATTTCTTTTCATCGCTTCTTGCATCGGGTTGTTTCTTCGCTACCAGGTCATTTCGCCAGTTGAGGGCGTTGTCTATTCCAATGTTTTACATGCACATTCCCACGTGATGTTCTTGGGATGGGTTTGCAATGTTTTGTTAGTTGCTTTTACCACTGAATTTTACGCAGTCCAAAAATTTAAGACGGTCTTCTGGTTTCTACAGGTTTGCATATTGGGCATGCTTGTTTCATTCCCCCTGCAAGGCTATGGTGCTTTCTCGATAACATTCTGTACACTACACATCGTTGGGGTGATAGTATTTGTAGTTTTATTTTTCCGCGCATCAAAACCGAAAAGAACTATTTCGTTAATCTTAGCGAGATCTGCTCTTTTGTTTTTCATGTTATCGTCACTCGGGCCTTTTTTCCTGGGCTATCTTAAAGCGAATTCACTCGACCATACGAATCTCTATAGGTTTTCAATCTATTTCTACCTTCATTTCCAATACAACGGATTCTTTCTTCTTGGCATTTTGAGCTTGTTAGTAAAGCTGTTTGAAGAGCAGATGCCGAATGAACATTTACAGAGCATAGCAAGGGGAAGTTACATTCTTATTGGCTGCTGTATCCCGGCATACTTTCTGAGCATTATTTGGGCGCAGCCTTCAATGATGTTTAATCTTATAGGATTTCTTGCGGCTCTTCTGCAAATCATCGGCTTGTGGTATTTCATAGCGCCAACACAAAACTTCTTTAGAAATTCAAGTTTTGCCCAAACGGAAAAATTATTGTTTTCAATCTGCTTTTTGGCAATTGCGTCAAAGTCAATATTACAATTGATTTCAGCAATCCCTGCGGCAGCTGTCTTTGCAGATGAATACAGATCTATTGTGATAGCATATCTCCATCTGGTCTTGGTGGGGTGTATTTCATTTTTTCTGATGGCTTGGTTAATTCGAAAACGTGTTATTGATGACAAAGGATTGTTCTGGGCCATTGGTCTTATTCTAACCGGGTTCACGTCTTCGGAAATGATGCTCGTAATGCTGCCGTGGAATAGCGCAACATTCCACCTACCAGTGCATATTTTCAACTCCACGCTCTTTTGGTTATCTACTTTGATGGTCTTTGGTGTCGGGCGGCTACTGCAAACCGTTCTTATATCAAAGCGTTGATATTCAATTAAATAGATACCCATGCAATCGTTTTGATTTGCAAATCTTATAACTAAACTCGCTTTCGATTCGATTCTGGAACTCCGGAACATCAGCCCCATCTAACACCTGTCGGTTATTGCTGACTTAAATCATACTCCCACTATGATTTGAGTCATACGGTTGCGTATTGTACCCTGGTACTTTAGCACCGAAGAAAAAGGACAATTTATCTTCAATATTTAACCAAAACTGCAACACTATGAAAAAGCTGTTTTCATTAATGATCATCCTCTCTGTGTTCGCCTCATGCGGAAATGAAAAACCAAAAGAAGAAAAAGCCGAAGATGGCTATGGCGATTATGAAACTCCCGAGCCTGAGAAAAAAATTGACAACGGCAAGGGACTTGGCGAGGTAAAAGAGGTCACCCTGAAAAGCCCTCTGGAGCAAGACAGGATCGGTCGGGGATTGGCAATTTACGAAATGAAATGCCAGGCCTGTCACAAGCTGGATGATCAGCGTGTTGTTGGACCAGGTTGGAAAAATATAACCACAAGAAGAAAACCAGAGTGGATCATGAATATGATCACAAACGTTGATGTCATGCTCGATCAGGATCCCGAAGCGCAAAAACTACTTGAATTGTGTTTGATGCGCATGCCAAATCAAAACGTGAGCGTTGGAGACGCCCGTGACATTCTTGAGTTCATGCGAAAAAATGATGGCGAAAAATAGAAATATATCTCACTAACTAATACAATAAATAAAAATGAAAAAGGTAAATAAATTCATATGGGGAATGGCTGGAGTTCTGGCTGCATTCTCCATATACAGTTGTAAACCATCGGGCCCGAAAGAAGCCATAACAGGCGATGCCGCGTCAAAAGCTTATGTAGCGCCTGGAAAATACGATGAATTCTATAACATCGTGTCGGGAGGATTCAATGGTCAGATTGGCGTATATGGCCTCCCATCAGGTCGTTTATTCAAGATCATTCCTGTCTTCTCAACGTTTCCTGAAAATGGTTATGGCTACAGCGAAGAAAGCAAACCAATGTTAAATACTGCAAACGGATTTGTTCCGTGGGATGATTTGCACCACATCTCCCTTTCGACAACAAATGGCGAGCATGATGGTCGCTGGGCGTTTGCGAATGGTAACAATACACCACGCGTTGCACGAATCGACTTAAAAACTTTTAGAACGGCTGAAATTCTGGAGTTGCCAAATAGCGGTGGTAATCACTCTTCACCCTACATCACTGAGAACACGGAATACGTTGTCGCAAGTACACGCTTCAGTGTTCCAATTGGTAATAACACAGATGTTCCGATCAGTTCCTTCAAAGAAAATTTCAAAGGTACAGTCAGCTTTATTAAAGTCGACACAGCTGGTCATATGAACATCGCGTTCCAGCTCGTCACTCCTGGTGTGAGCTTTGACTTAGCACGTGCCGGCAAAGGCCCTTCTCATGGATGGTTCTTCTTCTCAACTTATAATACTGAACAAGCTTACACGTTGCTCGAAGTCAATGCCTCACAGAAGGACAAAGACTTTATCATGGCTGTGAACTGGAAAAAGGCGGAGGAGTACATCAAAGCAGGGAAAGGTAAAAGTGTTAAAGCAAAATATGCACACAACAAACTTGACGAGAGCACGCACATGGCTACTTCGAAAATTCTGGAAGAAGTATTGCAGCTTGATCCTGCAGAATTAAAAGATATCCTTTACTTTATTCCATGCCCTAAGTCACCGCACGGTTGTGATGTAGATCCGTCAGGAGAATATATTGTAGCCAGTGGAAAGCTCGCAGCAACCATCCCGGTATTTTCGTTCTCTAAACTTATGGATGCAATTACTAAAAAGGACTTCGAAGGTGATTTTGCAGGCATTCCGGTGATAAAGTATGAGTCAGCACTTTATGGTGAAGTGCCAAAGCCAGGCCTAGGGCCGTTGCACACAGAGTTCGATGCGAATGGAAATGCTTATACTTCAATGTTCGTATCTTCTGAAATCGTGAAGTGGAACGTAAAAGATCTGAAAGTACTTGATCGTGTACCAACGTATTATTCAATTGGTCACTTGAGCGTGCCGGGTGGTCCTACAAAGAAGCCACATGGCAAGTATGTAGTAGCGTATAATAAGATTACGAAAGATCGTTACCTGCCAACTGGCCCAGAGTTGACGCAATCAGCCCAACTTTACGATATCAGCGGTGACAAAATGAAACTCATACTTGACTTCCCTACAACAGGTGAGCCACACTATGCAGAATCAATCCCAGCGGAGCTGCTGATGCCGAAGTCACAAAAAATCTACAGGCTTGAAGATAACAAGCACCCTTATGCCGCGCTCGGTGAAGGAAAAACCAGAGTTGAACGCAAAGGAAATGAAGTGCACGTGTACATGACAGCGATTCGCTCTCACTTAACACCTGATAACATTGAAGGAATTAAGCAAGGCGATGATGTCTACTTCCATGTCACTAACCTTGAGCAAGACTGGGATGTTCCGCATGGTTTTGCAATCAAAGGTGCTAATAATGCAGAGATCCTGATAATGCCGGGTGAAACACAAACATTGAAATGGAAAGCAGATAGAGTCGGTGTATTTCCCTTCTATTGCACAGACTTCTGCTCCGCACTCCACCAGGAAATGCAAGGATATGCTCGCGTCTCCGCTCCTGGCAACAACGTTCCTATAAAATACTCAACCGGAAAAATCGAAGATCAGACAAGTGGCGCTGGTCGGTAGATCAAATTCATAGTTTGCAGGTTGATGGCCCCGGCTTACCATTAATAAGACCGGGGCCTTGTTTAAAACGAACAGATGAAAAAACTGAAACCAATATCACGTATACTAATCCTGCTATCAGCCTTATCAATGATATCAGCTTATTACGTACCGTTGTGGGAGATCCTGATGTGGGCACCTCAATATCCTGAAGGTCTCGAAATGAAAATCTGGATCGATAATCTGTCCGGTGATGTTAGAATAATCAGTGCACTAAACCATTACATAGGGATGAAGCACATTGAAGTAAGCATGTTTCCTGAATTTAAGTACATGATCTACATCGTTGGTGCGATGATCGCGATAGGTATCCTCACAGCCGTTCTAAACAGGCGAGTTATGCTTGTCACCTTTGCAACACTTATTGTTGCTGGCGGCATCGCGGCATTGGTAGACTTTTACCTTTGGGGATACGACTATGGCCATAACCTTGACCCGACCGCTCCGATCGTTGTTCCCGGAATGTCTTATCAACCTCCCCTCATAGGTACAAAACAATTATTAAATTTTACTGCATACTCTGGCCCGGCTATAGGCGGATGGATATTCCTGACTGCGGGGATCTTGGCCATAGGTATCCTCATTTTTGAAATTTATAAACCCAAAATGAAAAAAGATATTACAACCACCCTGATGGTTTTAGTTTGTTTGTCTTTGGTAGCATGCAAAGTTGAACCCGAGCCTCTCAAATTTGGGAAGGACGGCTGTCATCATTGCAAGATGACGCTCATGGATAATAAGTTCGGAGCGGAGATTCTCACCTCAAAAGGCAAAATCTATAAATTCGATGATGCGAATTGCATGCTGACATTTTATAACAGCGAACAAGTGCCCACTGACGAGATGAAAGAAATTCTTATCGTTGATTTTTCTAAACCTGAAAAATTAATAGATGCCCGGAATGCACTTTATGTAAAGTCGGAATCGATTAAAAGCCCGATGGCAAGCAACATAGCAGCGTTCGAATCAAATGCCGATCTAAAGAAAATGAATGAAGAATGGAAAGGAATTATTCTTAGTTGGGGAGAATTGCAGACACAATTTAAATGATTATTTCAAGTTGGGTAATTTTTAGACCACTTGAAGTTCACAACAGCATAAAATGAGAATTTCAATTCTATATATCTTTTTTACTATCTTTTCGTTGGCTGCTTATTGCAACACAATAACCGTGGGCAGAACAGGACAGGCGAAAAGTATAAAGCAAGCAATAGCCCTCGCAAAGCCTGGCGATACTTTGTTTATCGAATCCGGAAAATATCTTGAGGGTAATATCATCATCGAAAAAAGTCTTACCATCATTGGCGAAAATTTCCCAGTATTAGATGGAGATAACAAATATGAGATCTTCACCATCCATGCACATAACGTTACCATAACAGGACTGAAATTCATCAATACAGGTATTGCCAGCATCAATGATCTGGCGGCCATCAAAGTATTAGACTCGAAGGGTTTACGAATTATAAACAATCGATTTGAGAATACCTTTTTCGGAATTCACTTTTCAAACTCTTCACAATCGTGGATAGAGGACAACGAGCTTGTGGCTAACGCTAAAGCCGAGCATCAAATCGGAAACGGCATTCACCTTTGGAAATGCAATCATATCACGATCAACAATAATACAATCAAGGGTCACAGAGACGGGATCTATTTTGAATTCGTCACCAATTCACTAATCACAAAAAATTATAGTGACCGTAATCTCCGCTATGGACTGCACTTTATGTTTTCGCACAACAACGAATACAGAGAAAACACCTTTACCGAAAATGGAGCAGGTGTCGCGGTAATGTATACTACGGGTGTCAAAATGATCAATAATACTTTTAAACATAACTGGGGATCCGCGTCCTACGGTTTATTGCTAAAAGACATCCGCGATAGCTTCGTTTCAGGAAATAAATTTATTGAAAACTCGGTGGGCATTTTCATGGAAGGCTCAAGCCGGATTGAGTTTAAAGAAAATACGTTTTCGCAAAATGGTTTTGCTATAAAGATGCAAGCAAGTTGCGATGACAATGTTTTTGCTACGAACAATTTCTCCGCCAACACTTTTGACATGGCAACAAACGGGAGCTTGGTGTTAAACAAAGTAAATGGGAACTATTGGGACAGGTATGAAGGCTATGACCTCAACAAGGATAATGTTGGCGATGTACCCTATCGCCCGGTTAGCATGTACTCTATGATTGTCGAGCAAATGCCAACCGCAGTATTATTGTGGAGAAGTTTTCTTGTCATGCTCATGGATAAAGCAGAGAAAGCCATCCCGGCCATTACCCCGGAAAATTTAAAAGATGAATCACCTTCAATGAGGCCTTATGATTTCAATAAAAAAAGTTAACAAGAATTTCGGAAAGCTAAACGCATTGAAGAATGTCGACCTCGATTTGACGATGGGACGCTCCTACGCGCTTGTTGGCCCAAATGGATCGGGAAAAACAACCCTGATTAAGAGTATTCTCGGCCTGGTAATTCCTTCATCAGGGGAAATCAGGTTTGACAACAAGAGTATAGCAAAGGACTGGATGTATCGTGAGAATATTGGCTATATGCCGCAAATTGGTCGCTATCCGGAAAACATGACTATCGGTCAGCTGATCGATATGATGAAAAACATACGAAAGAATTCACCGGAACTCGATGATAGCATCATCGAAGCATTCAAATTATACAAGATCTATGACAAACGCATGCACGCACTGTCGGGAGGAACCAGGCAAAAGGTAAGTGCTGCACTTGCATTTTTTTTCAATCCCCCAGTCCTGATTCTGGATGAACCTACTGCCGGTCTCGATCCCGTTTCTGTTGAGTTGTTGAAAGAAAAAATTTTAGAAGAAAAGGCCAAAGGGAAACTCTTGATTATTTCCTCACATATTCTGAGTGATCTGGATGAACTTACGTCCGAAATGGTTTACATCTTTGAAGGCAAAGTACATTACAACAATAGCATACAGGCTCTAAAGGAAGAGACTCAAGAAAGGAAATTGGGCAAGGCAATAGCTACGATGATCGGCCAAAAACAATTAATTGATTCCATCAATAAGTAACCATATGACCAGAGTAATTAAATACGTTTTCTACGATATACTGCGCACAAGATTCATATTGCTTTATACGGCACTTTTACTGGTTAGTACCTTTGCATTATTTCAACTCGATAGTGATTCGGGTAAGGTCGTAATGAGCTTACTGAATATTGTATTGATGGTAGTTCCGCTTGTGAGCATTGTGTTTACAACCATTCACTTTTACAATTCCTATGAATTTATTGAGTTGATGCTCGCCCAACCGATCAATCGAAAGGTTGTATTTATAGGTGAATATCTTGCTGTAACATCCTCCCTTTGCATGGCCATTGCCGTTGGTATTGGATTGCCAATTGTATTTTATGGCATGATTTCTAGTGGGCTGGCCCTGCTTTTCAATGGCATTGTTCTCACGATGGTTTTTGTATCACTTGCTTTTTTGGCGTCAGTCCTTACCAGGGATAAGGCAAAGGCGATCGGTATCACGCTTCTATTTTGGTTCTATTTCTCACTGATCTATGACGGGTTTTTACTATGGTTCGTCTATGCATTCAGCGACTACCCACTGGAAAAACTAACGCTTACGCTTATTGCACTTAACCCGGTAGATCTTGCGCGTGTCATCATGCTTTTGCAACTTGATATATCTGCACTGATGGGCTACACAGGGGCGTTCTACAAGGACTTTTTTGGAAGCGCGTTCGGAATACTTTTTTCAACATTTGTTCTGTTCCTATGGGTAGTTGTGCCATTCCTTATCTCCCTTCGAATATTCAGTAAAAAAGATTTGTAAATAGGTTTCAATATGACTTTGATCATATGAAGCAGGTTTCATAAGTGTAATCTTTGTCCAGATAAAACTTCACTTATGAAAACAAAATTGACTTTATCCGCATTTGTTGTTTTAGCCGCGATTGCATTTTCCTGCAGTCAAACCACGCAGGAAGTACCTTACACTGAAGAGAGTGCCCAAGCAGGACAGTCTGCTGTTCAGGACGATGAATCACAAAAGAACATTGTGCAAACTGCTATCGGATCGCCAGACCATAAAACTCTTGTAGCAGCATTAAAGGCAGCATCATATGTAGACGCACTTTCAAACGCTGGACCTTTTACAGTTTTCGCTCCGACAGATCAAGCTTTTGGAAAACTACCCGAGGGAACCGTTGAAGATCTTGTTAAACCTGAAAACAAAGACAAGCTTCAGAATATCCTCGAATATCACGTATACGTTGGTGTGATCCGTGAATCAATGGTGAACGGATCGATGAATTTAAACCAGGTGAATGGTAAGAATGTTACACTTTCAAAAGAGGGTGAAAAACTAAAAGTTAATGGAAATGAAATCCTGGCAACCGTGGATACCTCGAACGGTATTATTTACATAATTGATAACGTGCTGTTGCCACCTCAATAATTTTTGGTAATCGTTTGTGATTTGACTCGAATGGAAAAACAGGATATCATATCAAGAAAGGACTTGACGATGCTAGTCGATTCATTTTATGAAAAAGTTAAATCGGACTCTCTACTAAGTTCGGTCTTTAGCCACGTAGACTGGCCAAAACATCTTCCAATAATGTACAATTTCTGGTGCTCGATGTTGCTGGGTGAAACTAGTTATAAAGGCAATCCACTTCAAAGTCATTTGAACTTGGCAATCGAAACGAAACATTTTGACCAATGGCTAAAGTTGTTCAAAGGAACAGTTGATGAACATTTCATTGGTGAGAAAGCCGAAGAGACCAAAATACGAGCACAGGCAATCGCTGGAGTATTTCAGCATAAGATGGGCCTGATGAAACCTGAATCGAGAGAAGTAAAACATTCTTAAAATTAGTCAAACACGAAGCCCAGGGCGATCGCCTAATCAACTCGATCTTAAGCCCTGGCGTTTCGTTTTAAATACGATTAAACGCAAGTATATATCCAGCACTCATGATGAACTTAACCCCTTTACACAGTTTTCACATACCCGTGATGGGACTTGCCTACACGATAGACACGCCCGTTAAAGTTGCCAGATTCGGAATTGACTCCGTCATCTCAATAATTGAAGACAAACTAGTCGAGCTCATGAGGCAACACTATTACAAAGAATTGGATGTTCCCTTTAAACCCATTTCACAAAAAGAGGATGACTATCGTGCGAGGCGTATCACTGACTATCTAAACCTGGTCAATGGCATCGTAAAGGCGCAAGTAGAAAACTTAAAGAATACTGCGTTCGTGGCCGGATCGGAAATCACGAAGTATTTTGAGATGCTGCCTTGTAATAACGTGTTACGGGTCGCGTACGAGAAGCTAATGAATTCCGACATCGATCAGGAGAAAGATGCACTCATCAAATTCTTAAGAAGTCAGATTCGGCCTGGTAGGATTGATGTAAACATAATGACCAAAGTCGACAAAGACAACCATGACAAGCAGGGGAACTTGATTGCAGATTCATCAGACGCACTTTCTGCGTTACGAGGGTATGCCAACAGCGAGCTTACAAATTCTGCTATTGTTTTTTCGGCCGGGCTAAATCCTCGCTTGTTCAACTATTTGGAGAAGCTTCCGGCCTTTAATGCTAAAGGACTTGGTGAATTTGACAAGAAGGTAATTATCAAAGTAAGCGATTTTCGTTCTGCATTAATCCAGGGAAAATACCTTGCCAAAAAAGGAATTTGGGTTAGTGAGTTCAGGATTGAATCTGGTTTGAACTGCGGGGGCCATGCGTTTGCTTCGAACGGTAACTTGATTGGACCCATTCTTGAAGAATTTAAAAGTAAGCGAGTTGAATTGATCTCCTCACTGCATTCCCTTTACGCGGCTGCAATAAAAGCTAAAGATCTTCCCATATACGAAACACCGCATCCAATTGCCATTACCGTACAAGGGGGAATTGGGACTTATGAAGAAGCAAATTTTCTTCAAACTGAATATGGCGTTACGAGTACAGGCTGGGGCACACCATTTCTTCTTTGCCCCGAAGCAACGACTGTTGATAATGCCACAATGAAATTGCTGACCGCTGCAAGGGAGGAAGATATCTTGTTTAGCAAAAATTCTCCGTTGGGAATTCGGTTCAATTACCTGAAAGGCACAAGCTCCGAAAAAGAAAAATTATCAAGGATTGAAAAAGGAAAACCGGGAAGTCCGTGCACCGAGAAGCATTTAGTGTCAAACACGGAGTTTACGAAAGATCCAATATGCACAGCTTCTTCAGCCTATCAAAAACGAAAGATTGAACAGTTGAAGGAAATGAGCTTGCCTGTTGAGGAGTATGAAAAACAATTCAACAATGTCGTGAGCAAAGAATGTTTGTGTATCGGATTAAGCAATGCTGCGATCGTGAAGTACGATTTACCACCAGTGAAGAATTTAACAGCGATCACGATTTGTCCGGGACCCAACATCGCATACTTCAATAAAACTGTAACCCTTAAGGAAATGACTGACCATATATATGGAAGAACAAACATCCTGGGAGATCAGGGCCGGCCACACATGTTCCTAAAAGAGCTACAGCTGAATGTTAAATATTTGCAAGAGCAAGCTCAGGAACTCAAGCCAGGTGATGTTAAGCAAATGAAGGACGTAATCGATTTCGGCAAACAACTATTGTCAGGGATAGACTACTACCGCGGGTTATCCGATGCCGCGTTGCAACAACCCAATTTTAGAGAACAATTAAAAACCATAGAAAACGAGGTATCGAATATTTCAAAAGTGATTTTGGATCGTTTTGAGGTCAAATAGATAACGATGTGTCGATTGGCTGACTTTTGTCATACCATCTGATTTCTATTCTTTTTAGCATTGCCAAAAATCTTGATATCGTGGAAATTGGCAAGTATCTCATATTTCTTTGTTCTGGAGCCGCCAAGGCAGGCGACAAAAAGCTGTCTTACCGGATTGGATCAGCGCTTATGGCAATGGGGGCTGGAGAGATCGGAAGTCTTCAAAATCTTTCGGAGCAGCATTCTTTAGCTTCACATTTACAAAGGCGAATGATTTTTATTAATGACTGTCGCTCGGGTTGTGTGAACGTGCTGACTCATGGGTTCGACAAGAACAACTACACTTATATCGATGTGTCGCCTTATTTGGGAAACAAAAACCTTGACATTGAGCGCTACATCGCTGATGAAATTATCCCAATAATTAATATGAAATGGCCTGACAGACTTTAGAGGTAAATTTCTGGCAGATTTAAATCAACCGTGTGATTTAGATCCAGGTCTTTATTATAGAAAACACCAACATTGTTTCCCCTTTTAAGCGACTGCATCACGATCAGTTTCGCACAGACTATGAGATTACGTAGTTCACCGATCTCCGGTGAAAAACAGCCTCCGTATACTTCTTCAAATTTTTCATCGAGCAATGAAAGATACTTGGATGCATGCACCAGTCCATTGGTCGATTTAACCACACCAACGTATTTAGTCATGAGTTTGCGAATCTTCTCTCTTATTAGTTCTATTCCCGATGACGTGTCAACAAGTTGGTAATTCTTCTTATTCTTTAAAGGCTCTAGTCGTATGGGAGCTGTCGCAATTTTTGATCTGATAGATTGAAAAGCAAAATCCGCAAACACTGCTGCTTCTAACAAGGAATTTGATGCGAGCCTATTCGCGCCATGCAGTCCAGTACATGAACATTCTCCTACGGCATACAAGTTATCAATTGAAGTCATTGCCGAAGAATTAACCTCAATACCACCACAGAGATAATGTGCTGCTGGCATCACAGGGATCAGATCTTTTCCAATATCAATTCCCTTTTCCTCACAATGACCATTTACTTGAGGGAACGCCTTTTTTAATACCCCGGGATCGAGGTGTCTGCAATCGAGGTAGACACACGGATGACCAGAGATTTCCATTTCATCTTCAATCGCCCTGGAAACAACATCACGACATGCTAGCTCACCATGGGAATCGTATCTCGACATGAATCGCTCTCCGGAAACGTTCCTTAGATAAGCCCCGTGTCCACGCAAGGCTTCCGTAATTAGAAAGTATCGAACGGTGTCATCATTTAGAAAAAAAGCAGTTGGATGAAACTGAACAAATTCCATATTCTTAATCGCGGCTCCGGCTCGGTAGGCCATCGCGATTCCGTCACCGGTTGCAATTGATGGGTTTGTCGTGGCATTGTATACCTGACCAATTCCCCCCGTAGCTAAAACTGTAACTCGAGCAACATAGTTTTCAAAACGCTTTTTCCTTTTATCAAACACGATTGCGCCATAACACGTACTTTGATTTTCTGGTGCTTGTCCATAGCATTCGTCCGTAATGAGATCAAAAGCAACGTGATGAGAAAGCAACACGATTCCTGGTAAGGTCTTGACTTTGACCAATAATGACACCGCGATTTGAAAGCCAGTCATATCCTTATAGTGCACAATACGGGCATTTGAATGTCCGCCTTCCCTGTTAAGGGCCAGTTCGCCAGCACTATCACGATCGAATTCCGTCCCATTTTCAATCAAGTCGTATAATGCATACTGGGCTCTATCGACTACTCGTTCAACAACCTCTTTCGTACACAGTCCTGCTCCAGCTTTCAACGTATCATCGACATGACTCTGAAACGAATCATTGTTCGAGTCGCATACAACCGAGATCCCTCCCTGGGCATGCCTGGTGCTGGATTGAGTTTCGCACTCCTTTGTAACAATATAGATCTTACGATCAGGGAATTCTTTGTTTAACTTGATAGCAAGTGATAGCCCCGCAATACCCGATCCGATAATTAGTATGTCACAAACTGCCATATTTTTAGTTTTTTGAAATCTCTAGCATTCGTATAAGCGGCTGCAGCGCTTTCAGCCTTAAACATTCTTCAATCTCCACGGTGGGGTACTCCCTTAGCATGCACGAATGTATCTTCTCAAGAGTATTCATTTTCATGAATCCCCATTCACTACTCGCACACGTGTTATCTTCAGCCGTTGGTGCTGGAATAAGCGTCTTGCCTTGCACCTGTTTCTGAAGTTCATGAAGAATGCCAGCCTCCGTGGCAATAATAAATGTATCTGCATCGCTTTTCTTAATATATGAAATCATCGCGCTGGTCGAGCCGATGAAATGCGCCACCTTTAATAGATGTGGTTCAGCTTCCGGATGCGCTACAATTTTTGCTTCTGGAAATTGCCGATGCAGTTTCAGTAGTTTCTCAATAGAAAATGATTCATGTACAATACAGGCGCCATCCCACAATACCAGTTTACGACCTGTTTTCGCGATAAGATATCGGCCGAGATTTTTATCAGGAGCAAAAACTATCGGTTGATGCCTGGGTATCGACTGGATTACTTTCTCTGCATTTGAGGATGTACAAATAACATCACTCATTGCCTTGATCTCAGCGGAACAGTTTATATAGGAAATAACTTTGTGATAAGGATATTGCTTTAGGAACTGTTCAAATGCAGAAGGCGTACACGAGTCCGCGAGTGAACAACCTGCAGCAGCGTCAGGAATCAATACCTTCGCCCTTCGATTGATAATCTTCGCTGTTTCAGCCATGAAGTGAACACCGGCAAACAGGATTTTCTGCACTCTACATTCTGAAGCGTATTGAGAAAGAGCAAGGCTATCGCCAATATAATCCGCGAGTTGCTGGATCTCAGGTCTTTGATAGTAATGAGCAAGAATAGTAATTCCCTTCTCCTCCTTCAATAGCCTTATCTCGGTGGAAAGTTGTTCAATGTCCTTTTTCATTGTCGAAGTTGCACGCAACATCAACAAGAACATCTATCTTCACCATGATCTGAATCATAAGAAGCAACTCAGAACTAAAATTTAATTTTGTGACCTTCCAGAACCAACTTCTTTTCTTTCTCCATTTTTTTGACGGTTCTGATTACGGTCTCCACTCGCAGACCGGTCATGTCGGCTAATTGTTGCCGGGTATAGGGAATGATAATCTTGGTTGGCGAGGCTTGAGTAGTTTTAGATTTGAAATGTTTGAGTAGTGATAAAATGCGATGCTCCGGTTCATGGCTTGATATCTCCGATAATACCATTGACTTATATCGCAATCGCTGGCATAACACCTGATCCATCTTCAAATGCAAATCGAAATTCTCCTTTAGCATTTGAAAAAAATAATCGGCTGGAAGTTTCCATATTTTCGATGGCTCGATCGCAACAACGCTTCCAGGATATGGAAATTTGCCAATAAGTGCAGGCTCGCCAAAACTCTCGCCCGAGTTGAAAATTCCCTGGATAAATTCCTGACCATCCGTACTGACGATAAACATTTTTACCGTTCCGGTTTCTACTTGCATATAGTCGGTCGCAGTATCGCCATCCTGAAAGAGTATTTGGTCTTTCTTCAAGCTAACGAGTTTCGCATGGTATCGCTCTAATGTTTTTGATGGAAACACTCTTCTTTTTCTATTTCCCATAAAGCTAGAGCTCGGAGAATGAAAAAAATATGATTTTTATCAGCCTACACGATGACACATGTCCCGCCCGCGCAAGCAGCCTCGGCCTGGAGTTCTGTAACATCATCAGGTTCGAAGACCTTCGACAGATCAAGGTCTGAAAGGCTTTTCTCCAACTCGTAAAACCGTTCTTCTGTTGTATCCTCAAACGGTGCTTGTTTATAGTTTCCATTATCGAACGGAAGCACACTCAATCCGTTGTAGGACGTTTTATTGTGCCACATCCATTCACCTACCTTTTCCCAATCACCATCGGCAATTGAAATAGTAGCAGAAACATTATTGTGGTTACTCTTTACCCACGAGCGATTCCTCACCCATTCCGTATTGAATTTCTTTACGCGCTCAAGAAGATTAATTACATGTTCGGTGCGTAAGATAGATCCTTTAGGAGCCATTTGTGGAATGCAAATAATTCCCTGCTTGCTGTTTAACAAATCTTCCTCTAGCAACTCAGGATGATTTTCCAATAAGTACGTGTACAGGGCCTCGTTCTTTCCAATCCGAACTCTTCTCAAGTAGAACTGACTGTGCCATGCATGAATACCCGATGACGTACCGAGCACAAGCGATGAAGTTCCGGAAGGTTTGATTGTCGTACATCGCGCAGCAAATTGAATTTTGATTTTCGAGGATATTAGATGGTTAACTTTCTTTACTTCATCAGCCGCCTCTTGCAAGTCAAGGTGCATTACTTTTCCACTCGCTATCCCAGTCATGCCAACACCAATCAGTGCTTCATCTTCCGTGGTTGTCTTCCACACCTCACGCAGATAGTGAAAGTTGGTAAAGCCCGCTTGCAGTGTCCCGAAAAATGCTGCTGCTCTCGCTCGTTCATTTAGGTCTTCCTGATCTGAAACGTCAGAAACGTTTATCTCACAAAGATTGCAAAACTGAAATGGCCGAAGTGCAATTTCACAACACGGATTTGTCCCCCAGTCTGCATTGTTTGTAAAATAAAAACCTGGCTCACCGGTTCCTGATAACTCAATCTTTTTCCACAGCGACAAGAATTCATTCTTTGTGGTTGAATCACGCATCAATACTACCGAATTGTTTGCTCGTCCACGCTGTTCATTAAGCTCCCACCAATTGCCAAACTTGCAGGTAAGCATCTCTTCGTCTTCTGGTGAGAAAAGCGAGATCATCGCAGATCTTCTTATACCGCCAGCGAGTACCGCGTTGGCGATATGACACATCATATCATGACATTGCAGCGGTGTCAACTTTTCACCGTTCGCTTTTCTGTCAAGAATCGCTGAAAGGTGGGCAATGCAAATTTTTAGCGGTTCCGGTCCTGGTGCCTTACCTCCAGCTGTAACGAGTCTCGCTCCCTTAGGTCGAATATCTGAATAATCGAAGTCAGGCAGATACTCGCTTAACCCGAAATAGCCTTTCAATAAAACCTTTACACTGTCGGCCCACCCTTCAAGGCTATCACCTACCAGGAATCGTTTTCTCTTGTGTGCCTTTTGAATCGGTGGAAGCTCCTCAACATGATGAAACTGAACCGAGAATCCTACGCCTGTTCCTCCAAGAAGCAAAAACATTGCTTCTGAAAATGCGCGAATATCATTGACAGGCATGTAGGCGCAATTATAGATCCTGCTATTATTTCTTTCGATAGCAGGACCTGCGAATTGCATCGCTCTCATCGAGGGAAGTACTTTCCGGTCAAGTACGAACTCTATATTTTTGTCAATATCATTCGCCAATGCGGGATACTTCTCGCGCATCATCGTAGCATAGCGTTCACATATTTCTGGCCATAGTTCCCTTCGTTGAACTTCCGGAACGTAGCGCGCATATTTCATGTGAATTATGAGATCGCTTAGAATTCTCTGATTCAGCTCCATCAACTTAGTGGTGTTTAGGTTAATGAGTTTTTAAATTGAACAGCTTGTCGGAATGGTGTGCATCTTATAACGCTCGAACAAAATGTTATTTTCAAGATGGATATGTCTCATCAGGTCATTGTCGAACTCTTTCAACTTCTGATAAGTCACTTGAAAAGTCGGGCATGCAAAATCTGGCGGAGTATAGTTTGAAGAAAGGGACCTGATTCGTTTCACGAGGTCGCCTGCGGTCTCGTGTTCATCTTCCATGGCGGTAATGGGAGCCTGGATAATTCTTTGGATCGGATTATTTTCCGTGCTTTCCGATTCAAGTCTTTTGATGGCAGGGAAAAGGATGTTCTCTTCTTTCTCCATGTGGCTTATCAGCTCTTCACTTAAGTCGAGAAAAGCCTCGCGGATTTGCAACAATTCCAGGCTGTCGTTCCCATGTCTATCACACACCTTTTCAAGCAATAACTCCAATTCAGGAATAGCTCTTCTTACAAAGGCATGATGGTTTTCAACAATGAAATCCACTAACAGGATTGAGCTCCAGTTATCAAACCTTAATGCTTGAGTTGAATCAGCCGGTGACGTCTGGTTAATTTCAGTCAGGATTTTTTCTGGGTTGAGTCCTACTCTATGGCATGCTTCTGTTAAGCTTCGGTGGCCGCCACAACAATAGTCAATGTTGTATTTGGTAAAAACAGCTAATGCGCCCGGCTGAGCAATTGCCAGCTGCGCTACTGTTAGTTCACTCCCCTCTAATGTGTTGTTCACGTGTGTGCCCATAAAATTGTTTTTTTTCAAATGTATAGGCTCACAAAACCGTTAACTATGATTCAAATCATAGGCCTCGTTCAAAATAGATCGCAAATTCTTCCGGGTAAGATTTCGTTCATAATGGGACCTTTAACGCGCGGTAGCTTTGTCCTAAAACAAAACACAAATCATTCTTATAGTGAGTGTGGGTAATTTAATTTTGCTGAGCCAAATAAGAATTCGAACTCTATGCAAAAGCGGTGCTTAGCAAAGAAAAAGTAAGCGACCATAATTTCAAATCTCATAGCACCTTCTTGAGGATCTCTGTCACTCTCTTTAGCTTTGCTGGAGTAAAGAAGCCCAAAAATTTTTTTAGGGATGTTTAGAGACGTTTGGGTGTATTTAGGTAATTCTTGTTACCATTTTGTTACTCACAGTACGCAAAGTACTGACAATCAATAGAGGGCACATTTTGTATCGGTAAGTAGTTGATAATCAGATAGTTGCGTAAATATAACATTTTCTCAAGATTCAAGTCAATTAAGGGCAACCTCGAAAACCAATCGATAAAATTTCCTTGCGCTAAAACGTCAACACTCGATCATATTCAACGATCGCATTTGTTAGATCAGCCAATTTCCCTAACACCGCTCCAGTTATAGTTTCTTGTAACCCTCTTGTCTCCGAGCATGAAGTACAAATTTTAATCACACCACCAGCATTCATGATTTCGTTCAACATGGAACCGATATTATATCCTTGCTTTACAACCTGACCTTTCGCTGCGCACATAACAGCGTCACTCATAAGGTAGACGAATATCGAAATCGATTTGTCCTGTTTTTGAAGTTGAATAGCAGTTCGAAGCGCATTATAGTTCTTGTCGCTGCCGTATGGGGCGTCATTCAATAGAAATAGAATTTTCATTTAGTGTGAGGTTGAAAGATTGAAATTCGTAATAGTCACGGCTTTTGGTTTGCACGTCATTCGATATCGAACGACTATCGCTGAGAGCACTGTTAACAGACCAATTGCCAACACTGGTGCCGTCAAACCAAATTGGTCAGCGATAAGACCTGTTAGCACGGCACCAAATGCATAACCGAGATCTCGCCATAAGCGGAAGATGCCAATACTCTGAGGACGTTGATCGGGATGTGTGTAGTCGGAAATTGCAGCAAGAAAAGTTGGGTATACAATCGCGGTACCTATTCCAAGCACGGAAGACAGAACGATAAACCAAGCGAATGAATTCGCCCAAATCATTCCCAATAGAGCCAGGCCTTGCATGAACATTCCAAGAAATAGTAAGGTCTTCTTACAATGTTTGTCTGCGAGCTTACCGGTGTACAGTTGCCCTAAGCTCCAAACTGCCGGATAAGCTGCCACTATTATTCCTCTCTCATGAAGGGTAAAACCCTTTGAGGCCAGTAGTAACGGAAAAAGTCCCCATACCATTCCGTCATTGAGATTGTTAACCAATCCTGCCTGCGTGATTGATCCGAGGTTTTTATGTTTCCATGTTGTTTCCCAGAATACGTTCTTCAAAAGTGGCACTGTACTCGATTGGGATTCTAATTTCACATGATGCTTAGTGTCTTTGATTACAAGCCAACTCATCATAAGTCCAACGATACTCAGCCCTATTCCGAGATAAAAGGGATATGGTCGCAGACCATAATTACTGGCAAT
>DASWTP010000267.1:0-4084 GCA_036402075.1 Chryseosolibacter sp. | reverse complement strand
TGCGCATTTCTTTGCGATCGACTATGACTACATTAAAACGATTGGACTTCAGATTGTCGCTGGAAGAAATTTTTCGAATGAGTTTCCCGCAGACTCGCTCGGCACCAATGTTCTCATTAACGAAACGGCTATGCGCGATCTTGGATGGAACGAGAGCAATGTGCTTGGAAACGTGATTGTTCGGTCTGCGAAAGTGCAGTATACTGTGGTAGGGGTAGTGAAAGATTTTCATTACACATCCGCGAAAGATAAAATTGCTCCGCTCATCATGCTTAACCAGCCTTGGTCTCCGGTTATGCTGGTGAAAGTTAATACGAATGAGATACCTTCCTTTTTAAGCGATCTCACAAAACAATGGGCGTCATTCGAAACAGGAATTCCGTTCAGCTATTATTTTCTTGACGATCGCTTCAGTACACTCTACAGAGCCGAGCAAACAACGGAGAAGATCTTCATTGTCTTCATGATCATAGCCGCGGTGATCGCCAGTCTCGGCTTGTACGGTCTCAGCGCGTATTCAGCAGAGCAACGTATCAAAGAAATTGGTATTCGTAAAGTACTCGGCTCGACTGTGCAGCAGATTGTTTTCCTTCAATCAAAAGAATTTCTGATCCTGGTCTGCATCGCCATCCTCATTGCCGTGCCCATATCGTGGTATGCGATGAGCGAATGGCTTCAAAACTTCGGCTACCGCATCACAATCAACCCACTTGTATTTATTCTCGCGGGTGCAGGAGCAATAGTCATCGCATTGATTACCGTGAGCTTCCAGGCAATTAAAGCTGCGATGGCTAATCCGGTGAAGAGCTTGAGGGCGGAGTAGATGATTGTCTTTTGATAAGTCAAAAAAAAGCAGGGCACTGTCTCTGCTTTTTTTATTTAGGACCTTTCAGCGAGGATGTACTCAATTCCACCCGCTACCAAGTATAGGCACAAAAAAGAGAGATGCAATTTCTAAACGCCTGCAGATGTGTGGGCATTTTTGTAGAGTTGCATCTTTATCTTGACCGACTTGTAACCGAGATTTTTTCATTTTATATTTTAATTTAAATCCAAACCCTGTGGAATGACAAAGGACGAAAAGTTTTCACTTATCCATTCGGTTTTTAGCCCTACCGCGCCAGTTGAACAAAGAGATTTATTCTACGGTAGGTTAGACCAATTCAAAAAGTTAGCAGGGGCTATCACTGAACGAGGGCAACACGCGATTCTCTATGGCGACCGCGGAGTAGGAAAAACTTCGCTCTCAAATATCGCAGCCGTGATTTTCGGTGAGGTTACTGTTTCAAAGGTCACTTGCAATAGAACTGAAGACTTTAGGTCCATTTGGGACAAGGCCTTTCAAAAAATTCGATTTTCTAAAGACACTGGCATCGGATTTAGAGCCGCATCGCAAAAAGTGTCTGATCAGTTAAATCTCTTCCTACCCGATGTTGACAATTTAGCATCAAATCACATTGAATCCGTCTTAGAGCATTTAAACACTAAGCTTCTATTCATTTTTGATGAGTTTGACAGTATTAAGGACCCAGAAATTAAGATGAGGATGGCCGATACAATCAAGGCATTATCTGACAATGTAAAAAATGTAACGGTATTAATTGTAGGTATAGCAAATGATGTGAATGATCTTATTGGTGAGCATCCATCGCTCGAACGATGTCTACTGCAAATTCATATGCCCTTAATGTCTAATGGGGAGCTCTCTCAAATAATTGACAATGGCCTAAAGAAATTGAATCTGACAATCTCGACAGAAGTCAAAAATAAAATTATTGAATATTCGTCTGGTTATCCGAGCTATACGCACTTGCTCTGCAAGTATGCAAGCATCGAAGCTATCGATCAAGATGCCAATGAAATAACAACTCAACATTTTACCACTGCGGTAAAAGAAAGTATCGAAAATACGACACAGTCGTTGAGGAACGACTACCAAGCTGCGACAATAACTTCAAAAGGTGCAACGCAATTCGATAATGTCCTTTTTGCATGTGCATTAGCACCAATGGACGAATTCAATTGCTTTTCAGCGAAAGAGATGACTTCAGAATACAACAAAATTACGGGAAAAAACTCTAAGTCAAGTTCGCTTCGCTATCATATAGATACGTTATGTTCTGCCGATAAAGGAAGCATTCTCGAAAAAATCGGTGTTACACAAAACGTAAAATATAAATTCAGAAACCCAATGATGAAGGCTTTCGTCAGGCTTAAGATCCATGAAAGCAATAGGATCAAAAAAATGCAAAAACCTCAATGATTTCTAACTTCAAGATATCATTTTGTTTTCTTTGAGCTGGTGGTATTCATTCTCACGATATTTCCAGTGTTGTAGGGACTACCAGGTTTAATAACCGTTGTTTTCTTTGAAGAAGCCCCCTTTAAACTTTTCACGACTACATTCAGATTGTAAGCGCTAACTTTTGGAGATTGGCTGTTGTTATTCATGTGGTTAAGGTTTTGAGTTTAAAAAATTAAAATTCTTCATTGACAAATTCATCGTCTTCAAGGTAATAGTTCCAAAACGAATTGGTTAGTGATTTGTTGGATGTAATAGCACGAAATACACATTGTGAAATCTTTTCGTGCAATAACCAATATGTTGTATTTCCTTCTCCTTTCTTACTTCTTAACTCAAACTGCAAACTATTCTCTATAACTGCCCTCAATAGGGCGATACAGTCTGGGATCGAACGAACAACAAGAACACCATTAGCGACCCCATTTCTTAAATCCACTTGAATTCCAAGTGGGTGGTCATTCGAAAGTGTTTTTGCTCGCTTGTTATACGATTCCCTTACTTTCGTCTTTAGCAAGTCAAAAAGAGTTCCTTCGCCCTCTTGCAGTATTTCAGGGTTTCGCCATGCCAATGCGGGGTCAAAAATTCTCAATTGCTCTATGATCAACTCCTTTCGCTTACGATTGGGATGCAGCTTTATCAGGTCGTTAATTAGGTCTTCAACATATTCTTCAGATCCGCTTGGAACATAGGCAATGACGGGCTTGCCTTGGGCAAGCGTAGACGCTAACTCAGAATCCTTTCCAAGGGTGTCGGTTTCTTGCGCCATATAAATCGTACATACGGCCCGCTTCAGCATTAGTCCCTCTGACAATCCCTTGTCAATACGGTCAAGGCAATACGCTTGCGTTGGATCAAAATATCTCAAGTTCAGGTCAGCTAACTCCTTACTTCCGAAAATCTTTTCGCATAGTCTACTTACAAGTAAAAACTCATGTTTCTCTCGCATCGATGTCGCAACGTATACATCCATGTGGTCCGATGCAAGATATGCTTCCTGGTTTCTTTTTCCTTGTTCAACAATACTATCTCTGATTTTCGCCTGAATCGTTGCCTCCGCATCATCAGGATTCTTGTCTAATGCTCGCTGTATTTCGGCTTGGACTATATAACCAAGAAAATAAGTTTTGTCTTCGTCAATCTTTTGTATAGGCAGAATTGGCTGATGCCTTTCTTTATAGTGCGACACATCCATCGGCTGCATCTGTCTTTGGGCCTCAGCTAATGAATTTTCTTCTGTAGACAGAACCGCAAATGCCTCTGTAATCTTGCCAAAGAATAGCAACGCAATCTTAAAAAATTCCTCAGTAGACGAATTGAGTTGTTCAATCGATTCAATTGTACCTTTGCCGTTAGTCAAAAAATCAAAGAATGGCCTATTGACTCTATTATGGCCAAGTAACAACAGTATTTCATTAAACTGGCTAAAGCCGAGATCAAGTTTACTTTTTAGAGGAAGCGAATTAAAGAGTGGAGATGGATCGCTCTTTTTACCAGTTAAGGTTTCAATTATTGAGATGATCTCAGTGTGAGGCAACAGTTGAAGGTTTTCGAAATATAATTTAAGGTCTTTTTCTAAGAAATCAAGATTGCATAGATAAAAGGTGAAGAGACGCCATCAATTGATGTCTCTTCCACCTTTGTACCCCGGACGGGAGTTGAACCCGTACAGCCATTACTGGCCACAGGATTTTAAGTCCTGCGTGTCTACCAATTCCACCACCAGGGCAAATCAGTCACTAGTCACTGGTCATTAGTAATTAGTGAATTCAGATTATCACA
>DASWTP010000266.1:0-14576 GCA_036402075.1 Chryseosolibacter sp. | reverse complement strand
TACGGAACAATTCTCTATGACGGTGCAACCTGGAAGCCACGTCCTTCGGATGTAGCAAACCTCGACCCGGTGAACCAGATCCAGACTGGCTACTATGCGAATGGCAGCGGTGGCCTTGTTAACGGTGTGGATACACGCGAGTCAGCCGTTGAAAACTGGAACGGAAGCCGTACACACTATTATGTTCGGAAATTTATCGATCCGGATCCATCGGTAGTTGAAAATCAGTCGGGTTACCAGGTGGTACCTTGGCCGTTCCTTCGATACACCGAAGCCGTTCTCAACTATGTTGAAGCCTGTATCGAACTGGGTGAAGAAGCGGAAGCAAAGACGTGGCTGAATAAGATCAGGTTCCGGTCGGGTATGCCTGCCGTAACAGAATCGGGTGCGGCACTCATGGCGCGTTATCAAAACGAAAGACGAATCGAGCTAGCCTATGAAGAGCACCGCTATCATGATGCCCGCAGATGGATGATTGCGCCAACAACACAAGGCAGACCCATCCAGGAGATCTACATCGAGGCAACGCTAAAACCTGGCAAGACTCCTTTGTCGCCATACCGGCACGACAAAACTGTCTATACTTATACCTATACTCCTCAGCTGAATACTGAGAATGAGTCAAGAAAGTGGGACGACAAAATGTATTATCGACCACTTACCCGGAACGAGGTGAGCAGAAATGCAAAGCTCGTGCAGAACCCTGGGTATTAATACGTTTCCTTTTGAACCTATCCCGTTTTGGGTTCGGGATAGGTTCTCTTTATAAACCGAGACGAGTAATCCAAAAGGAATTTTGAAAAACAGGATGGCAATGCTGGGTGGAATTTCAAAATTAATTCGCAGGCACATGAGACTTTTTAGACTAATATTCCCCGCAATCGCGCTCGGCATCTTCGCGTGCGACAAAACAAAAGAAGAAGTAATAACAGCCCCCGCAACTTCGAGCCCGGAAAGTACGCTGTTCACACTTATTAATCCTGGCCAGAGCGGCCTCGCTTTCAACAACGAACTCACAGAGGCACCTAATACCAACATCCTGATGTATGAATATTTCTACAATGGGGGAGGTGTTGCAACGGCCGATTTCAATAACGATGGCCTCATCGATGTCTACATGACATCAAATATGCAAGAGAACAAGTTGTTTCTCAATCAAGGAAACTTCAAATTTAAAGACATTACCAATGCCTCGGGAGTCGGGGGACGAAGTGGTCCGTGGAAAACGGGCGTAAGTGTAGCCGATGTAAATGGCGACAAACGACTCGACATTTTTGTTTGCTATTCAGGTATGGTGAAAGAGGAGAATCGAATAAACCAGCTCTTCATTAACCAGGGTAACAACAATGAAAATATTCCAACCTTTGTCGAAAGCTCCAGGCAATACGGACTAACAAATCCGGCATTCACAAACCAGGCATATTTTTTTGACTACGACAGGGACTCCGACCTTGACTTATTACTCTTAAACCATAATCCGGTAAACCTTCCCATCCTCAACGAGGTCAGCACCGCCACGATGCTTCAGAAAGATGATCCCCAAAAAGGAATCCGATTGCTTGTCCAGGAAAAAGGAAAATTCAAAGATGTCACTGTCAACTCCGGCATCAACGGTTCCGCGCTTGCCTACGGTCTGGGAGCGGGGATTGCCGATCTCAACAACGATCAATGGCCGGATGTATATATTTCCAATGATTATTCGGTCCCTGATTACCTATACATTAATAACAAGAACGGAACGTTCACCAACACCATTCAAGAGGCACTGGGACATACCAGTCAATTCTCTATGGGTAACGATATTGCCGATGTTAACAATGACGGCCGTCCGGAAATCGTTACACTTGACATGCTTCCTGAAGACAACCGCAGACAGAAATTGCTGATGGCTCCCGATAACTATGCTAAGTTTGACTTGAATGTTCGGTCGGGTTTTTATTACCAGTATATGCGTAACATGTTTCACGTCAACAACGGGGATGGAACATTCAGCGAGATTGGTCAGCTCGCTGGCATTTCAAACACAGACTGGAGCTGGGCCGCGCTTCTGGCCGATTATGACAACAACGGATACAAGGATTTACTTGTAACCAATGGCTACGTTCGCGATTACACCAACCTTGATTTCATCAAATACATGGATGGCTATGTCAAGAACAAGGGAAGACTTGTACGGGAAGAGGTGCTCGGAATCATTGAGCACATGCCGGCATCAAACGTGGTTAACTATATTTTTTCAAATGAAAATGGATATACGTTTAAGAAAAGAACGCGGGAGTGGGGATTGGAAAAAGCATCCAATAGCAATGGAGCCGCCTACGCGGATTTCGATAACGATGGTGACCTCGACCTGATCATCAACAACATCAATCAGAATGCATTTCTTTATCGTAATAATTCTGAAAGATCAGGTAACCGCTCGCTGGCTATAAAACTTGAAGGAGAAGGAATGAATACAAGCGGGATAGGGGGAAGAATTACCGTGTGGGTTGAAGATAAACAACAAGTAGTTGAACAAATGCCCGCGCGGGGATATTTGTCCGCTGTCTCGCCAGTGCTGCACGTGGGTGTGGGAGCAAAGGCTGCAGTAGATTCGGTTGAGATCCGCTGGCCTTCCGGAAAATATCAAAAGCTCAGAAATGTCACCACGGCTTCGCCACTTATTGCACGAGAGGTTAACGCAAAAGAAGAAACCACAAAAGTCATGCGCACGGAGACGATGTTTACAAAAATCAAGTCGCCTGTCGTTCATGCGTCACCGAAAAGCGCGATCAACGACTTCAAACGTCAGCCGCTTTTGCTGACTCAATTGTCGCATGGCAACACAAAACTGGTTAAAGGGGATGTGAACAATGACGGCCTCGAAGATGTGTACATCACCGGTGGCAATGGAACAAGCGGAAAACTGTTCATCCAGCAGAGCAATAATACATTTCAGAATCGTGTTGTGAAAGATTTTGATTACCCGCTCACCGGAATAGAAGCTGACGCTGCTTTTGCAGACGTTAATGCAGACGGTTTTCTGGACCTCTATGTTGCCATGGGTGGATATCACAGCCTTACGGCAGGAGACGCCCACTTGCAGGATCGGCTTTACCTCAATGATTCACACGGCAATTTTACGGTGGCGACAGACTGGCTCCCCGAAGTGAAGTCTTCCAAGGGATGCGTGCTTACAGGAGACTTCAACAACGATGGGCGTCCAGATATTTTCCTCGGTGGACGAGTCACGCCAGGCCGTTACCCTGAAACACCTGAAAGCTTCTTGCTGATTAACGAGGGGAATAAGTTCAGCGACCAGACGAATACCATAGCGCCACAGCTCAGAAAAATTGGAATGGTCACCGATGCCGTTGCCCTGGACATCAACCATGATCACAAGCTTGATCTTATTTTGGCAGGAGAATGGATGCGCATAACAGTGTTACTCAACGAAAATCAGAAATTTGCGGATCGCACAACAGTTTATTTTGACAAGCCGATGTCAGGCTGGTGGAACTCCCTCGACACCGCTGACTTTAATAACGATGGATATGTTGATCTGATTGCGGGGAACATGGGGCTGAACAGCCAGTGTAAGGCCTCGGAGCAGCAGCCTGCTGAAATCTTCTTTAAGGATTTTGACAACAATGGTTCGATCGATCCCCTGTTTTGTTTTTACATCCAGGATAAGCGCTATCCATATATCACACGGGATGAGTTGCTCGACCAGATCGGGAGCATGCGCTCGCGCTTTACTGACTACGAAAGCTACGCAAGCGCCACCATCACGGACATTATTAAACAAGAAGACCTCGATGGGGCTGGCCATCTGACAGCAACTGATTTTCAAACCCGTGTCTTTACCGGTAGCGCTTCTGGGAAATTTACTTCCCATGATTTGCCACGCGAGGCCCAATACTCACCCGTGTATGCTTCCGCGGTGGTGGACGTTGACCGTGATGGGAACTCCGACCTCTTGCTGTGCGGAAACAACAGTAAAATGAAGATCAAGATTGGAAAGTATGATGCAAACTACGGAGTGCTACTGAAAGGAGATGGTACCGGAAAATTCACGTATGTGGATCAATTCAATTCCGGCCTTTCACTAAAAGGTGACGTCCGAAGCATTATTCGGCTGGGTGACAATTTTTGGTTCGGAATCAACGAAGCTCCTATTGTGACCTTTAAGCTCAAACAAACTGGAGCAGGACGAGGTGCGATCGCCAATCTTCAAAGATGATGTAAATGTTGCGTGTTAAAAACATATTAGCCGTTGTCGTTATCGCGACTGCTTTCTGTTGTTCAACAGTTCACCAGCCAACAATCGATTCGCCCGTGGATGTAGCAACAGCATGGGCCGACATGACGTTGGTCATCACGAAAAATACGCCTGCCAATTCGCCCACCTATGCTTCGCGCGCACTCGGCTACATCGGACTGACGATGTATGAGTCAATCGTTCACGGTTTTCCAACTCACCGATCATTGGAAGGCCAACTTGCGGATATTCCCGCACTTCCAAAGCCAGACCCAAACAAAATATATAACTGGCCGGTTTCGCTTAATGCAGGGCAGGCGCTAATTCTAAAGCGCATCTACAATCAAACCTCCGATGCAAACAAGATCAAAATTGACTCCCTTGAGAATGCCTTGGAAAAACAGCTTGTGCATGCAAGCGATAATAATGTTGTGGCGCGATCAAAAGAATATGGACGTGCTGTAGCTGAAGCAATTTTTGAATGGTCGAAAAACGATGGCGGCCACCGCGGCTACTTGTTTAACTTTGACAAGAAGTACCGTAAGGAACAAACGCCAGGTTGTTGGGAGCCACCGCTCTATGGACAAGCCATCAGTCATTATCCGTTGCATCCTCACTGGGGCGAAAACCGTAATTTCCTGGTCGCCAATCGCCAGTTGCAAGTTCCGGTGATGATCAAGTACAACGCTGATACGATTTCGGATTACTTCAGGGAGTCGAATGCTGTGTACAGCAAAAATAAAAGTCTCACCCAAGAAGAGAAGGAGGCCGCCTTGTGGTGGGGTGACGATCCAGGCGAAACGTTCACGCCCCCTGGACATTCATACTACCTGGCATCACTGGTCGTAAAAAAAGCCAAACCGAATCTGATTAAGGCAGCCGAAACATATGCAAAGGTTGGACTGGCTGTGGCCGATGCATTCATCAACTGCTGGAAATGGAAATACCACTTCTATTCTGAAAGACCATCGAGCTACATCTCCAAAAATATCGATGAACACTGGGAGTCCTTCTGGCCTGATCCACCGTTCCCATCGTTTCCATCAGGTCACGCCACGCAGGCTGCAGCGGTCGCTGTTGTGCTTGCAGGTCTTTATGGTGACAATTTCGAGTTTACAGATGATGCCCATGCCGGGCGCCCCAGAGACGAACTTAGAAATGTCGACTTCAAACCGCGATCATTCAAGAGCTTTTGGAGCGTAGCGGAAGAGACTGCAAATTCTCGCTTTTACGGAGGCATTCATTTCCCGCAAGACAACAAAGTCGGACTGGTCGAAGGATCAAAAATTGGCGCCAATGTGAATGGCCTCGGATGGTATAACGATTCGACCTATGTTACAGCAAAGCAGTAGGGCGATCGCCCACATGATTTTATTGCTGATCGTCTCCAGCAGTGGCCTCGCACAAAAGCGTTTTACAAACGTAACGGACAGCGCAGGTATCAACCATCAGTTTGTTGTGTTTGAAGGAATGTTTGGAGGGGGGGCTGTTGTTCTGGACGTCAACAACGATGGTTGGGAAGATGTTTATCTCACCGGAGGTGTCGCGGATGATGCGCTCTACCTGAACAATAAGAACGGAACCTTCAAAAATATTTTTCAAACTTCAGGACTTACCGACACCCGTAACTATGTGACGCAAGGCGCTGCAACTGCCGATGTGAATAAAGATGGCTGGCTCGACCTGTTCGTCACCACCATTACCTTCCGCGACACAGTGAAACGAATTCCACGAGCGGAAAATCTTCTTTTCCTCAACAATGGAAATTCGACCTTTAGGAACGTGACACAAGAGTTTGGCCTGAAAGACCTCGAGTCCTTCAGTACAGGGGTGTCTTTCGGTGATTTCGATCTTGATGGCTTTACTGACGCCTATGTCGGAAATTACTTCTTCGGCTATGAAGGCAAGCTCACCTACATCAATGATTCTGACATTGTTCAATCGAGCCAGACCGCAGCTCCTTATTTACTGAAGAATGTGAATGGCAGGAAATTCATTGACGTGACAAAGGCGTACGGTTTGAACTATAAAGGTTTTGGATTTGGCGGAGCGTTTACTGACTACGATCGCGACAATGACCTCGACATTTTTGTTAATCATGATTTCGGTTATAAGGCAACGCCAAATGTGTTTCTTGAAAATGAATTTCCGGACGCGAGCTTTATTGAACGCTCGAAGAATCTCCACCTTGATTTGAAGATCAATGCCATGGGTACCGCCATTGGCGATTACGACAACAATGGTCTCATGGACTATTATGTCACTAATATCCGGTTCAATCGGTTTATGGTAAATCACGGAAAGAATGAACCGTTCACTGAAGAGGCCAAATCCAGCGGAATGGATTTCGTGTCAATCAGCTGGGGAGCGAACTTTGCCGACTTTGATCATGATCGGGATGTGGACTTGTTTGTTGCTAATGGTGATCTCAATCCGAATGACGTTCCCCTGGCTGACTACTATTTCGAGAACACGAACGGAACGTTCAGGGAAAAGGCAGCCTTCGTTGGCGTGAATGATTACGGAATCGGTCGCGGCTCGGTGGTGTTCGACATGGATAATGACGGTGACCTCGATTTGCTTGTCGTAAATCAGAAGGCAGTGCTGGATTATCCCGTGCGAACCTTTACAACGCTCTTCCGCAATGACTCCACCCATGGAAACTGGCTGAAAGTAAAGCTGGTCGGGCAGCAGTCGGATAAAAACGGAATCGGGGCGCTCATCGAGGTTTCGGCAGAAGGTGTGAAGATGATCCGGGAAGTCGATGGCGGCTCAAGTCATCTCTCGCAGAACTCCCTGATCACGCACTTCGGCCTCGGCAGCGCCCTGAAAGTCGATTACGTCAAGGTGACCTGGCCAGGAGGAAAGACGCAAACCCTGCACGACCAACTTGCCAACCAACTGCTTGTCATTGAAGAAAAGCCGGGCGAAGAAAAAAATAATTTCGCGCTGGCCATTGCGGTAGGGATTTTACTTGTGGTATTGATGATCCTACTCATGGTCCGCAAGGGGAAGAAGCATAAATCAAGCGTAAGCAAAAACACTGTCCTCAAATGAAGAATAGCATCGTAGTATTCCTTTTCCTGCTGGTAATTTTTCAAAGCTGCAAAGACATGCAGCGAAAAAACGATGAATGGATTGATCTGTTTAATGGAAAAGATATAAATGACTGGATCGTAAAAATACATCACTATGAACCTGGCGACAATTTTGACAATACGTTCCGTGTTAGCGACAACATGATCCAGGTCCGCTATGACAACTACGGTGAGTTCAACGATCGTTTCGGCCATCTGTATTACAAGACGCCATTTTCACGTTTTCATTTGAGTCTTGAATATCGTTTCACCGGAAAATTGCAGCCTGGAGCGCCCGACTACACGCTTCTCAACAGCGGAGTAATGTTTCATTCACAGGATCCGCGGTCGATGCCAAAAGAACAGAACTGGCCAATTTCAGTTGAGATGCAATTTCTCGCGGATCTTGGTGACGGTAACCCGCGCCCAACTGGAAACATGTGCTCACCTGGAACAGATATTGAATACAACGGTAAACTGTATGATGGTCACTGCTTGAATTCTTCGTCCAAGACTTTTCCTGCCGACCAGTGGGTAAAAGCGGAGTTAATTGTGATCGCTGATTCGCTGATCACACATATGATCAATGGTGACACAGTACTTCAATATACGCATCCAACCATGGGAGGTGGCGTTGTTACAGGATTTGACGAAGCAGTATGGCAACCCGGCAGACCCTTGCGCTCAGGATACATCGCACTCCAGAGCGAAGGTCAGCCGATCGATTTTCGAAACATCAGGTTGAAACAACTTCGCTGATTCGGGTGCTCGGCCCGCGTCCGAACAAGCTCTTTATTGTATTACAACTCCCACCTTTACTGTTCAGTGCATAAGGTTTATTGCTTTATCAACGTGTGTCCCTCGAGCACCATATAAGTGACGCCATTTGCGTCAGTAGTCGGGCGCTGGTCGATGTCTAGTCGCTTGTAGCCAATCTCGTCATGCTCGTTTTCGCTGGTGAAAATCATTTTATCGCCTTTGATTTTCACAAAGCCTTCAAGGCGTCCGCGGTTGCGGATGTCAAGGGTAGCAGATCCATTCATAAAAATCTGGATAGCATACTTCGATGAGTCCCAGCTTCCACGAAAATCGTAGTCTGACGGATCAAGATCTTCCTGCCAGCAAGATGTCAGTGCAAGGCAAAGCACCAGGGTGTATAAAGTTTTCATTGTTCAGGGTTTTATTGACGTGGAAATCGAGCAAGTGCGATGCCAAAACCCGTGTGCCCGGTCGCGCAATCAGGCCAATTATAGATGAGGGACTTGAGTTTGGGAGGTTGATGCGTTGCTGATGAGTTCAGACACCATCCCGAGGGTCACATCGTTCGCGGCCATCCCTCTGCACTTCTTTCAACATAGGATTCAGTCAATAGATGTTGGGCAGGAGCGGAGAAAAAATCGGGTTGGAGCGTGTCAAAGACCTGCCTAGGCAATGGTCTGAAAGATACAAATGACATCGTTGAAGGTGGCCTTTTGGCTGAGTCGTTCCGAATTAAACGGTTGCATATCAATAGGTTAGTTCTTATTTGTAAAGATTCTAAACAAATCTATTTTGAATTAATCTAAATAAATATATTTGCAACCGGAATTAAACAACATCCTTGAAATGAAAGCCTACTTCAACCTGAAAACTGCCCTGATCGCTGGCCTCTCACTCGCAGCAATTGCATGCGATGATGACGACAACGGCAAGCCGAACCTGCGGGCAAAGTTCGACTACAGCACACTGACGCCTTCGACCGTTTATGCAGATGTGTTCACAGACGCCAGCGGAGCCAGCACGGTGAAGTTTACGGAAGGCAACCAGCGTCACAAGATGTTCCAGGCGCTAAATTATTATTCAACCTCATCGGTATCGGCAAATGCTCACATTGATGCCGCAAAGCTCAAAAACCTCTTTTCAAACACCGGGAATCCGTTCACAGATATTTCTACATCAACCATCTCGGTTGTGGGGTCAGAGCTAAACAATTCAGGTCTGCAATTGAGAAACGCGGTTGCCTCATCACTTTCATCAAGCGAAGCAGAAGCCGTCCGCACAAAAATCGAGAGTTACTTTGATCAAATAGATGTAGCAAGCAATTCCGTTAACGCAACAGCAACGGTTGGCCAGGCGGGAAAACTTGGATCGTATCTCGTGGATGCGAAGGGAATCGAGCTTGCCCAGGTAATTCAAAAAGGGTTGATCGGGGCGTTGCAGCTTGACTACATTGGAAACGTTCTGATGGATGAAGGCCTGGATGCCGACAATTATACAACCGTTGGTGACCAGAATTACACGGCACTTGAGCACAACTGGGACGTAGCCTACGGATTGCTCACGCTAAACCCGATTTACCTGCAAGGCGCTACCGATGCTGCACGTAACACAACTGAGTTTGGCGCAGGCGCATACATCTGGGAATACAACAAAGCGAATTACGCAAACATTTATCCAGCGTTCCTCAAAGGACGTGCAGCGATTGTAAACAACGACAAAGCAGAGCTCGAAGCACAGGCAGAGTTTATTCGCACTCAGTTCGAGAAAGCCATCGCGAACGCAGCAGTGGGCTACCTTGAAAAATGGAAGACCCGTACAACCGATGCTGCCCGTGCACATGATATCGGTGAAGGTCTTGGTTTTATTTAGTCCCTTCGGTTTGCAGAAATGCATGGCGCTGATGCAGCGTTCTCGGACAACCTGATGAACACACTGGTAGGGTCTACGAATGGTTTCTGGGACATCAACACGACCAAAATAAATACCGTGGCTGACGCCATCCGTGCAAAGTTTAGTTTGTAAAAAGTCACATTAAAAGAATATAGAAAGGAATGTATTGACAGCAACACTGTCAGTCCATTTATCATTTTTGAATATGAACCGTTTGAAGAAATTATTGGCCATTGCAATTTCATCGCTATTACTCGTTGCCTGTGGCGGAAACGGAAGTGAGCCATCGCCAACAGACAACGCTAAAGACCGTGAGGCAATTTTGACGCATTGGGTCGACAACATCATCAAACCATCGTATGCCAACTTCAAAACGAAGTTTGACGTGATGGCTGCAAAGTCGGCTGCGTTTACCGCGTCACCTTCACCCGCTACGCTGGCAGAATTTCGCTCCGCATGGCAGGAGGCATATCTTGAATGGCAAAAAGTGGAGCTCTTTGAATTTGGTCCGGCCGATCGCCAAACGCTGCGCAACTTTTTTAATATCTATCCGGCTGATGTGAATGGAATTGCCTCAAACATCAATGATCCTGCTGCAACGCTTGATCTGCCTGCATCCTATGCGCGACAAGGATTCCCTGCACTTGACTATTTGCTCTTTGGCGTAGGGACAGACGAGGCGGCCGTGCTTGCATTTTATACGAACAGTACGGAAGGTCAAAAGCGTACAGCGTACATTACGAGACTCGTATCACGCATGAACAGCCTCCTGACCACAGTCATCACTGAATGGAATGGCACCTATCGCGAGACGTTTATTTCGAAGACAGGCCTGGACATTGGATCTTCATTCGGACTGGTGGTGAACGCGTACGTTCTTCACTTTGAGCGATTCATCCGCTCGGGAAAGATTGGCATTCCTTCCGGGGCCACGATCGCAAGTGCTGGCGTTCCGCACCCTGAAACGGTCGAGGCATTTTATAAGCGCGATATTTCGAAGCAGCTCGCCATCAATGCAAATCAGGCTGCGGCCGATTTCTTTGCTGGCAAAAATGTCACAACAGGGCAAGCCGGTCCGTCATTTGCAGCCTACCTGGATGCGCTTGAAGCAAAGGATGCAGGAACTGGAACGCTGCTCAGCACCATCATTAATGGCCAGTTTGGAACAATCATCACTAGTCTTAATGCGCTGTCGCCAAGCCTTTACGACCAGGTTCAAACCAATAACCAGGCGATGCTCGACATTTATGCCGCGATGCAAAAGCAAGTGCGGCTGTTAAAGGTTGACATGACTTCTGCCATGAGCATCACGATCACGTATACCGATAATGACGGAGATTAATTCTTGATCTATGCAAAGCTACTTTCAACGAACCACTTCGGCTGCGCCCCTGGCAACGTTCAGGATCGCGTTCGGTTTGTTGATCTTTGCTGGTGTTATCCGGTTTTGGGCGAAGGGTTGGATCCATGACTTGTATGTCGCCCCAAAACATTTCTTCCCGTTCTATGGCTTTGAATTCATAGTGCCACCTGGCGAGTTCTCGTACCTGCTTTTTGCAATCTGCGGATTATCCGCGCTTTTCGTGGCTTTAGGTTTCTTCTACCGCGTCTCCATCGTAACGCTATTCGCGAGCTTCACCTATATTGAACTCATTGACAAGAGCACGTATCTGAATCACTATTATTTTGTGAGCATGATGTGCCTGCTGCTCATTTTTCTTCCGGCCCATCGAAGCTTCTCGCTGGACGCCTATCGCACCAGAACCCATGGAGACATCTTTCAATGGCAACTCGATTCAGTCAAGCTTCTCGTCTGCCTTGTGTATTTCTTTGCAGGTCTGGCTAAGGTCAACAGCGAATGGCTCCTGCATGCGCAACCACTAAGGATCTGGCTCCCGGCCAAAAATGATCTCCCGCTGATTGGATTCATTTTCAACAAAACATGGACTGCATATGCGTTCAGCTGGGCAGGCTGCCTTTACGATCTCACCATTCCGTTTCTCCTCTTGTATAGCCCGACCCGGGTGTTCGCCTATGGTGCAGTTGTAATCTTTCATGTGTTAACCGCCATGCTCTTTCCGATCGGAATGTTTCCCTACATCATGATTGTTACAGCGCTTATTTTTTTCTCGCCAAAAGTGCACGAGAAGATCCTTTTCCCGATCAGGCGACTTTTGCAATGGAGACAAAATGCGTCTGCAAGCATAAGGGCCACCAAACCAACGCAGAACTATGCGGTGATCGCTTTGCTCTCACTTTTCTTTGCTTTTCAACTGATCACACCATTTCGGTACCTGGCCTATCCGGGCGAATTGTTCTGGACAGAAGAAGGCTATCGATTCTCGTGGCGGGTGATGCTAATGGAGAAGGCCGGCAACGCACAATTCATTGTGAAAGACAGGACAGGCCGGCAGGTCGTTGCTGAGAACTCACAATTCCTTACACCTTTGCAGGAAAAGATGATGGCTACCCAGCCCGACATGATCCTGACCTATGCGCACATGCTGCGGGATCACTATAGCAAACATGGTTTCGATTCTCCGGAAGTGTATGTCGATTCGTATGTTGTGCTCAATGGCCGCCTGGGCAAACCACTGATTGATCCGTCAACCAATCTGGCTCGTGAAAAAGATTCCTTCAGCCATAAATCCTGGATTTTACCATTCGACAATGACATTAAAGGGTTTTAGTGCTCTACTTTTTTTGCTGGTGTCCTCAACCGCGTTAGCCCAGTTCCGGCTTACTGGCGTGGTCACGTCTCTGGCCGACAGCGCTGCGGTGAAAGAATGTGTCGTTTATCTCGACAGCGACACCCGGATGGCAACCACCGACAGCAAGGGGCGCTTTGTCTTTGAAGATGTTTCAAATGGAAAACACACCCTTCATGTCACGAATCCCGTGTTCCGATACCGAAGCGTAAATGTTTTGATTGCTGGCCGGGATGAGTTTGTGCGTATAAAGCTCGAGTCCACCGAGCAAAACCTGGAAGAGGTTGTGATCACCGAGACGCAGACAGACTTTGGGCTCACACGCATGCGGGCTGTTGAAAATTTTGGAATCTATGAAGGAAAAAAATCGGAGGTGATCATTCCCGAGCAGCTCGTAGCGAACCTCGCCACTAACAACGCGCGGCAAGTTTATTCACGCATTCCGGGGTTGAACATCTGGGAGAATGATGGAGCTGGTCTCCAGCTCAGCATCGGAGGCCGCGGACTCGATCCCAACCGTACATCCAATTTCAACGTACGGCAGAACGGTTACGATATAAGTGCAGACGCGCTTGGGTATCCGGAAAGCTATTATACACCTCCCGTGGAAGGTGTCGGCAAGATTCAAATTGTGCGCGGGGCGGCATCGCTCCAATACGGTACGCAGTTCGGTGGCCTGGTCAACTTCATAATGAAAACACCACCCGCAGACAAGAAGTTGGAGCTGACGTTGCGACAAACGCTAGGTTCCTTTGGTTTTTACAACGCTTTTGCAAGCGCTGGTGGTACAGTCGGAAAAGTGAGCTACTATGCCTTCGGCCAATACAAAACCGGTGACGGATGGAGACCTAATTCAAAGTTCGACAACGTTAATGCTTTTGCCAATGTGAATTATCAGGTGAGCAATTCGGCTTCAGTGAGTGTTGATATTACGCACACCGATTACCTCGCGCAACAACCAGGCGGACTCACCGATGCGATGTACGCGCAGGATCCCAGGCAATCAAACCGAAGCCGCAACTGGTTTAAGATAAACTGGAACCTTTTCGCGCTCCACTTCAGCCAGAAGCTGACATCCTCAAGCGATCTCAATGTTCGCATATTCGGACTTTATGCGTCACGCTATTCGCTAGGATTCCGCCCGAACCGTGTGGCTACCGTGGATGACAACAGCGAACGCGATCTCATTACTGGTGATTTTCGAAATTGGGGAATGGAAGCGCGCTATCTCAACCGCTATGCCATCGGAAGCGCCCAATCAGTGCTCCTGGTGGGCGGGCGCTACTATCACGGCTACAATCAAAGCAAACAGGGATTAGGTAGCACCGGAGCGGATGCAGACTTTAGCTTCGTCAACCCAGACCAGCTCATTACCTACGACTATGAATTTCCTAACCGGAACGCTTCGGCCTTTGTTGAAAATATCTTTTACCTGACAGAGAAGTTTTCGGTTACGCCAGGACTTCGGTTTGAGTACATTCATACGCGGGCCGATGGCTACTATGGTACGATTTATAAAGACCTCGCAGGTAATATCATCGACATCACCCGAACGGAAGAGCAGCGGGAGAACGGGCGAAGCTTTGTACTGGCGGGGGTCGGGTTCAGCTACAAGCCAACGGTCTTCGTTGACATTTATTCGAACCTTTCGCAAAATTACCGCTCCATCACGTTTAGCGATATGCGAATCTCAAATCCCTCGTCTATCATCGATCCGAATATCCGGGATGAAAAAGGCTACTCACTTGACCTGGGCGTACGGAGTGACCAGACGAGCTTCTACAATTATGACGTCAGTGTCTTTTACCTGAACTACAACAATCGCATTGGAGAGGTACAGTTTTATGATGAGAGCAACCGCACGCTCCGCAGAAGAGGAAATATTGGGCAGGCAATTATCCG
>DASWTP010000265.1:0-28602 GCA_036402075.1 Chryseosolibacter sp. | reverse complement strand
CGAGGTAGACACCACCAATGATTGCCACCATGCCGATAAAGTGTCCCAATAAAAGTTGTTCGCCATCCAGAAGGCCCCAGCCCACCGCAACGATGGGAATTATATATGTAACTGAGCTTGTAAAAAGCGGGTTGCTGATTTTGACCAGGTGGTTAAACAATATCGTTGCAACCGATGTGCTCATGGCACCCAGCAAAATGATATAGCCAAGAGCCTGCAGCGCCTGCGGATGCGTGGTGACCTTGGTGATGAAATCAGTGAAGGTTAACAAATAGCTGAGCGCTGCCGGGCTGATGAGCAGAATCGAGACGCTTGTAATGGTGAGGGCAGGCAAGTCGGAAATTTTATATTTCACAAAGTTCAGGTTCATCGCGTACAGGATACACGCAACAATCACCAGCAACGCCAGGAGATTGAGGCCTCCCACTTTTCCGCCATAGTTTGCGAAGATCAAGATCACGGTCCCGACCAGTCCGATAATGATTCCCAAAAGTGATTGCGAACGGAACGGTTGTTTGAAAAGGAGAACGCCAATGAGGAGGGTACAAATCGGGGTGAGCGAGTTTAATATGCCGGACACCGAGCTGTCGAGACCTGTTTGGGCGGTAGCAAATAAAAACGCTGGAAAAAATATTCCCATCAAGCCTGAGGCCAGGAGCTTAAGGATGTGAATCCCGGTTAGGTTGTTCAACCTGACGATCGCAAACGGCAACAGGAAGATGGCGGCTGCGATAACGCGTATCGAACCAACTTCTCCGGGGCTAAACACAGTCAGGCCGCGCTTCATCAAAATGAAAGATGTTCCCCAAATGAGGGACAGGGCGACCAATAAAACAATAGCTTTGCCACGTTGCGGATCAGGTACAGACATTCACATCAGGATTTAGCGCTGCAAAGATTAGGAAATGCGCTGCTATTTCAAATCCGATTCTTGCGATGTTCGTATTGAATTCGTGTTTTTTTCAACACAAAAGTTCAGGGCGAAAGTAACGCCCACCTGACCGAGGATCGGTTTCCAATAGAAAGCTTCAGGCATAGTGAACGTGCGAAAACGGATGCGAGCAGGGTCGTGTGTATGGATCGTAGAGCCCGACATACTTCACGACCCGTTTTTCATCCATTTTATTCTGGAAGAAATCGGAAGACAGCAGATAGGCGGAGACGAGCTGATGAACTTTGCCCGACCGGGCTGAATTAATACCAAAGAGCGAATAGCCTTTCATCGTTAGCTTGTAGTTCCGGTCCTTTAAACTCGAATAGTCGCGCACAAACTTATCGAGACCTTGTTCGTCCAGGGTGAGATAATCAAGCTCCGACTTAATAATTCCCTTCGCAACGGTTTCAAACGGATGGGTAATGAATTTGAACGAGGCTAGCGCTGCCACAACCCCACCAACACCTGCTATCGCTAAAAACTTTCTCCTTTTCATCTTAGAATGATTTATCTGCGGCATGCAACGACAATGCCGACAACGTTAATGTTGGATTATTCGGTGTAAATGTGGTGAACGCCCCGCTGCCAAGTACGAAAACATTTCTATACTGATGATGCAACAGCTGTTTGTCAATTACCCCCTTGCGCGCATCGGCATGCATTCGCGTGGTGCCCAGGATATGTGCTTCGGTTTTGTAGGGATCGAGGTATTTGATGTCTTCAACGGGCAAAACGTTAAGCAGATCGGGCAGTTTTGCTTTCAGGTTTTTGACACCCCGAAGCGTATAGTCGGAAGGTTTATTAAATGAAACATTTGGCTTGAGTGCATCCTCGCCTTTCGATACCGAATTTTCCTCCTGAGGTAAGTCCTCAAAGATCATTCTGAAGGTAGCGAGATGGCGCCATTTGCCACTTTCCAGGCGAACGTAGGGTGCATTGTTAGACTCAATCAAACATGCAGCATGCTCCCTCCGATGATCGCCATCATACAACATGTAACCGTTGGCGGTAACCCAGGTGCTGCCTCCGACATTCGCCATATCTTTCAGGTGAACGATCACATCGAAGCCGAATTGCTCCCCAAGCCCTTTACCGGTCAGCGGGTGCGTGTCGCCTGAATTGAGAAGAATGTTCGCATTGAAGATCGCATTTGTACCCAGCGCAAACACATCGGCCGGGTAAGCGTGTTCTTTCCCGTCTTTGATGAAATACACTTTGCGGGCCCGATCGTTTTCCAACTCCAGGTTTCGCACCACTGACCCATACGATACTTCCACACGTGGGTCCGTGTAAACATTCATTTCGGAATTTTCGATTGTAAACTTCGCGCTCACCGGGCAAACGGAACACGAAGCGCTGACACAGCATGGATTTCGTTTGCCAATAGCGCGACTGGCCCGGGCGGTTGGCTGACTGATCCAATGGACCCCGTATTTCTTATTCAGCAGTTTGTCCACCGTTGAAAAGGTGTGCGGAGGCAGTGGATACTTTGAGTTTTTTGGGAACGGTGTTTCGTCCGGCCCCGAGATGTTCATCAGGTGCTCGACCTCCGAGTAGTAGCTTTCAAGTTCATCGTAACGGATCGGCCAGTCTTCTGCAATCCCGTACTTACTCTTCATTTGAAAGTCGTTGGGCAGAAAACGGGGCGTGCAACCATACCAGCAATTCGAACTCCCTCCAAAACCTACCGTGAATGGCCAATGCTTGTCCGGGTTCTTATTTACAAACGTCTCGCCATGGTTTGGATTCAGCTTCGACTTGCCGGTTTGCTCGCCACGAAGGTCTTTCAGCCGATCGGCATGCGCATAGAGATGGCCTCGCTCCAATACAAGAACCTTTGCCTTAGCTGGAGCCTTTGCCAGATATTTGTAAAGGAAGAAGGTTGAGGCGAACCCCGTGCCGGCAACTATTAAATCGTAATGGCGCATCGTGTTGGTCAGAAGAAAGATGGTTAAGTGTACAGGTTGAGCAAAATCAATTCCCACAGCTGCATCGAAAAATCAAATTGCCTTTTTAACCGGGTGGGGCGATAATTCCCTAATTGTTAGTGTGAACATGGTTGCGCCCCTTCTTTATTAAACGGTCTGAATTTCATCAGCTTGGCAGCAACGTAATTGTTTCGTGGGGGATGGGTTCCTGGATCAGCCTTCCGGTAAACGCCAGTTTTTCCGTTCCGTGAGTACATAACTTCCGAAGGGCGGTGCTCGTGAACGTAGTTCTGAAATTCAAACCAAACCATCGACAGATTTGCATTCGCCAACTTCTGCAAGTTCGGATCGCTCGAGCTTACGATATCGACTACATCCTTTTGATAGTTGAATACCTGAAGCGAGGCCGGCATGATGAAATGGTTAGTCGAACCATTTTCTGTTTTCAGGTTGGAGAACATTGCATACGAATTCTCGGTTTTCAAACCAAGGTATGGACTCAGTCCATTCAAAAAGACGACAGCCGGAATCAAAAGCAACGACCACCGGGCTACTGAAAAAATATTCAAGTCCGCATCAAAGCTTTGACGTTTTTGCTTAACAAAGTATTCATTCCGGATAAAAAGATAAAAATAGAGGAGGCTATAAACTGTCCAGAAGAAATACAGGTGCACCGATTTAAAATCAGCAAGCTTTTTGGTAAGAATATAAACCACGCCAAGACCGACCACCAATCCTGAAGCAAGGAGAATTAGACGCATGAACGAAAATTTTCTTGGTGACAGTACCCTGAGCAAACCCGTCTTCATCCGCATGAGGTTATCCGAGATGCTTACACTTAGGTCTGGTGAAGTAAACAGGAAATAAACAGCGAATACCATTGAGGAGAAATCATAAAATGCATTGTATGAGCTGTATGAAAGCACACAATGAAAAAAAAGTCCAACCAGAATTCCAATACTCCTTGTCCTCCGGAAACAAAGCAGAAGCGGAATCAGGGTTTCAATCACGAGTGTCAGGTAGGCATTCAGCTTATAGAAGCCTGGGCCAAGCGCAATGAATTGATCAAGGTGCTGGGCCCGGAGCAGATCAGTCGCACAACTGCCATCGGCAAAAAAACCGGCATTGAGCTTGTGAAATACAGCAAAGAAATAAAGAATAATCAGCTCAATTTTTACCACAGGGGCAAAGGTCTTTAGCAAGAGTCCCGCGTTGATCTGAAACGACCGTTCACGAATGACCAGGTAAATGAGGCAGTGAAAAATCGAAAGATTCACAAATGCTGTGAATATCCAGTGATTCGTGGTATACGGCATCCGATAGAAGGCATCAAACAACTGAAGCGCAATCATCGCAAGGAAGCCGCCCATCGATGGGCGAAAGATAACGTACAGTGAAGCGAGCGTAAGCAAAGCGAAGTTGAA
The DNA here is from genome assembly GCA_036402075.1 of Chryseosolibacter sp. GTDB lineage: Bacteria > Bacteroidota > Bacteroidia > Cytophagales > Cyclobacteriaceae > Chryseosolibacter. The sequence goes on along the minus strand of DASWTP010000265.1, from coordinate 24,316 downwards.
TGCGGAATCGAAGACGCTTGAGTGCGCCATGTGAAACAATGACGCGATCGCCCACAGCATTGAGAATAACCGAAACTGCGCCTCAAGCACGGAAGGGGAAGGACTGACAGTTGTGGAACCAATGCCGGTATTATAATCGACAAGATTTTTCTTCGGTGCGGACGAAATCATATGTCATGAAGATATCATGGTGCCGGTACTAAAGTTGTACCAGCCGCTCAGGCGTGGTTAGCAATTAATTTCGAGTCTGGATCAGGAACCAGCGGAGCCATGGAATATCCACGAACATCAGCAAGCAGATGAGAATAGTGAAAAGGACCAGGTAGAGCATGAACCACTTTCGCGTCCAGATCTTTTCCGAGCCCTGAACAGGCGAATCTTTCAAAAGCCCGATCTTTAAATACCAGGCGAACAAAAGCGCAAAGAATGGGAAACTGATCAACATTTCGATCCTGTTCTTGATGAGAAAGATGCCGAGAAAGAATGCACACGTGAGCGCATAGAAAAACATTGAGATGAGAAGACTGTTTTCGGTGTAGTATTTGAATGATCTTCGGTAAAGTCCAGCGGTTTCCGGGTTGCCAATGAGGCGATATTCTGCGAAACGTTTGGTTGCCATCAGAAATGCACCGCCCATCCAGTATGCAAGAATGATACTTAGCGGTGGAACCGAATTGAAGAACTCAAGGTCCCAACGATTGTCCATGTAGAGACCAACGGCCGGAGAAACCATGAACCATCCCAGGCAAAAACGGATAGGGTTATTTACAGACTCCGAAAGCACATCAAGATACACACGTTCTTTGCTCCTGAACGGCCGAACGTTGTACATCACTCCCATGAAGAGCAAGAACAAAAGGGTTGCAAAAAACTTGAATGAGATCAGGTACCCGAGGGCCAAACCGATGATTGCCAGGAAAGCATATTCAGCGTAAATGATCACGGGATTAACGACACGCACCACTGAAGTGCGTTGTTTTTTTAGCGGATGATACTTGTCAAACTCAGCATCCAGATACTCGTTGATCACGTAGTTGGCCGAGGCTACGAGGCAAGTGCTGACAAAACCGACAAGAATTTTCAACCACAGCGTGCTGGTTAATGAAACATCATATACCGCAATCGCAAACAGAATTCCAGGAATGATGAAAATATTCTTCAGCCAATAATCCGGGCGAATGATGGCGAGATAATCTTTGACTCCTGCTTGAACTCTTTCTACACCTGACTGGATGATGTTGGTTTGTTTTGCGATCTCGCTCATGGTTGATGGTCTTCGTGCTTTTAGTGACCAAAAAACATGTGCCGTGATGTTACGCCTTAACGTGATCGATATTGGTCGCTCCGCTGGTAGACTTTCCAATCACCACTTTTGCGCAACAGAGTAAACCCGAGAAGGTTTTGATCTGCCGCTACGGGGGCAGCTCCTTTGACAAGCAGGTACTCAAGCTTTTTGTAAGCATCAATCGCCTTATACCCGTCACCGATATACTCGGTATAAAACGGTACTTCTGACTCTAATGCCACCCGCCTCACTACACCAAAACGATAATCTATAATCTTTGAAGCCGCCACTCCCCGATTCCACACGACAAAATAATTGGGATAGTGGATGTATACCTTTCGACCGCGATACTTGTGATCGTAAATCAATCCGGCCATTCGGGAGCTATTGGGAATTCCTGCAAATAAGCTCGCGTTAAACTCTTTGTTGATTTTATTAAACGAATAGATGTATTCGAACCACAGCAGCGAGTAAACAACAACCGAAGCAGTAACAAAATACCGTAATGCATTCACATTTACGTGGTTCAGCCAGACACTCGCGAAGATGATGAACGACAGCATAACGATCGTACAAAAACGCTGGAAGAGCGGTGACTGACCCGGCAATTGATCAGGTAAGATCATGTAACAGATGAATCCGGTGAGAAAAAAAATTAATGAGTAAGCATAGCCCGGCAGCAATAATGACAATGCAGATTTTGTCTTCCAGGGCTTAAACCAGAGTATGGGAATGAAAATCAGAGCAAAAAGGGCAGCCGCGATAATCAAGCCAGGCAGTCCTTCACGCAGCTGAAAATTATCAAAAACAACAATGCGGAACCGCATTAAGAAATCAGGGAAGTAATGCTCCTTGTAATATTGGAACAGGTAACCGGAGGTGCTTCCCTCCTTCTCGCCACCGCGAGTAAACCACCACGTGAGAATTAAGACGATGAGCGGCAGCGGGATCAGCAGGCCGCGTAGTATCAATTCTCTTAGCGAGGTGCGAAATCTGTAAAGTGTAAGAAAGCCAAAAAGCATCAGTCCAAACAACGCATTCTGGGCGTGCATGAGGAAAAGCAGGATCATCACAAATGCGATTGCTACCTTCAACGCAAAAGTGTTTTTTTCAAAGTCGCGTATGACGAGATAAAAAAGCAGAATGAGAATGGGGATAGAAATGGCAAAGCCAACGAAACCATAAGTGAGGTTGTAATTGTAGGTAAACAGTGATCCGAGTAAACCGTACCAGAGATTTCCGTTTAACTGGCGAATCACCATAAACATGGACACCTGCAGCAGCACAATGCACAGGAGGTGAAAGAGCTTATTCCCGAGCTCCACGTTTGGAAACAAACTGCAAAACACGGTGTGAAACGTGTTTGGGAAATACCATGGCGTGGGTTTATAGTAATTCTCTAAAACATTCCCCTCCTCTCCATAAAAACGGTATATGGTAGCCTCTGCCAGGTGATTTGGAAGGTCGATGAATGGAAATAACGGCATGCTGAATAGAAATACAGCGTTCGCCAAAATGAAAAGCGCAATAAATATTCTGACATTCCGGACATCGGAAACGGCTGCGTGCAACATGGAAAGCGATTAAAACCGGCAAGACAGATAAAAAGTCGTTCCCAGTTAATGGTCATGAGGCATGAATACCGCACGACCTTGACCAGACGCTCTCAAGGATTTACAGAAACTTCGAGTGACGAGTACTTGTCGACAACTTCATCGAGGATGGCGACCACTTCTGAATGCGTGTCTGCCTCCACGAGCCTGGTGCGAAAAGGCTTAAAATCAGGGATGCCCTTAAAATAATTCGTGTAATGCCTTCGCATTTCGAAAATGCCGAGACGGTCTCCTTTCCACCGGATCGAAAAGTCGAGATGCTTTTTGGTTACTCGAATTCTTTCGGCCATGTCGGGAGGCAACGGCCGCTCCCCGTGTTTGAGGTAATGTTTGATCTCGTTAAAGATCCATGGATAGCCAATGGCTGCGCGACCAATCATAATTCCATCAACGCCATAGCGCTCCTTATACTCCAGCGCCTTTTGCGGTGAGTCAATATCTCCGTTACCGAAAATTGGAATTTGAATGCGCGGATTCTCTTTGATCTTCCCAATCAGGGTCCAATCTGCCGACCCCTTATACATTTGCACCCGCGTCCTGCCGTGTACGGTGAGTGCTTTGATCCCGATGTCCTGAAGGCGCTCGGCCACTTCCAGTACGTTTTTGGTGCTGTCATCCCAGCCCAGTCGGGTTTTCACGGTCACAGGAAGATGCGTTGCTTTCACAATCTCGGCCGTCATCTGCACCATCTTCGGAATATCCTGGAGTAATGCGGCTCCCGCTCCCCGGCACGCTACAGCTTTCACCGGACAGCCATAGTTGATGTCGATTAAGTCAGGGTTGACCTGTGTGGCAATCTCAGCCGACTGCACCATGTTACCAATATCACCTCCGAAAAGCTGAATCCCAATGGGTCGTTCGTACTCAAAAATGTCAAGTTTCTGACGGCTTTTCGCAGCATCACGAATTAAGCCCTCAGACGATATAAATTCCGTATACATCAGATCGGCTCCACCCTCTTTGCATACCGCACGGAATGGCGGATCACTCACATCCTCCATGGGTGCAAGCAGCAACGGAAATTCACCTAGGTCTATATTGCCGATTTTTGCCATATTTGCTCGCTGCCATTATGCAGCAAACTGCAAAGTTAAGTCATTTTAAGATGCTGGAAAACGAATTACATCAAAGACCCTACCGAGGCCCTGTAACCACGCTTTTGCTAATCCTGGCGATTGTGGCAGTGGGGTTCATATTTGTCGGGCCTTTTGTTGGATTGCTGGCCGCATTGCCGTTCTATCCCGGCACTATGCTGGAAATGCTCGAGGCGTTAAAAGATCCAACGGCAGATCCCGGGTTGAAAATTCCGTTATACATCATGCAGGGATTCGCTACGCTGATCGGACTCATTGTCGGGCCTGCGTTGTTTCTGGCGCGCGATGGAAAACCCATCTCAGTCTTTTTCACTAAAAACAAGCTCGAGATTTTACCGATGGTCATCACGATCATCGTGGTAATCGTTTTTATGGTCGTCAACTCGGTATTCATCGAATGGAATTCAACGTTTGACTTTCCTTCGTTTGCCGATGACTTTGAGCGGTGGGCTCGCGGCCTTGAAGACGAGGCCGAGCGGACTACCGAGTACCTGACAACATTCGCCTCGAACTGGGAAGTGCTGATCGCGATTTTTGTTATCGCCATTTTACCCGGGATCGGAGAAGAGCTTGTTTTTCGCGGGCTCATTCAGAACGAACTCTTCAAGGCCACAAAGAACATTCACGTCTCTATCTGGTTTGCAGCATTTTTGTTCAGTGCAATTCACTTTCAATTCTTTGGTTTTGTCCCCCGGCTGCTGCTTGGCGCGCTCTTCGGATACATTTATTATTGGTCCGGAAATCTTTCCCTTGCGATCCTCGCCCACTTTGTTAACAACGGTGTGTCGGTGCTGGCGATATATTTCCATCAGAAAGGAACATTTGACTTCGACATGGAAACTCCCCAGGCGGCACCTGCCAATGCTGTTATTTTCGCATCCGTTGTCACGGCCGGCCTTCTCTATTACTTTTATAAATATTTTGAACACCGTAAACCATCGCTCCCTCCGCTGTGACCTCCTCGTTGAAAAAATACAATAACCTTACACAAAGGATCATCACTGGTTTATTGGGTTCGGCTGGCATCATTGCAGCAATCTGCATCAGTCCATGGACGTATTACATCGTTTTTTTTATCATCACCTTTTTCACGCTGTGGGAGTTCTATAAACTTTCCGGACTCGATGGAATGGCGCCACAAAAAACATTTGGGACGTTTCTGGGAATCGTAATCTTCAGCCTGTCGTTTTTCATTGAGATGGAAAAAATTTCCTATCGATACTATTTTTTGATCTTCCCGCTCATGGCCTTCGTGTACATGATCAAATTGTACAAGCGGTTCGAACGCAAACCGTTCACCAACATTGCCTACACGTTTCTGGGTTTGTTTTACGTAGCAGCACCATTTGCGCTCCTTAACATTGCCGCGTTTGAAAAAGGGGAATACAACTATCAGATCATGTTTGGCTGCTTGTTCATTCTGTGGGCAAGCGATACCGGGGCTTACTTTGCAGGAACGTACCTCGGAAAGCGTAAACTCTTCGAACGCATTTCGCCCAAAAAATCGTGGGAAGGTTTTTTTGGCGGAGCGTTGCTGGCAATGGCATTTGCAATCGGGCTCCCCTACTTTTTCGAATCTATCGATCAGCCTTCGTATCTGACGCTGACAGATTGGATCATTGTTGGGCTTATCATCATCATCGGTGGAACCTTTGGTGACCTGGTGGAATCGCTGCTGAAGCGAAGTATCGAAATTAAAGACTCAGGCGATGCGCTGCCGGGACATGGCGGGTTTCTCGATCGGTTTGATGGCCTGCTGATCTCCGCGCCTTTCATTGTTGCGTACCTCGAGATTTTTTAACTGCAATGGCAGTTAAGACACTAAGACAGCAAGTTTTTGAGCTGGCACGTTTGAATTTCTTCTTAGCAAAGCTCTGCAAAACTTCGGTATTTGTTCGAGCGCTCGTGACTTCGATGCAAATTTTTGTGCCTTTATATCATATTCACGATCTTCCGGAAAACACCAAACGTCTGTCTCACTGCTAATACACCATTGTCATGCTTCGTATCGATTCGTTCTTCGAACCGCTGAAAGGTTACGCTAATTTTTTTCTCCGCCTGGTTATTGGCTGGCGTCTTATTGATGGCACGCAAGACAATGTTTTCAGCTGGGCTCGTATGCTTGAGTTTCGCGACTTCCTTGCCGTTCACGGTGTGCCTTTCCCCCTGGTGGCAGCGAACATTTCCGTTTATGCGCAATTCGTGTGCGGAATTCTTTTCATCATCGGATGGATGATTCGTCCGGCTGCGATGATCATGATCGTTAATTTCATTGTAGCGCTCCTGGTTGCTCACATCGGCCTTTCATTTGAACAATCCTTTGACGCATGGATGATGCTTTTCGGATCGATTTTCTTTCTGTTCAGTGGCGCAGGAAACATTTCTGTGGATGAACTGCGCAAAGACAGAAAATAATTCTTTTAATTGTACAAAATACCAAACGTTATATTTCGAAATGTTGAAAAAGCATATTCATAGCAAAACCGAAGGGGTCATTTTTATTTATTTATCTTTGCAACCGTTTTAGATTTACGAAAAAGGCATTTGGCGGGCGACCGCGAGTGCATCAGGAATTGCTTTCAGTTAAACGTTAACTATAGTATGGGATATATCGAACCAGCACCCGGGCTAAAAGACCGCGAGAACCCCTTCGAAGCGATGATGTCACGCTTCCAGGTTGCCTCTCAAATCCTGGGATTAGAAGATGAAATTTACAACGTATTAAAAAATCCTGCACGACAGGTCATTGTTTCTCTGCCGGTAACAATGGATGACGGCACCATCCGCGTATTTGAAGGATATCGTGTGATCCACTCCACAATCCTCGGCCCGTCCAAAGGTGGAATTCGCTTTGACGTAAACGTAAACCTCGATGAAGTGAAAGCACTTGCAGCGTGGATGACCTGGAAGTGTGCCGTTGTTGATATTCCCTACGGTGGCGCTAAAGGTGGTGTTGCCTGCAACCCGCGCGAAATGTCTTCCGGGGAAATTGAGCGTTTGATGCGTGCTTACACGCAAGCCATGGCCGATGTGTTCGGTGCAGACAAAGATATTCCAGCTCCAGACATGGGAACAGGTCCGCGCGAAATGGCGTGGCTCATGGACCAGTATTCACGTATCCAGGGAATGACCTCACCCGCTGTGGTTACCGGGAAGCCAATCGTGATGGGCGGATCGCTCGGAAGAACGGAAGCTACCGGACGCGGTGTGATGGTATCCGCAATGGCAGCAATGGAAAAATTAAAGATCAATCCATATAAAGCCACCTGTGCTGTTCAGGGATTTGGCAACGTTGGATCGTGGGCTGCCCGTCTGTTGAATGAACGTGGATTGCTTGTTCAATCCGTGAGCGACATCTCTGGCGCTTACTTTAACGAAAAAGGAATTGACATCGAAGCTGCGGTAAAATATCGCGAAGCAAATAAGGGTTCGCTTGAAGGATTCAGTGGGGCGGAAAAAATAAGCAACGAAGATCTCCTCACGCTACCGGTTGATCTGCTTGTACCTGCAGCGACTGAAGACGTTATTACAAGTTCCAACGCTCCTAACATTAAAGCTAAGCTTATTGTTGAAGGTGCAAACGGTCCAACGTCATCCAAGGCCGACAGCATCATCAACGAAAAGGGAATCATGGTAGTGCCGGATATCCTGGCAAATGCCGGTGGTGTAACTGTATCGTATTTCGAATGGGTGCAAAACCGTCTGGGATACAAGTGGACTGCTGATCGTGTTAACCGCAGATCAGACCGGATCATGAAAGATGCCTTTATCAACGTTTACAAGACTTCGAAAGACTATAACGTTCCGATGCGTATTGCAGCTTACATGGTAGCGATTGACAAAGTCGCTAAGACGTACAAATACCGCGGAGGTTATTAAAAAGCGGATCGCTGAAGCATAAAGCTGAAAGCAGATTCGGTTCAATTGATTATATGTCATAAATTTGCAGAGCAGGCACAAACGCTTGCTCTGTTTTTTTAACTGAAAACCTTGATATGACGATTCACCGCGAAGGCTATACCGTATTGTTTGTCTTATTGATAGTCCTTTTCGGATTAAACTGGGCGCTGTTCTACTTTTTCCCATCAAGCCCGTTGATCCAAAACTCAGCAATTCTTGTCAGTGTACTTTTTTACCTGCTTATTCTCCAGTTTTTCCGCAACCCGATATTCTCCATTACCAAGAACAACAAGCATGTGCTGGCTCCGGCCGATGGAAAGGTGGTGGTAATTGAGGAAACAATCGAGACAGAATATTTCAAAGAGAAACGGAAGCAGGTCTCAATTTTTATGTCGCCAGTCAACGTACACGTCAACCGTATGCCAGTAGCCGGGTCGATCAGCTTCTTCAAATATCACCCGGGAAAATATTTAGTAGCGTGGCACCCGAAGTCAAGCACAGAAAATGAAAGAACTACCATTGCAGTGCGCATGAACAACGGTGTAGAGATTTTGTTCAGGCAAATTGCCGGTGCACTTGCACGGAGAATCAAATGGTATGTGAAGGAAGGAAGTACACTGGATCAGGGGCAGGAGTTTGGCTTTATTAAATTTGGATCACGTGTTGATCTTTTTTTGCCGCTTGATGCAACAATAACCGTTAAGATCGGAGACATCACGAAAGGCGGCCGCACCATCATTGCAGAACTGGCCTGACAAATTCCGTAAATACACGTAATCTTACTCGCAGGGTCTGGTAATTCGCACCCCTAACGCTCGTTTTAGTCTTTAAATATCTGTAACTTTAGAGAATGTTTCCTATAGAGACCCGTTATAGGAGCGTAATTTTTACTCCATTAGTTTATGAAGGCAACCATTCGATTCGCGTCATCCCGCGCAGATTTTTTCTCAACCCTAAACCAACGTGTTAACGACTATTTTAAAAAGAATAACATCAGTCGTTATGCCAACACCGAAATGAAGATCAAAACAATCGTGATGTTTTCGATCTATACAATCCCCTATTTGCTCATGATTACCGGTGTTGTTTCAAATGCGTGGCTGATGCTCGCACTTTGCGTGGTGATGGGACTTGGTCTTGCTGGAATTGGCTTGTCGGTTATGCACGATGCAAACCACGGAGGCTACTCGAATAAAGCATGGGTAAATAACCTTTTAGGATTTTCATTAAACATCATTGGAGGAAATGCCTTCAACTGGAAAGTACAGCACAACGTATTACACCATACGTACACCAACATTCACGAGGTTGACGAAGATATCAGCCCCCGTGGCATTTTGCGCATGACCCCGCATGGCCCGTGGAAGTGGTTTCATAAATTCCAACATATGTATGCCTGGTTCTTTTATGGACTCCTCACCCTAGTGTGGGTTGTTGTAAAAGATTTCGTGCGCATCGTCCGCTATCACAAAGACGGAATGGTAAAAAAGCAGAAGGCTGACATTGCAACCGAGTGGACAATTCTTATTGTGAGCAAACTGATTTATATCGGCTATATCGCGGTACTTCCCGCAGTCATCCTTGACGTTGCATGGTGGCAGATCCTGATCGGATTTCTGACCATGCACTATGTTGGCGGATTTATTCTCGCTATTATTTTCCAGCCTGCGCACGTTATCGATGGCACGGAATATCCGATGCCTGACGATGAGGGCAAAATGGAAAACAGCTGGGCTATACATCAACTGCTAACAACAACCAATTTTGCAAACAACAACAGAATTCTTAACTGGTATGTTGGCGGGTTGAATTTCCAGGTGGAGCACCACTTGTTCCCGAATATCTGCCACGTACACTATCGGAAGATCTCTTCGATCGTAAAACACACTGCTGAAGAGTTCGGTCTTCCTTACAAGTCGGAGCCAACTTTCATTGGCGCGCTTGTGAGCCACGCAAAACTTCTGAAGCAGCTTGGCGCATCGGAGCATGTTGTGCTTCAGCCGCAAGCTGTTCCTGTAGAAGCATAATGGTATGAACCCGGTATTGCTTCTTCATGGAGCGCTTGGTTCCAAAACCCAGCTCGATCCGCTTAAATCAGAATTAGAAAAGAAAGGCAGACGCGTATACTCGATAAATTTTTCGGGACACAGCGGTGAACCTTTTTCCGAAACTTTCGGGATTGAAACTTTTGCACATAACATCGGCACATTCCTGGCCGAGAATTCGCTATCAGCCGTAGATATTTTTGGATACAGCATGGGCGGATATGTTGCGCTCTGGTTTGCGTATCTGAATCCCGCGAAGGTTGGTCGAATTGTAACCCTCGGAACGAAGTTTGACTGGAATCTTGAATCGGCAGAAAAAGAGACAAAGAAACTCAACGCTGAAAAGATAGAGGAAAAGGTACCTGCCTTCGCGCGGATCCTGCAAAACCGTCATGCCCCGAACGACTGGAAAGAGCTCCTGGCAAAAACTTCAGCAATGATGAAAAAACTCGGTGCAGACCCGTTGCTGTCGAAGGAAATCCTCGCATCGATCAGAAACGAAATACAAGTTCTTCTCGGGGACCAGGATGATATGGCAGACCGGAGTTATTCGGAAGAAGTGTCGAGGATTTTAGCAAACGCAACCTTTACACTGCTGCAAGAAACCCCACATCCGATCGAGAAAGTGGATCTATCGCACATCACCCGTTTATTTTAAATCACAAGAAGCGCACGCCCACTTTTCCACCGAACCACATTTTCATGTTGGTGGTATTTCCAATATCCTGATCGTGGAAAATGCGAGGCTGCAAATTTGGAAACAAACTCCAGTACCCATCCCTGGTTCGATCGGTAAGATGAGCGTTCAATGTAGCGCCAAACGTCAACGACATCTTTCGGGCAAATTGATAGTCAATACCGAGGTAGGCCTTGTTCAACATGTTCAGGTTTTCAAAGGAGCTACCTTGCATAATCTGGTTGCTTGTGATGTCGATGTTGAGAAAGAGTTTCTTAGACAAGCGTGGCGCGGTTCCCACCCCATATCCAAAAGTCCAGTGGGTGGCTGTGTCTCCCTCAAGTGATTGCGTTTTTATGCCGGCAGTGAGAATATTATAAAATTGTCGAACGCCAGTGCGGAAGGCAAGATTTGTGTAGAAGATCTCATCAGCGGAAAATTCAATCTTGTGATACCCTTTCATCACAACACTGAACAAGCCAATAGGGACACCGCGTGCGCTATCAGACACGTTGATCAAACCGATTTGAACCCCGCGAACCTTCGTGGCGTAGTTCAGAACACCGGCAACCTGTGCGCCACGAACCTCCCTTGCAGCAAAATTCAGAATCCCGGCTGTCTGGACCCCATGTACATTTCCACCGGCAAAATTCAAAATCCCTGCACCTTGCCATCCCCGGAGATTTCTTGCAGTCATATTGTACGCGCCCGCCACCTGTGTTTTTGCGTTCCCGGTGGTAAGGTTATAAACGCCAGCGAGATGCGGCTTCGACTGATCGCCAACCGTGAGATTACCAACACCAGCGAGCTGCACGGCATCTGATCCGCTTCGCGCAAAATTGAAAACACCGGCCGCGCTGAATTTTTCAACCTGACCCCAGTTAAAGTTGAAGACGCCTGCAAGCTGGCCGCCATCCACGTTCCCGCGATTTGCATTAAAGATGCCAGCGAACTGGCCGCCTCGCACCGATCCTCCCACGGCATTGAATGTTCCTGAAAATTGAACACCCCGCACATCTCCTGTAACAATGTTGAAAACGCCACCAAGCTCTACTTTCCTCACACCTCTCGAGAATCCACCAATAACGTTGAATGAATAGTCGTTGATAACATTTCCGCTGAGCGCATGGTTTGTTCCAATGAACGGTACAAATGAAATCTGGGAGGTGCGATGGATCGTGTCCTCAACGTTTTCCAAAAGCGCCTGAGGCTTGGCGAACAATTTCGTCTTGGTCCAGAAGCGTTTCATTTTGCTCTGAACGCTATCCGCGAACTTCGCGAACCGCTCTTTATCCACCTTCATTGGAATATTCAAAAGCCTTCCGCTGCGGGAAGGCACAATAAGAGTATCCGAATAGTTTTGTTTGTTGATGGCGAGCCGAAGGTCATCCGGTGGCTTGTCAATTTTGATCTGGAAAAAACCAAACTGGTCGGTGACTGCAGACTGCAGCGACACCGGGTCGTAGACGGTTACATCCCGCAGACGCTGCCCCGTGGATTCATCTACGATGTATCCGCTATAAACCTGGGTTTCTTTGGCGCGCGCTATCGCTTTGGTGAGAATGAGATATTTGCCACGAGCCTTGTATTGCACGGTTCCGGAGAAAAGCTGATCAAGGATTTCGCGTACGGTTTTATTAACGAAACTATAAGTAACTATTCGGTCCGCTTCAAGAATTGACGGACTGTAGGAAAATGTAAACCCGGCTTGTTGCGAGATTTTCTTAAGCGCTGCGTCAAGCCGCTCGTTGTCGAATGAAATGGTGAGCACCCTTTCAAGATAAGGCGTACCTGACTGCCCGGCAGCGTTCAGCCATATGCATAGCAGAACGAGAATGAAAATAATCTTAGTTTTCACACGCCTTGCCCTCCAGCAGAAGATCCGGTCCGTCCGCAGTCACGCTCAGCCCGAGCGTCTCGGCAATAACATGTGCAATCTCTTCCGGTGTTTCATCGCTAAACGTTACCGTCAGCCTGCAATGTGTAAGATGGGGAACGATCTTAATCTTGCGATCGTATACGTTATTCAGTGCCGTAACAATTGCGCCCAGCTCGGTGTCAGCAAAAACAAAATGCTTTGATTTATAAGACGCAGCGTTCGTCTCCGGCTGTTCCAGCGAAAACGTTTTGGTTGTTTTATCATACACACCTTTTCCGCCTGCCCTGACAAAAATTCCATCGTTCGAAGTCGTGTAGAGCTGAACCTCTCCTTCCTCTACGACAACCTCAACTGTATTACGTTCCGGATAGGCCTTGACGTTAAAGGAAGTTCCAATGTCTTTAATGAGCAGCTGATCTGCTTCAACAATGAACGTTTTGTCATCACGATGTTCAATGTCGAAATATGCTTCACCTTTCAGTTTGACGCGGTGGGCATTTGCCTTTTTGTCGAAAGAATAGGCAAGCTGCGTTTGCTTGTTAAGCGTCACCGCACTGCCATCCGGCAACGTGTCGGATGTAATTATCTTATCTGCAACGACCTGCACATTATTGATGGTAGAAGGCTCAAACGACTTGTACAGGAAGAAGCCAATACCCAGCACGATAATAACACTTGCCGCAATCCGGAGATACCAATTATCCCAGAATGGCTTCATCTTCACAACCTTCGCTGGTGGCTGTTGATTTAACCGCGACTTAAGTTTCGTCCACGCTACATCCGTATTGAAGTCGTGAAGCTCCTTGACGGTGGCCGCGCGGTCAAAGATGAGTTTGAAGTGGTTGAAATATTTTCGGTTGGCTTCGTTTTCAGCCACCCATTGTTCGACAAGGGTAGTTTCATCCACCGAAGTTTCTCCCGACAAATATTTGCCGATCAGTTCGTCAATATGGTTTAAACTATTTTCCAAGTCAGTCTAAAAATCCGTTCATTAATACCAGTAAGAGCGGCAGGTAGTCTTTGAGCTGCTCGCGCATAATTTTAAGCGCTTTGCCCATGTGGTTCTCCACCGTTTTTATAGAAATGTTCAATTGTTCTGCTATCTCTGAATACTTTAGTTCTTCGAAGCGGCTGAGCTTAAAAACAAGCCGGCACTGCTCGGGCAGTTTCTCCATCGCCTCCTGGATCTTGAGCTCAAGTTCAGAACCCGCCACAGCATGCGCGACAGAGTCGTGACTATGAACGCCAATGGCTAATTCTTCGACTGCATGTTTCTGCTTGATCTTTTCGTGCTTGATTACGTTCAGACAGGCATTCCTGACCATTGCATAGAGATAAGGCCTCACGGCCGTGCGAATGGAAAGCGTTTCCCTTTTTTCCCACACGTTCAGGAATGTCGATTGTACGATCTCTTCAGCTTCCTCTTTGTCCTGGAGAAACGTGTAGGCGTAGTTGCAAAGAGGTTGATAGTGTGTCCTGAAAATCATTTCAAAAGCATTTATGTCGCCCGTTACCAGCGCTTCAATTTGCTCTTGTTCAGGTAAATCCACCAAGTTCAGATTTTTTGTCGGTGTAATTTACGGTTTTGATGCGCTTGTGGTTATGACAATCTTGCGGATGCTTACCCCTACGCCAAGACAAGAAACTTCTATAATTGCTCCGAAATCCAGAACGGACCCGCATTTTCGATCGTGATCCATTGATCTTCAGTGAGTTCCAGCCCATTTTCATTTGGACGCGATGCGCTTACCAAGCCCAGGAGGCCTGGATTTGAGAAGGCGAGGATTGTCCCCGCGTGGTACCACTTTTTATAATGTCCGGACGAAATATGCGACCATTTGTGCGAGGGGGCCCGAACGGTTACGCTGATTTTTCCAGAATACCGTTCGACTTTTTCACGCAGCGAGGTAGTTAAGCCTCCCGCCATGATCGATAATGCGCTTTGCCCGGATGTTGCCATAAACATCAGTGACGCCTCTATCAGATCGTGACCAGCGGAAACGATCGTTATAGGCGCCTGGTGGGAAAGTTCTGATGTAAGTTTCGATTCGTTTTCGGGGGAGGCAATGACGACATCGACTTTAATGCCCCAGAGGAGGACTTCATCGAGTGCGGATTCAACAACGACTACCAGCGGAGCCCATTCCAGCAGCCCCTCTGCATCGGCATAGCTGGTCGGATCCAGGATGAGTAATGCGGGCTCCTGCCCTTCTCGCACAAAATGATGGGACGACATGGGATGCAAATAACAGAATTCTTCCGCTTTTTTCATTTGTAAGGAATTAACCTTATTCCGGTTCGGTTTTCCCCGGCCTGTATTTAAATTGCGGCCATGTTATCTGCAAACGACTGTTATCAAGCCTTCCAAAAAAGTATTGACGACTACCACCTCCATGACGATGTTGATACCCCAATTCGGAACCCATTTCCAGCGAATTCATTCGAGGCTCTGCTGTACCATAAGAATTGGATTGACACAGTGCAGTGGCACCTGGAAGACATCATACGCAAGCCAGAGATCGACCCGTCTGATGGCATCGCATTAAAGCGCAGGATAGACAAGTCGAACCAGGACCGCACCGACATGGTGGAAAAAATAGATGACCAGTTCCTGGCAAAATTTAAGGAGATTGTTCCCAAGCCCGCAGCCCGCATGAACTCAGAAACGCCCGCGTGGCTCCTGGATCGCATGAGCATCCTGCTGTTGAAGATCTACCACATGAAAGAGCAAACGGAGCGGAAAGCGGTTTCCGCGGATCACATTGCAAAAACGAAGGCGAAGCTGGCCGTGCTCCTGGAACAACGCGAGGATATGCGTCAGGCCTATGATGAGCTGATTGAAGATATTCAAAATGGTAATCGGAAATTTAAGGTATACAGGCAGATGAAAATGTATAACGACTCATCGCTCAATCCGATGCTTTACGACCAAAATAAGACCAGTTCATCTGCCAAATAACGAAAAGCCTCTGAGGGCCTATTGTGCTTTACTCCATTAAGCTTTACATTCATACGTGCCTCTGAAAAAAATTCTTGTCCTGCGTTTCTCCGCCATGGGAGACGTTGCCCTGCTAGTTCCTGTTATTAAATCGCTGGTGGCCGCCCACCAGGATGTTGAAGTAACGGTTGTAACACGGCCGAAATACGCGCCCTTCTTCTATGACATGGAGCGGGTGATAGCATTTCCGGCAGATGTGGATTATACCTTCAACGGAATCTTCGGAATGCGCGATCTTTTCAGAACGCTCATTCGCAAGGCGGAATACGATGTGGTGATCGACACGCACGACCACATTCGCACCATCTTTCTTCGAACCTTGTTTAAAATTTTCGGAACCGATGTTGTGGTTTTCGATAAGGGACGTAAAGAGAAGCACGCATTCGCGCGGAAAGAAAACAAGATAACCGCGCCCCTGATGCATACCGTTGAGCGCTATAAACAGGCGTTTGAAAAAGCTGGTTTTGAGTTCCCGATGCTGGAAGCTCCGTACTTTGCACTGAATGACTCTTTGCGGGCCGCGGCTTCTGACTGGCTTGCTCAAAAAAATCTTCGAAAAAAAGAAAAATGGATTGGCATCGCTCCGTTTGCCGTGCACGCCTCGAAAATCTGGCCCCTGGAGAACTACGGTTCGGTGATCGAAACTATTCTGAAAAAAACGCCAGCGAAATTTTTCCTGTTTGGTGGCGGACCTCGCGAAGTGAAGTATTTCGAAAGCCTGAAACAAAAGTTCCCGCAACACTGTGAAGTGGTTGCCGACCAGCTGAAGATCCGCCAGGAAATTGCGCTGATGCAAAACCTAGATGCCATGCTTTGTGTTGACTCTTCAAACATGCATATGGCATCGCTGGCCGGAGTGCCAGTGGTTTCAATCTGGGGAGGTACTCATCCTGACGTAGGCTTTGCACCGTATGGCACAGGCGAGGAAAGTGTAATTCAAATTTCCAGGGCGGAATTACCGTGCCGTCCGTGTTCCGTTTACGGAAGAGAAACGTGTTACGTGGGAGGCTTTCCTTGCCAAACGCGGATTACTTCCGATCTTATCGCTGAAAAGATTTTACAACGTATTTCCTGAATTTTCATGCCGGAAAATATTGATACCATCGTTTTTGATCTCGGAAACGTATTGATCCAGTGGGACCCGCGGCACCTCTACCGCAAGATTTTTAAAGAGGAAGAACAAATCACGTGGTTCCTCGAAAACATCTGCACATCGGAATGGAACGATCAACAGGATGCTGGTCGCTCGTTCGCAGACGGAATAAAAGAACTTGTAGCAAAGCATCCCGAATGGGAAGAACCAATAACAGCGTGGGGAACCCGATGGCAGGAAACCATTAATGGACCAATTCATGGCTCCGTGGAGATTTTGCGCAGTCTTCGCGATTCAAAAAAATACCGACTTTATGCGCTCACCAATTGGTCGGCTGAAACATTCCCGTGGGCCCTCGACAATTTCGATTTCCTTCATTGGTTCGAAGGGATTGTTGTGTCCGGCCACGAAAAAACGCGAAAGCCGTTCCCTGAATTTTTCAACATTCTCTTCAACCGATATAAAGTCGAGCCTGCCAAAACCATTTTTATTGATGACAACCTTAAAAATGTTAAAGGTTCGAACGATGTCGGAATGAACACGATTCATTTTCAAAGTCCCGAACAACTGAAAACCGCGCTCACGCAATACGGGGTACAAGTTTAGGTACGAATGACAAATGACAAGTGACGAATAAATAAAAAATGCCCTCGGGATTTGTTACCCTTTGATAAAATTCCGGTAATCTGTGCAACTTTAGGTTACCGAAAAGATCTTTATCAAAATCCCGAGTCATGATTAAAAATTTCTTCATCGTTGCCATCCGAAACTTCTTTCGGCAGAAATTCTATTCGTTTATCAACCTGTTTGGGCTTGCTTCAGGATTGATCTGCGCGCTTTTCATTTATCTGTGGGTGAGTGACGAGCTGAACAAGGACAAATTTCCGGAGGAAAGCGAGAAGATCTTTCAAGTCATCGCCAACCTTCAGATCAACGAGGGTGAAGTTCTTACCTGGACGAATACTCCCGGGCCCCTGGCTGAATTCATGCAGGAAAATTTTGCCGAGATCGAACAGGTGGTGCGCACGCAACCAAACGGCAATCAGTTATTTCAATATAAGGACAATGCATTCCTTGAAAGCGGATTTTATGCGGACCCGCAATTTTTCTCGCTGTTCGATTACAAGATTCTGCAGGGTGTCCCAAACACGGATACGGCAAACGTTTCTTCTATATCCATTTCAGAAAAGCTCGCCACCAAGCTTTTTGGTAATGAAGATCCCGTGGGTAAAATCGTGCGTGTAAATGATCAAAGCGACTACCAGGTGGCTGCCGTGTTCCAAAATCCCGGAACAGAGTCTTCGCTCAAATTTGATTTTATTCTTCCTTATGAGATTTATAAAAAGATCCGCGGGCAAGGCTACAACTGGAACAATTATGATCATCCCTTGTATGTTAAGCTTAGCGATCCGGCAAAGGCAACCGAGATTGCAGAGAAAGTAAACACCGAACGTGCAAAAGCGGCTGCGGCCGATGGCGGCAGCAGCGGATTTCTTTATTTCCAGCCCTTTACTGAGCATTACCTGAATTCACAGTTTGAAAACGGCAAGCCTGTGGGGGGCCGCATCAAATACGTTCAGATCTTTTCCATTGTTGCGGTGTTCATTGTGATCATCGCCTGCATCAATTTTATGAACATGGCTACTGCAAAGGCAGCCGCGAGAGCAAAAGAAGTTGGCGTTCGTAAAGTTATTGGAGCGCAAAAGAAATCGCTGATCTTCCAATTCATTGCGGAGTCAACGCTTCTCAGCTTTTTAGCCATGCTTATCGCAATAGCAGTGGTCTATCTGCTGTTGCCGGTCTTCAATTCAATTGTTTCAAAAGAAATTTCTCTTCAACTTTTTGAGCCGCAGTTCTTGCTGATCGTTGTCTCCATCGTAGTTGTGACGGGTCTGCTGGCAGGAAGTTATCCAGCCTTCTACCTGTCATCTTATCAGCCAGCGCAAGTATTGAAAGGCGGATCATCGCAGGCAAGGGGAACATCGCTACGCAAAGCGCTTGTAGTTTTCCAATTCGCCCTAACGGTTATCCTGATCGCATGCTCGCTGGTGGTGTACAATCAGATCGAGTTTATCATGAGCAAAGATGTTGGCTATGACCGCGAGTCTCTGGTCAATTTCAGTGCACGCGGAAAACTCTTCAATCAGTTTGAAGCGTTTAAAAATGAAGCGCTTCAATTTCCCGCCATTAAAAGTGTCGCAAAATCAAATTCAACACTGGTGCAGGTTCAAAACCAAAACGGTTCGGTAACATGGCCAGGCAAGGATCCCAACAGTTCGATATTCTTTCGAACGGTGGTTGTCGACTATGACTTTATTGAAACGATGGGCTTGAAACTCGTAGAAGGTCGTTCCTTTAAAAAAGAATTCCAGGATACTGCAACGTTTATCGTCAGCAAACGCGCTGTCGAGATCATGGGATTGACTGACCCGATTGGTGCTGAGATGACCCAGTGGGGGAATAAAGGCACGATCGTGGGCGTGATTGATGATTTTCACAGCCGTTCCATGCATGAAGCGATCGATCCAATCGTACTGATGTGTCGTCCGGAATGGACAGGTAATATTTTCGTGCGATTCGATGAAAGCAAAACCCAAGAGGCCGTGCAGCATCTCGCGGGCTTGTACAAAAAATATAATCCCGAGTATCCTTTCACCTACTCTTTTGTTGAAGATGATTTCGAACGACTTTATAACAACGAAAAAGTAACGGGTTCGCTGGCCCTGGGCTTCACCGTCATGGCGATCATCATCTCCGGGTTGGGATTACTTGGTCTGGCAGCGTATACGGCCGAACGCAAACGAAAAGAGATCAGCATCCGCAAGACACTTGGTGCTTCCGTCACCGGAATTGTATCGATGATGTCGCGGGATTTTCTCTTACTAAGCCTTATCGCAGCAGTGATTGGCTGCCCAGTGGCGTATTTCCTGATGGATAAATTCCTTGAGGGCTACGCATATCACACCATACCCGGATGGGAATTGTTTGTGATGACTGCCGTTGCGGTTTTGGCAATGTCGTTGATCACGGTAATCTTCCAGGTAACCAAAGCCGCGATCGCTAACCCGGTCGATGCGCTTAGAAATGAGTAGGAAAAAAGCAGAAAGCTAAAAGGATTTAAGCATAAAGCGCTAAGCAGAAAGCTGGTTCGGATAACTTGAAACAGTAAGCCCAACGAAAAGTTAATCCATTGGGCTTAATACTCTCAACGTGCCGAAAACTGGTTTGAGCTTTAGCTTTATGCGTCAAGCCTACCTGCTCTTTCCAACACCGATTTTTCGATAATGTCACAACACTCATGGATCTGTTCTTCCGTGATTACCAGCGGAGGTGCGAGACGAATGATGTTTCCATGCGTTGGCTTTGCCAGCAATCCATTTTTCGCAAAATCAAGGCATAGATTCCAGGCAGTTTCGCTTTCCGGTGAATCGTTAATGACAATCGCATTCAGCAAGCCCTTGCCGCGAACAAGCGTGATCAGTTTTGTTTTCCTGATCAAAGCGTTCATTCGCTCGCGGAAAACTTGACCAAGGCGTTCTGCATTTTGTGCGAGCTTCTCGTCTTTCACCACCTGCAGTGAGGCGATGCAAACGGCTGCTGCCAATGGATTTCCTCCGAACGTTGAACCATGCTCACCAGGCTTGATCAACAACATAATGTAGTCGTCAGCCAGGACACAGGAAACCGGCATGGTTCCACCTGATAACGCCTTGCCGAGGATCAGCAAGTCGGGTCGGACATCTTCATGATCGGATGCCAGCATTTTTCCGGTTCGGGCAATACCTGTCTGGATCTCATCCATCATTAGCAGCACATTATTTTTCTTGCAAATAGCCGCAGCAGTTTTCAGGTAACCATCATGAGGGACATATACGCCTGCTTCTCCCTGGATCGGCTCAATCCAAAGGGCGCAAACATGAGGGTTGGATAATGCCTTTTCCATGGCAGCAACATCATCGTAAGGGATGATTTCGAACCCAGGCATAAACGGACCAAAACCCTTCCGTGCAGATGGATCGGTTGATGCTGATATGATGGTGGTCGTGCGACCATGAAAATTTTTCGAAGCCACAACAATGATAGCTGTATTTTCTGCTATGCCCTTGGTAGTATAACCCCACTTACGAGCAAGCTTAATGGCGGTTTCATTTGCTTCCGCACCACTGTTCATGAAGAGAACTTTCTGATAGCCGAATGTCTCGCAAACGTATTTCTCTGCCAGGCCTAACTTGTCGTTATAAAACGCACGTGATGTCAGCGTCAGTTCCTTAGCCTGATCGATCATCGCCTGAATGATTCTTGGATGACAGTGCCCCTGGTTCACCGCGCTATAGGCAGAAAGGAAATCGAAATAACGCTTACCTTCCACGTCCCACAAGAAAACGCCTTCACCTTTGGAAAGCACAACCGGAAGCGGATGATAGTTGTGCGCTCCATACTTTTCTTCCAGGGCGATTGCTTCGCTGCTTGTTTGAATAACTGCCTCCATAAATAGGGTATTTATATTGTACAAAATTACAGAAATAACCGGTGAAAGCAGCATTGATCATTTTGGTATTATTGGCATCAAATCTTAAGGTCGCAATTTGCGTCCTTAAGATTTATTTAAAAAAATTGGTTAGATGAATCAAGAAGTGATTTTCTCAAAAATTTTCATCGTGAAAGGCCAGAAAGTAATCCTGGATTCCGACCTCGCGATATTGTATGGAGTAGAAACAAAGCGATTAAAAGAAGCAGTAAATCGCAACCGAAAAGGTTTCCGAAAGACTCCATGATCGTTCTTTCATCAAACGAATACGCATCACTGCGATCTGCTCGCTCCGCACTAAATTGCACGGTAAACACGCTAAGTACATGCCTTACGCCTTCACTGAACAAGGAATAGCGATGCTGTCTTCGGTTTTAAAAAGTACCCAGGGCCATCTCAGTGAATATTCAAATCATGCGAGTTTTGTAAAAATGAGGCAAATGATTTTTTGGTATAAAAGCCTTTTAGAAAAGATTGAAAAACTTGAGGCAAGTGATAAAAATCAAACCCAGGAAATAAAAAACATTTACAACTTAATTAAAGAATTACTTCAACCATCGATCAGGGACCGGGAGCAGATCGGTTTTAAGATAAGCGGAGGCAAATAGTGTCGCAGAACTTAAGGTCGCAAATTGCGACCTCAAGTTTTTCTGGATACCTTTGAGCATGGAAGTTGTTTGGTTGATCATCGGGGCTGGATTCGGTGCAGCAGTAGCATGGTTCGCAGTTCGCGCGAAGGCTGGAAACTCATCAGTTGAGAGCAAAGCTGCGCTACTTGTTGAACAGGAGAAAATAAAAGCACTGCAAGCCCAGTTGGTTGACACCAAACGCGAGTTGGAGAACGAGCGGGCAAAAGTTTCTGAGGCTACTTCCAGCCTTGCTGCCACCGAAGCCGACTACCGGAATCTGCAGGAAAAACTCAACGACCAGAAAAAAGAACTCGAAGGCGTGCAGGAAAAATTTGCCGAGCACTTTAAAAACCTTGCGAACGACATCCTCGAAGAGAAAACGAAAAAGTTCACCGAACAGAACAAAACCAGCATTTTCGAATTACTGAAACCGCTCGGTGAAAAGATCACAGAATTTGAAAAGAAAGTTGAGGATACCCACAAAGACAGCATTTCAAGGAACTCCGCCTTACGCGAGCAGCTTGAAAATCTCCAGAAGCTAAATCTGCAGATGACCCGCGAAGCCGAGAACCTTACACGAGCGTTAAAAGGCGATTCAAAAACACAAGGTGCCTGGGGCGAATTTATTTTGGAAAGCATTCTCGAAAAATCCGGTCTTGAAAAAGATCGTGAATACACCATACAGGAAACCTATACGGGTGAAGATGGCAGGCGCAGAAGACCGGACGTGATCATTCGCCTCCCGGAAAACCGCCAGGTGATTATTGACTCAAAAGTAAGTTTAACCGCTTACGATAATTTCGTTAACGCGAAAACAGAAGAGGAGAAAGTTGATCACCTGAAAGCGCACGTCATTTCGATCCGGCAGCATTTGCGCGGGCTGTCAGATAAAAACTATCAAACGATTTCCGATCGCAGCCTCGATTTTATCATCATGTTCATTCCAATCGAGCCTGCATACATCCTTGCCATTCAAAGCGAACGCAACCTGTATGAAGATGCCCTCGACCGGAGAATAATTTTCGTGAGTCCTACGCTGCTGATCCCATCTTTGCAGTTAATCAAAAATGTTTGGAAACAGGAGTATCAGAATCGCAACACGATGGAGATCGCCCGCCACGCCACCTCCTTGTATGAAAAATTTGTTGGCTTCACCAGCGATCTCATTGATATCGGAAACCAGATCAAGAAATCGCAGAGTGCTTACGAAAGCGCTATGAACAAGCTCACCACTGGCAATGGAAATATTGTGAAGAGCATCGAACGCTTCAAAACGCTTGGGATCAAGCCATCCAAGAACATTGACCCAAGATTGATCGACAGGTCAACGGAGCAACGAGATCTTTTTGAATAAGCTCCTGGTCGAATTCAAAGTCACGTCTTTTTTCGAAGCATTTTTTCTGCGAGATTTGCAGCCTTAAGAAATTGATTCATGAAGATTACACCGGATAACAAACTGAAGAAGTTGATTGTGGTGGGCGATCGTGTTCTGATCAGGCCTACCAAGCAGTCTGACAAAACCGATAGCGGACTTTACCTTCCGCCTGGTGTACAGGAAAAAGAAAAGATCCAAAGCGGCTATGTAATTAAAGTTGGACCCGGCTATCCCCTTCCACTTCCGGCCGATGAAGACGAAGTATGGAAAGGAAAGGAAGAGCAGGTAAAATACTTGCCGCTACAGGCGCAGGAAGGGGACCTCGCAATTTTTCTTCAAAAGGGAGCCATAGAAGTGATTTACGAAAGCGAAAAATATTTCATTGTTCCACAGGCATCCATTTTGATGCTCGAACGTGAGGAAGAACTTTAAGACAGCAGGGCTATGGCAGGACTTTCTTTTGATGTTTTACGAACCGGCAAAAAATACAGGTTGGTAAATTTTGGCGAAACTCATGAATTCATCGTGGAAAGCGTTCTTGCCAATGGCGATTTTAAAGTGAAGGACCTTCTCACCCTTGAGCGCTACAAGCTGAAAGAGCTCATCACGTACGGTAAGGGAAAAGATTTTTTATTGGAGGACTTAGGAGAGCAGCAGGTCTAAGGTATTGACGGCAATCCAACTTCGCGAGTGCCTTACCTAAGCATGGTCCCTCACACGGAAGACGATGCTAGAAGCAAGGCCCCGATAAATTTAAATCGCGCAAGCAACCAATTCCGTCCCCTCGCTATCTTTGAGGTGTGTTCCCAGGAATTATCGTCAAAATTTTATACTCCGCTGCGTCTCTGCAGGGATTATTTTTAGGTTTTTTATTGTTCCGAACATCGAACAATCAACCGGCAAACCGAATACTCGCCATTCTCCTGTTCCTGATTTCATTCCACTTGGTTCTGGCAGGATTTGATGAGCGAGAATTTTTTATTGCTTTCCCTCACCTTAGCCGGATTTCATGGATCATCGGGACACTCTACTGGCCGTTGTTGTTCCTTTTTGTTCAAAAAACCACGCGGTATCCACTCGCTTCATGGAAAAACTACGCCTTGTTTGCTCCGTTTGTTTTTTTTCTCGCGATCATGTCTCCCTATTACTTGCAGAGCACAGAATCCAAACGACTTTTGCTGGATGACTTTGCAAAAGCTTC
>DASWTP010000264.1:0-17606 GCA_036402075.1 Chryseosolibacter sp. | reverse complement strand
AACGGCTACACCCTTGGCTTAATTCCAGACAACACATCCAAGGAATACTACTTGTATATCTGGTTTAAATCAACAATGACCGGCACTGCTCCTACTACGGTCGACAATAAGAGTTTTGTCTTTGAATTGCTCGAGACTAACATCACCTACAACAACCTAAGCAGTACGATCAGCCCTGCTGAATCAGAGACCTCCGCACTGAGCACAGTGCGCGTTAGTCCAACTAAGGTGAGATGGACTACAAACCCACTTTCGGAATTACTGGTTAACAAAGACATCTCGTTGCAGTTGCCGAAGCCTGTAGTGGAGATCACTGACATAAACAATAACCGGGATCTGGATTACGTTAGCGGTGTGACAATTACAAATGCCGGAGGTCTTTCAATGACAGCGGGAGGCGCGGCCACAACTTCCTTGCCGTTAACGGCTGACGGGCCTGCACCGTCTGCGGGTGGTTTGTTCACATTCCCGGATAATTTCCAATTTGAAGTCATCGGTAACGGTACGATGACGGCAACAGCTGCAGGCCTCCCGGTTGCATCGAGTACGGCTACCAGCACACCTGTGACTGTTCGAGTCGCGAAATCAACCACCATTACTAATGGTGCAGATCCTGAACCTGCGACCATTTCCTCGCTCTCAACCGTTGTTCCCGGCATTCAAGTGTTTGACTTTGCAGTTAATGACGATGCCGGATCCGAAAACGATGGTAATGCGACACAAGTCGAAAGCCTGTATATTATTCGGGGAGCCGGTGATGAAGTGTACAATCAGTCTGCGAACGGTTGGGCTGATGCCATCGCCAGCGCACGCCTGACCGATGGTACCAATACAATTCTGGCTTCATCCATTACATCAACGTTCTTGTATTTTGACCTGACGACATCACCCGCCCTTGGACTTGTGGCGGACAACGGCACCAAAACCTATAAGCTTCTAATCACGCTGAAGTCAGCTATGTCCGGAACGATGCCATCCTTGATTGATGGTCTTAATTTTCAATTCGAAGTCTCAGAAGCGAACGTGGTTACTGCCACTACCGGATCAGCAATCATCGACAATGAATTTGAAAACTCAGGTGCTGGAAACGAGGTTACCGTTGTTGCCACCGACCTGAACTTCTCAAGGCTCGATGGCACCGATAATTTCAAAGTGCCGTATGCGGACGCTAACTTCCCGGCAAATGGAAGCATTAACTCATTGTTTACACCTAGGCTTGGTGTTGAAGCAAGTGATGTCAATGGGAACCGCGATCTCGGATTCGCAGGAACGATCACAGCATTCAGTATAGCCAACGGTTTAACTTATATCAATGGCCCGGTGGTAAGCACGGACGTATTCGCCAACGGTGTTTACAAGATGCCTGCATCGTTCCAGTACACGTCAGGTGATAACCAGCTTGGGAACCTGACGATGACTGCTGGTGGCGTGACCGGCACCTCTCCAAATATCACAATCATTTCATCTTTTGAATCCTGGATAACTGGCGCTGACAGATACGATAACACGTATTCCATTCCGACTACAATTAACTATGCGTATCACCAGGCTACCGATATTCAGAACGATGCAAATAGCCACGAGCTGGTGCGCCTGGCGCTCTCAGATGGAGACGCAGAATATGAACAATCAACGCTGATACCACCAGCGGGTTCGCCAGGCGATGATGACGGTGCCAATACGGTTATGACTTCGTTCACCATCGGAGTAAACAACTTTAAGGCAGTAAGGCGGATTGCCATTTACGATGGTGTTGGGGGTACGGCAACTGAAATCCAGGAATTAGGTCAGGCAGATTTCGCTAACATTTCAGGGGAATACGCAACAATCACATTTACCGGCCTGAACATCGTTGCACCTGATGACGGACGTAAGTTCTTTAGTATACGGGCCAGTTTCTTCAATGATGCTGCGTCAATCAGTGATAATGTGCCGGTTCAATTGAGCTTTGTTGATGCTGTTCTGGGTGGTGGCTCGCGCTTTTACAACGTCCCGCCTGGTACCGGCTCTTACATTGTTGGTAATCCGCCTTCAGAGGTGGTTGCGCCAGCGATATTCAATGTGCTGGAAGTTACGGCTACGAAATTTGACTTTATGACCCAGCACGCTGCTTCTGGCTACGCTGGAATTAATGAACCGGTCTCTGTTGGCGTTGTTCATGCAAACGATCAGAATGGTTTGCTAGATGTTGATTTTACCAACGCAGTCACGCTGAGCAGCGCGACCGCAGGTCTCAATTACACAGCGGCCAACTTCAACTCGGGTATTTTAACGCTCACGGGTCTGCGGTATACAAGCGCAGGTGCTGGAAAAATAACGGTAAGCTACAATAGCGGAGCCATCACCAGCAATTTGGCGGCTCCAGTAAACGGATTACCGAACAATGCCGTAACGGGCCACAGCATCGATGTTTATCACGTTAACGCATTACCCAATACAACCGGTGTGGTTGCCGCAACAAACATCAAAGGGGGGTCGGCAAACGTGGTCGTGTTTGGTGTTACATTCCACTCTGACTACAACGCAGGTGCACATCCCAAACTTAGCGGCTTCACCATTAATTTTGATAACCCGTATAAAACAAGTGGTAAAGACATCTTCAAGAACATTAGAATTTACAAGTCAAGCGTTGGATCATTTGCAGGGGCAACCAACATCACGGTAAGTGATCCCGGTTCAACCATAACACAGAGTAATTCGAATGTCATTCCTGCAACAACACTTGACCAGATTGCAGTAACCTTCCAGGCGGGATCGGAACCAGTGCTCACCACGGACCTTACATTCTACCTTGTGGTTGACGTTGACGCCACGGCAAACATCAGCACACCAAAGCTCACGCCACGACTGGTAGACGCAGGATTTGGATCACCGACAAACAACAATATCCTGACTTCGAGAGGAAGTGCAACGGGTAATGTGGTTGGAAAGCAATATTCTTTTGCAACAACCCGACCGCCAGCGCTTGTTAAGTCATTCCCGTTCAATGGACAGTTGAATGTTGACCCGAACCAGGATACCATCAGCCTTGTATTCGATGTAGGTGTGTGGACATTCGATAGCACGGCTCAATTGTACGATCGTTACAGCAATAACCTTGTAGCAACACTCAAAGCCAAGAACGGAAGATTTGCCGGCCTCACTAACCCGGCAACTGAAGCGGTAACGGACACGATTACTTTTGTGATCCCTCCTTCCGCCTTGCCGTTGAAGCCCGACAGTGTGTATTACCTGACCATTGCCAAAGGAACGTTCAACCCGGGAACGCAAAAAGGTACCGGTATTGCAGATGATGGATTAAATCTCTACGGAGGTATTTCGTACAATGGAACGGTTTATTTCAAAGTGGCTGGAACTAAACCTCCTGCTATGACCGGTACGAATGCCAGCAAATATTATATCACTGAAAAAGGTGGTGCTATCAACGCGGTCTTCAATCAATTCGGCAAAGCCTACTTCATGATTGTGAACGAAGGGGATCCCGTGCCAACGAACGGGCAGATTAGAGACATCAATGACGTAACATACACCGGTACGGTCTTCGCCCGCGACACCATCGACATCAAACAAATTTCAAATCCGCAGTTCGGCTCGTTCAATGCGAACCTTGTTAGTGGTGATGTTTACGATGTATGGATCTGTGCCGAGAATGACGCGTTACCCACGCCTTTCTCAACAAGTGCGCCATTCGGTTCATCGAATGAACAATTCGCAGTTGGAGGCATAGAGCCAACCCTTAAGATCAAGGTGAACGTGGCTCCCGGAACATTATACGTTAATGACCCGCTTTACCAGATTTGTGCAAACAGTAGCACGATCCTTGCAGACCCGATCATCATTGCCGAAGGCGTAGCCAGTGACTTTACGCATGGCGTTCGCCAGGATTTTAATATCCTTCTTCCCCCCGGCTTCCAGTTCGACACAAACACAAAACCGGAAATCTCACTTGCAGGCCCAGACTTCAGCAATGCTGTGCCGTCAAACCCGGGCCAACTCATTGTAGCTTATTTGAACAACACGCTTCTCAACGTAAGCTTCATTAACACAACGAGCACAGGCCTCGATAAGATCACAATTTCCGGAATGAAGATTATCGCAACCTCTTCAGACCTTAGCGGACGCATTCGAAGGTTTGCAGGTTCTGCAATTCTGCCAGCTTTACCTGATGGAACAACCCTCGCCCGAATTGTATCACAGGCTACCGAACCGTTGTCATTTGACAATTCCTACAACCGAAGCAATGACTTTGCAGCCCTGCCCATTGAGATTTTCAACACGGTGACATACGTGCCTGATAATTTCGTAGACGCTACGAACCAGCCCGTGGTTCGCCTCTTCCCTATCATCCCGAAAGGCGATTATGGTCCAAGTCAATTCTCAGGTTCCGGAGTCACCAATGACCTCCTGAGTTTGACGGGGGTACAGCTAAACAGTGCGTTCGACATCACCATGACCCATACGGACATGAACGGTTGTGTGTCAACAAAGGTGGAGCAGTACACTGTGTACGACCATAGCACTGCTATTCCCGTTTTGTCAACCGAAGCATGCGCTACCAATGCGCAGTACCCTGCAGATTCAAATCCATTACTCTCAGCTGAAACTGTTCGCTGGGATGCCCTAGCCGGATATTCGTTAATTAGTCTAACCGCTAAGATTCCGGATCGCGTAAACAATCCAAGCGATCCGAACGCTCAGCTTATTGTAGGGCCAGCGTGGCAGAATCTTGTCGCGCAAATTCCGGTCGTGGCCTTAACGGGAGATGAAGATCCCGGATTCGCAAGCTACAAATGGGACTATAGCGTACTTCTAAACGCAGTAACTGAAAGTGGCGGAGCAATCACGCAAAGTCCATACGAGAAATACAGATTTACGGCTAACGGCCAGGCCTACCATCAGGGCGGTTCGATCGGTCTCGTAGAATTCACTGGAAAGTACCGAAGCAATGCCGATAACACTGTGTTCATACCGGTGCGCCAGGAGGTAAATATCTTTGTTCCTCCTGTGCCAATCATCCAGGTTGCCGGTCACTCAGCGGTTGATGGCAGTGGTGTACAGGTATTCTGCGAAAACGGAAGTGACATCGAGATCAACGGATTCCCGAAGGTTACGCCTGGTATCTCAACAGGAACGTTTGCGTTGTATAATGGCAGCACCCTGATTCCTTCTCCGCCCGGCTTCTCAGACCGTGGCAACGGTACTGCTGTACTTGATCCTTCGCAGTTCACGAACGGATACAATAACATCCGGATCGTATACACATTCAAGGAAGATGAAGCGCCCTGCTCGGGAACGGCTTCCCTTGAAATCCGCATTTCGCCAAATCCAACGCCAAACTTTACAACGAGCAACTACCTTTGCGCTGGCACAAACGTCACCTTCACAAGTGCTGCAACACTGCCGGCCCCTTTTGCGCTGGATAGCATAGGATGGAACTTTGGAGATCAAAACTCACCGCAAAACATTGGCGAAGATGCTGTAGCAGAACACAAGTTTGTTGAAGCCGGAAATTACACGGTTACTTTTGCAGCTTACTCAGAGTTTGGTTGTGCTTCTCCTGCATTCTCTAAGCCAATCACGATTGGTGCAGTGCCTCGGGTTGCCTACAACTTTGCTGGGTTTGCTGCTGGTGAGCCGATTACGTTCCAAAGTAAGTCAACGGTCGCTGGCCCTAATCCGTTCCCATCCCAACCGATTGTAGCGCGACTCGACTGGAGGTTCGGTGATGGAGGCACGAAGCGAAGTTTCGTAAACGATTCGGTCAAAACGCACCAGTATGTTAACCCTGGCATTTATAAGACTTCATTGATTGTGACCAGCACAGTGGGCTGTCAGGATACGTTGTACAAAAAGCTTATTGTCGTTAAGAAGATTGTTGCAACTGACCTGACGTCTAACGATGACGAAACGTTTGAAAATGCCGACCGCGGTGGATGGCAGCCATGGAACCTTGCGGACACTGCCAACGCAGCGGGTGCTTCGTGGAAATGGGGTCAGCCTGACGGAATTACGATTACAGGTACAAATAACGCCTGGACTACTGGTTCTACAACGGCAACTCCTGCGGGATTTTATCAACCAAAAGAAATCTCAGCGCTTTACACCTCAGCCTACGACATCAGCGCCCTTGCCCGGCCAATGGTTTCGTTCAATAGTTTCGTCCAGCTTGGGCAAAGCGATGGGGTGGTACTGGAATATTCAACCGATTCACTCAACCTTGCTGATCCTGCGAAATCGTGGAAAGCATTGGGATCACTTGATCTCACCACGAACATTTCAACCGGAGTTGACTGGTACAACAAAGCCAACCTCCCTTCGAAGCCAGGTAAACAAGACCTCGGCCAATTTGGATGGAGTGAAACGGTTGATCCTGATAAAGACAACATCCAGGAATGGATTGAGTCTAAACATAGCCTTGGGGAAATCGTGAAAAACAATCACCGCTTGGTCTTTCGCTTCGCGCTGGCCAGCGTTAACGATAATCCTCAGCTCGATGGTTTTGCACTTGACAACTTCCGTATCGGTAACCGCACACGAATTGTGTTGCTGGAGAACTTCAGGAACCTCGGCAACACAGCAACTGACACGCGTGGAATTATTGAAAAAGCGGAAGCCGACTCCATCAGCTCGTTTAATCCAAGTGGTGTAGCAACATCGGTAGTGCGAATTAACTATCACGTTGCCTTCCCTGCAGCGGATCCGTTCAACGGTGAAAACAACCAGGATCCTGGTGCGCGTGCACTGTATTACAATATTTCTCAAACACCACGTGCGCGAATGGATGGCCAGTTCCCTGCTGATGCATTGTTCTCTACATGGGGCGAGAATTTCTACAATATCAGAAGTCTGAAACTTGCGGATGCAATCATCACCCCAACCGTTAGTTCGCACCCGGATGGCTCGGGCTCTGTTTCAATTAACGTGAAAGCCTTAAGGGACCTCGGCCCTGAAACGATTCTGAACGTAGCATTGGTCGAACAATCGATAGACCTTACTCGCCTGAGCACAGACGCGAGAGATAAAGTGAAGACCCAGGAAAATGTTTTCGAGTATGTACTGAAGAGACTGATTCCGAATGCGTCAGGAACACGTTTCGGATCTTTGCTTGCGGCCGATGACGACCGCGACTTCACACAAAACCTCACGTGGACCCGCGATTTCACACTGTATGATCCAACAGGCGATCTTGCACTGGTAATTTTCCTGCAGAATGAAAACACGAAAGAAATCTACCAGTCGGAGATTGTGATGGTGCCAGATCCATCAATCACCACCGGCATCGAGGAACTCACCAGTTCGTTCAAAGTCTACCCTAACCCGGCAGACCAGCAGCTAACCATCGAGCTCCCGGCAAGCATCACGGAGGGTGCTACGGTGAAAATGTTCGACCAGGTTGGTAAAACGGTTACTAACGTACAGCTGGAAAAGGGCGAGCGCGTTAAAACCATCAGTACCGGAACTCATGCAGCTGGCGTTTACCTGCTGCAGGTCGAGTCTTTGAAAGGAGTTCTTACCAGAAAAGTAATGGTATTACATAACCGTTAATCAGGCCAGAAATACAAAAGGGGCTATCGCAGGATAGCCCCTTTTTTAGTTGTTTCAACGTACATCAGAAATGGTTTTTGGATATCATTTAGGAAGTTTGAATTGATCAATAAACCCTGTATTTTACAGGTTATAAAAAAATGAATGAGCGCTAAAAAAGCTTACTTTATTCCCTCATGGCTCTTTGGAGTATAGTATAGTTCAGCTATTTTTAACCACCAAACAACCCTTTAAACCCTACGCATGGAAATTTTCCTGGAGGCGGAGACTTGGCTCGCTTTGATGACCCTTACCTTCTTCGAAGTCGTTCTCGGAATTGATAATATTATCTTTATTTCTATTGTTTCTAACCGGCTTCCAGTGGAGATCCGGGCACGGACGAGAAATCTCGGATTGATCCTCGCCATGGGTGTTCGCATCCTGCTCCTACTTACCATCACATGGGTAATGAAGTTTAAAGAACCTTTGTTTGGTGTTCCGCATTGGATCAGTGAAGACGCCTCTATCAGCGGACGCGATCTCATTCTGATTTTTGGCGGAATGTTCCTTATCGCAAAAAGTACCCGTGAAATAAACCATCAGACCGAAGGCGAAGATGAGGCCCTGGCCGATAGCGGTGGGAAAAAGAAAGTCAACGTATCCGGTATCATCATTCAGATCATTCTACTCGATATCATCTTTTCATTCGACTCGATTCTTACCGCAGTAGGACTCACGGATCAGGTATTGATTATGATTGTAGCCGTGGTGCTCTCAATTGGCATCATGATCATATTCTCGGGCAGGATCAGTGACTTCATTCACAAGCATCCATCCATGGAAGTGTTGGCGCTCGGATTCTTGATCCTCATCGGCTTCATGATCTTCCTCGAAGGTCTTGACAAAGACATTCCAAAGGGATACATCTATTTTGCCGTGGTGTTTTCTATGATCATCGAGATGGTGAACATCCGGGTGAGAAACCGAAGAAAAAAAGCACAGGAGGCCGCCCATGAGTAGCGCAGAGGATTTGTTACGTTACCCGATAGGTAAATTCGTACCGCAGCCTGAGTATACCTCGCAACAACTGGAGGCATGCATAAAACGCATCGAAGCACTGCCTTCAAAAATAGAAGAGGTTTTCAAGTCGTTGTCGCCCAGGCAGATTGAAACAACTTACCGCGAAGGCGGATGGACTGCCCGGCAAGTCATCCATCACGTTGCTGACAGCCATTCAAACGCCTATATCCGCGTGAAGTGGACATTAACCGAACAGACACCACTTATCAAAGCATATGATGAAAAGCTCTGGGCGGAAACAGCGGAAGTAAAACTCGATCCTGCAATCTCCATCAATCTGTTGAAAGCCCTGCATGTGAAGTTCGCGGCCCTGCTTCGCTTTATCAAGCCCGAGGAACTCTCAAAATCATTCATGCATCCTGAGACAAAGAAGCTGGTACCGCTCGATCGCATGATGGACCTTTACGCGTGGCACGGAGATCACCACCTTGGGCACCTGAAGATCATCGCTGCAAAGTGATACCTTAGATTCAAAAGTTCCCGGCCACCCGGCTCCTGGCAACCTGGAACCTGCAACTTGCAACAGGCTCTGCGCTGCAGTACCTTTACCACACGCAACGTTATGCAGCAGCACAACCCTTACGTTCCCCCGCGCTTTCTTTTCTCCCCCCACCTGGAAACTATTTTTCCATCACTGATCAGAAGAGTATCCCTTCGACCCTATGTGCGCGAACGCATCAATACTCCGGACGATGATTTTCTGGATCTGGATTGGTTGACAAACCAGTCGAAAAACCTGGTCATCATTTCCCATGGCCTCGAGGGTAACAGCACCCGGGCGTACGTTAAGGGAATGGCGAAAGTTTTTTTCACTAATGGTTATGATGCTCTCGCCTGGAATTATCGGGGATGCAGCGAAGAGATGAACCGGCAGCTTCGCTTTTATCACAGCGGAGCTACTGATGACTTGAACACAGTGATCGATTATGCGATCGATCGAAAAGGTTATGAAAATATTTTCCTTGTGGGATTCAGTCTTGGTGGCAACATCACCCTGAAGTTTCTCGGTGAAAAACAACCGCGGCCGGAAGTAAAGAAAGGCGTTGCCATCTCGGTTCCACTCGACCTTAAAACAAGTTGTGAAAAAATTTCGCAGCCGGGAAACTGGATCTATTCCAGGCGATTCCTTAAGAGTCTTAAGGCAAAGGTGATCGCGAAGGCCGGCTTACTGAAAGGTCTGGACATCCGTGGCATTCACCAGATCAGAACCCTGAAAGAATTTGACGACCGATACACTGCGCCCCTGCATGGGTTCACGGATGCGCTTGACTATTATAAACGGTGCAGTTCGCTATATTTTCTCCACAGCATCAACACGCCCACGCTTATTGTCAACACGGCTAACGACCCCTTCTTAAGCAAACAATGCTTTCCTACGGAGTTGATTCAAAATCATCCGTTTATCACCATGGAAATTCTTTTGCGGGGCGGTCATGTGGGATTTACACAATTCAACAAAAATGGGCTATATTGGTCGGAGCAGCGCGCATTCGATTTTATCAGCCACCCATGATCGACCGGTATAGTTTAACCGCTTCCGCAGAAGTGATCCGAGAACGATTCTCGGTCGAGGTTCCGGAATTTTATCATCCGAAATTCAATGCAGCTCCCACACACCTTCTTCCTGTGATTACCAGCGCAGCCGCTTCCGGATTGTCGTTGTTTTATTGGGGCACCTCGCCTGAATGGTCGAAGAATAAAATACCAAGTGAGAAGATGATCAACGTTCGCGCGGAAAGCCTTGATGAAAAACCCGCGCTGAAAAGAGCGTTGAAGAAGAACCGGTGCCTCATTCCTGCAGATGGTTTTTACTGCTGGAAGAAAGTGGGAAAGAAGACAAGCATTCCCTACCGTTTTATTCTCAACTCAAAAGAACCATTCGCTTTCGCGGGATTGTGGGAAGAGTTTGAGGATACTGATGGTAATGAAATCCAGACATTCATGATTTTCACGCAGGTCTCTAACTCCCTGGTGGCCCAGGTGCAGGAGCGGATGCCCGTGATTGTATCGAAACAAAATGAAAAGCTGTGGCTCGACTCCGCTACGGACGAAACTTCGCTGATCGGTATGCTCACCGCCTATCCTGCTGCAGCAATGACGCACTACCCAGTCTCCCCAGGCATTAGTGATAGCAACGTTGATTTAGCTTCGCTGATCATCCCTACGGCTCCCGCAGATCAGCACGGAAATTTGACGTTGTTTGATTAGAGGTTGATCCGTTGATTAGTTGATCCGTTGATCCGTTTCGGTCTGAACGTGTTGTGAAATTTATCCAGACGGGAATCGTTTCGAGTCCGTCACGAGCTGCGCGTTAACTATGGGTGTGCCCTTCATAGGGAAATGACCGGAACTTCTCGCGGATAGTGTGCGCTTGGTAGTGAGATTGTAGGCTCGAAGTGACGGCTCTGGAGGTTGGGATCGGGAGGGGTGATGGGACAGTGACCGATAAATGAGTGCAATGCTGCAAACTCACCAAGCTCGTCCTTCGCTACGCAAAAGTCAACTAGCTCTGGATCGAGTGCTCTTTATTAAATCTACTGGAAATCAGCTCGAAGCTCGCAGCTCTAAGCCCGAAGCTGTCTTAGAATCCATCATCCTCATCTTCCTTCTTCGGAGTTTCTTCTTCCTCCTCGGGCTTCTTAGCGTCTTTCTTCGGTGGTTTTACCTTCTTCTCCTTCTTCTTGAAGAGGCCCCCTTTCTTTTTCGGTGCCTGTGGCTCGTCCTGCACCTGACCCGGCTGAGGAACTTCTGCCTGCGATAACGTATCTACAAAATCAAATTCTTCCTTTGGCGGCTGCACAAGGGTTGATGAATCCACTTCATCTCTCTTCTTTTTCTTGAACAGGTTTTTAAAGAAACCCTTAAATCCTTTCTTCTCTTTAGGCTTGTTTCCCGAGCCACCGCCTTCGCCATTTTGCTGCATCTTGGCGAGTTTCACATCGGGCAGCACCAGCACATCTCGCAGGTACCACATGTAATGGTCCTGCTCCAGGTTGTAGCGAACATCGGTGACATAATACTTCGGTTTCTGCCGCACATAACGTTGCTGAATGGAATCATAGTCCAGGCTGTCGGCACTGTTATATTTCAGCAGCCTGAGCTCCTTGTCTTTTGTGATCACGTAAATGCTGTCGTCAGCTGTAAGGGCTTTCGCGGTATCTTTCGGCAGGTCAACAATGAATGTGCTGTCAAAAACGGATTGAGTCGCTCTTGCCATTTCTTCCATATTGACTGAATCGGCACCTGGATTGGCAATCGAATCAGGTACAACCACCGGAACAGGCTTCATCTTCACCGTTTGGAGGTTTCGTACCCGCGCCCTATACGACATGGGTTCTGCCACCAAATACTTCGTCTTGCTGGCGGTATAAACTTTTGGCGTGGAATCGTCCAGGAAGTAGCTGAACTTCTTCCTAAGCTCGTCTTTATCGTAGATATAAGCGCTTTGATAGGCAGGGCACACCAGCCTCTCCGTGCAGGAGAACAGCATAATCAAGCCTAAAACAGCAATGATGGCCCTTTTCATTGTGGGGGTGACTTACAAAAATAAAGAATTTAGCCCTAAATAAACGGTAAAATAGCCCAAAAAAGCCGCTTATTCTAGCCCTGGACCTTCAATTTACATCGATTCTAACGCTGATTTCTGGCTTTTAGTGAGTGCCGAAGCCACTAATTGGTAGGAATTATCGACCCATTCCAGCACCTTTTTGTCGGGGATGGACCCGTCCATGAGAACCGTGATCCAGTGCTTTTTATTCATGTGATATCCGGGCAGCACTGAGGAGTATTTCTCGCGCAGTTCCTCGCCTGTCTCCGGATCAACTTTAAGATTGATGCTTTCAAAGCTCTCCAGGTCAGTAAGGGCAAACATCTTACCCATCACTTTGTAAACCAGCGTCTCCTCGCCAAAGGGAAATTCTTCGGTAACCCCTTTTTTTGCCAGGCAATGTTTGCGGAAACCCTCCAGGTTCATGCTTACAACAATCGCTTCAGGACAATGTAGATGACACCCAGCAAAAAAATTACTATAGAGATTTTATTGATCCCGTGCATCATCTTCAGATTGATGTTACTCGGCCGTGACGGGTCCTTCTTGCGAAAGAAGTAGCCACCAACTTCACCCATCTTAAAAAATTGTTTTATTGAATTCCTCTTCGGCTGCTGTGCCTGGTCACCGTGAATCATATTCTCTTCCTGTGTCATAGCCTTAATTTACGTGTGGAACTTCAATCCAGTTTCCATCCTCACGAATCAACTCGATCAATTCATCAACAGCTTTTGCGGTTGGAACGTTCTTCTTAACCACGTCTTTACCACGATATAATGTGATTCGGCCGGGTCCTGAGCCCACATAACCGTAATCCGCGTCAGCCATTTCCCCCGGGCCGTTAACGATGCACCCCATAATCCCGATCTTAATTCCTTTCAGGTGAAATGTGCGCGACCGGATCATGGCCGTAGTCTCCTGAAGATCGAACAATGTACGTCCGCACGATGGACACGAGATATATTCGGTCTTCGAGATTCGTGTGCGCGTAGCCTGCAGAATATTGAACGCGGTTTCGTTCACAATTTTGTCGCCACCACAATTTTCCGCAGCGATGAACACTCCGTCTCCAAGGCCGTCAATCAGCAATCCACCAATATCAGTGGCCGAATATAGTTGAAGATTTTCTGCCGACAGGTTAGCGTAAGCCCGGCCAATAATTACCGGAACTCTGCAGTCGTTCTCCAGCAAGGAAACAAACAACCTTCTCTGTTCCGGCATGCCATGCTCGTTGTAGGTATCGATCAGCAGCACCGCGGCAGGATCATTCCTAAGCGCGTTGATCAGGGACTGCGTGATATCTTTCAGGCACGCGTAAACAAAATTTATTCGTGAAGATCGTTCAACACCTTTTACGTACTCTTCTGCGCGAATAAACGGATAGCTACGTTCTTTATTTTTTACCGAGAGCCATGTCGCATGGTTGTAGATTAATCCAAGGGTTCCAGGTATTTCAAACTCAATCGTGTTGTCACCCAGGAAAACGTAGTCGCATGCATTGTCGGCAATATTCCACTTATCCAATGGAACGGAGTAGTTATAGCCGAGTGCGAAAAAAGACGCAGCAGATACCTTTGCTTTTCCGGAGAAATCAGCAACTACGCGCGGCACCTGGTGGCCGCCAATGTTGGAAACCTCGTTGGTTACCCGCCTGCTATAAGCGAATGGATTGATCGGGTAATGTTTGATCTCAGGAATCGCCTGATGACCGGCACGCTTCAAATATCGGTCAGCGAGGGCTTTCGCAACCGGTACTTCCGCTTCTGGCTCTTCTGTTAAGGACACGCGAATCGTATCACCTAATCCATCTTCGAGCAGCGTTCCGATTCCCACCGATGACTTAATCCTGCCATCTTCGCCATCGCCTGCTTCGGTTACGCCAAGGTGCAGCGGATAAGGTTTGAATCCTTCTTCGTCCAGCTTCTGCACAAGCAATCGATATGCTTGCACCATCACCTGCGGGTTGCTCGACTTCATCGACAACACAATGTCGTAGTACTGTTCATCTTCGCAGATGCGGAGGAATTCCAGGGCTGACTCAACCATGCCTAGCGGAGTGTCGCCATAACGGCTCATGATGCGGTCAGATAGCGATCCGTGATTGGTTCCGATACGCATGGCTGTGCCGTACTCCTTGCAGATCTTGATGAGCGGTGTGAATTTCTGACGGATCCTTGCTAGTTCGGCCTCGTATGCGGAATCGGTATATTCAATTTCTTCAAATCGTTTTTTGTCAGCGTAGTTGCCGGGATTGATCCTTACTTTTTCTACAAGCCGAGCCGCGAGTTCTGCTGCATTAGGCGTGAAGTGAATGTCAGCAACCAGCGGAACGGAGTAACCTCGCAGCTTGAGTTCTTTTTTGATTGCCTCCAGGTTCTGGGCCTCTTTGATGCTGGGTGCTGTAATCCGCACATATTCACAGCCCGCGTCAACCATCCTGATCACCTGCTCCACTGAGCCTTTTGTGTCCATTGTGTCAACGGTGGTCATCGATTGAATCCGGATCGGGTTGGAGCCGCCCATTGGAACATCGCCAATTTTGACTTCAATCGTCTTTCGCCTGCTGTATTCCGTCAGGCTATTACAATATTGTTTCAGGGATGCGATTGATGGATTCACTGTGCTCGAATAAGCTGTAAAATTAAAGGGAAAAACCGGAAAGCAGAAGGCTAAAAGCAGAAAGCTTGCGCATGCGGCTCATCTGCAACTGCCTCAGCGCTAATTAATAACAAGCTTTTAAATATTTTGTTAAGAATTAGCCTCAATAAATCCGAAAACGAGCTTTAGCTTTACGCTTTATGCCTTCAGTTTAAATATCTCCCAACTGAGGCCTGATGATAATCTCTTCAACCACACTCCGAGGGGAAAGCGCGTTCGCGCTGTAGATCGTGTCGGCAACGTCCTCAATTGTCATGAAACGCTCATCCGGCAGGTTCGCACCTTCCCAGCTGCGCGTCTTCGTTGCACCCGGCATCACGGCAGTTACACGGATTCCATCATTCTTCAGTTCTTCGCGCAGGCACTTTGTCATTCCAAGCATGGCAAATTTCGAGATGGCGTACGATCCTCCATTCGCGTAGGCTTTAATGCTTGCAATCGAACAGATGTTAAACACATGGCCAGACTTTGATGCCTTCATCAATGGAACAATGCCCCGGGTTGTATAGTAGGCGCTGTAAAGGTTGGCGTTGATCATGCTTTCGAGTGTACCTTCAGGCTCGGTAACAATCTCACCGGGCAGGAAGTACCCCGCATTGTTCACGAGTACATCCACCTTGCGATTCAGCTTCTCAACGAACAACGTGAATGCCTTTACCTGGCCTTTGTCTGCCATGTCGGCCGCAAAGGTGAAAACTTGAATTTCCGGATAGGTTTGTTTGAACGAAACTTCCAGGTCTTTCAGCTCTCGTTCGTTGCGGGCACAGGTAGCCACGTCAAATCCTTGGGAAGCAAATTTTTCAAGTATTGCCCTGCCAATTCCCTTTGAGCCTCCGGTAACCACGATCAGCTTGTGCATTGTGGGTGTATTATTTTCAAGTATCTTTAGGCAAGATAATACTTGCAGTGATTTTATTGCAGCATGATTAGAGAGATCGGAAAATACTTCATATTCCTCGGGCACCTGTTCACCAATCGGGAATCTTTTAGAACCTATTATAAGCTCGTCCTGGAAGAATCGATTACTATCGGGATCGGATCGGTTTTGCTCGTGGCCTTAGTGTCAACGTTCATGGGTGCGGTAACTACCGTTCAAACCGCGGCCAACATGGTGAGCGCACTCATTCCCGATTATGTGATTTCACAGGTCGTACGAGAGATGACTATTCTTGAACTTGCACCAACCATCATTGCGGTTATCTATGCCGGTAAAGTGGGATCAAGTATGTCGGGCCAGCTTG
Organism: Chryseosolibacter sp.; assembly: GCA_036402075.1. Taxonomy (GTDB): domain Bacteria; phylum Bacteroidota; class Bacteroidia; order Cytophagales; family Cyclobacteriaceae; genus Chryseosolibacter. The sequence goes on along the minus strand of DASWTP010000264.1, from coordinate 1,556 downwards.
GCACAATGAAAATTACCGAACAGGTAGACGCCCTGGAAGTTATGGGTATCAACTCCATCTCTTACCTGGTACTACCAAAAATTATCGCATCCATGCTGATGTATCCTATGCTGGTGATTATCGCTGGCGTCTGCGCGCTCATGGGCGGCTATCTTGCAGGAACAATTGCAGACATCATTACGCCAAACGACTATGTCTACGGAATTCGGTTCTCGTTCAATCCGTTCTTTGTGTCGTTCGCATTGATTAAGTCCGTGGTCTTTGCGTTCCTTGTTGCCTCTATTTCTTCCTTTAAGGGATACTACACCACAGGCGGTGCGTTGGAAGTCGGTGTTTCGAGCACGCAGGCGGTGACGAACAGTGTTATTGCAGTTCTGGTGGCCGATTATTTACTCGCTCAACTTTTGCTTGGCTAATGATTAAGTTCGAAAATATCTCAAAATCGTTCGCTGACCGCAAAGTCCTTGATAACGTCAGCGGAATACTCGAAAAAGGTAAGCCTAACCTGATCATTGGGGCGAGTGGAACCGGTAAAAGTGTGCTGCTGAAATGCCTGGTGGGATTGGTTCGGCCGGACGAAGGCCATGTTTACTATGACGACCGCGACTTCTACAATGCCGACCGCGACCAGGTAATCGAGATCAGGCGTGAGATCGGAATGCTGTTTCAGGGCGGTGCGCTTTTCGATTCGAAGAACGTGGAGCAGAACGTCCGTTTCCCGCTCGACATCCTCACCAAAATGCCGTACGATGAAAAACAAGATCGGGTGAATTTTTGCTTGAAGCGTGTTGGTCTTGAGAATGCGAATAAGAAAATGCCTTCCGAAATCAGTGGCGGTATGAAAAAGCGGGTGGGCATTGCTCGGGCCATTGTTAACAATCCAAAGTACCTTTACTGCGATGAGCCAAATTCCGGCCTCGATCCGCAAACCTCCATTGTCATTGACGAACTGATCGATGAACTATCAGAAGAGTTCGCGATGACCACCGTGATCGTAACCCACGATATGAACTCCGTGATGGGTATCGGTGAAAAAATCCTGTTTATCTACAAAGGAAAAAAACTCTGGGAAGGAACCAAAAATGACATTACACATTCCAGCGTGAAAGAACTCGATGACTTTGTTTTTGCAAACAAGGTGATGAATTCGTTGCGGGGGAAATAAATGTGCTCAGGTGTTCGGGTGGTCGTGTGCTCATGTGGCCTGGGCGCATGATAGATAGTTTGAGCCGGTGAGCAGTTAGAAGTGTTAGTCTGTTAATTGGTACTCCCACTTCGACATTCTACATGAGTGTTGAATGTTCGACATTCTTTCGCCCCAGGACTGCGCGTTATAATCGACTCATGTTAGTAACTGACAATCCATATCCAATATTGAACACCGAAGGTCGACTGATGAAGTTGACCGATAGACCTTACTTCTACATTGTTTTTTTCCGACAGCGTTAAGCCGTTGGCAGTTCAATAAAAAACGAAGTGCCTTCCCCCACCTTTGTTTCAAACCAGATCCTTCCGTGCATTTGCTCAATGCCTTGTTTAGAGATCGCAAGGCCGAT
>DASWTP010000263.1:0-31188 GCA_036402075.1 Chryseosolibacter sp. | reverse complement strand
GTTTCCGCACAAAATCAGCTACCTCGGACGTCTGCAGGAAGGGGTTGATCTCACTGGCTACATAAAGAATACGGATTTTCGACATATTTTTGAATTTTAAAGTAGAACGGAAATTAGAGCCACAAAAGTACAAATAATTAGGCCCGTATTCAACATATTTTGACTTTTCCCTATATCTTTGCGACCCTTTGCCAAACGGCCAAAAATGGAGATTTTCAAGGAAATTAGCCCTTTAAGAGCGTTTTTAAAGGATGTTAGAAAGGCCGGTAAAACGATCGGATTAGTGCCCACAATGGGCGCTTTGCACAGGGGCCATCTCTCGCTTATTGAGGCCTCAAAACGGGTCAATGACATCACGGTAAGTACGATTTTCGTGAATCCCACGCAGTTTAATAATGCCTCCGACCTGTTAAAATATCCCCGCACCTTAGATAAAGACACGGAATTGCTCCAGGAAGTTCGTTGCGATGTTTTATTCGCACCCGAAACGCACGAGCTGTATCCATCAAAATCCACTTTAACGTTTGATTTTGGCACGCTCGATAAGGTGATGGAAGGCGAATTTCGTCCCGGACATTTTAGCGGTGTTGGGCTGGTTGTCTCAAAATTGTTCAACATCGTAGAGCCAGACAATGCCTACTTTGGTCAGAAAGACTGGCAGCAATTTGCCGTCATTTCCAAACTTGTAGAAGAACTTAATTTCCCGCTGCGGCTACATAGCGTCCCCACGCTTCGCGAAGCGAGTGGTCTGGCACTTTCATCACGCAACCTGCGTTTATCAGCCAGCCAGCATCAAGTGGCCAGCGTTTTTTACAAGGCATTACAGCTGGCTCAACAACAACTGCGGAGTGGGCAGGCTGTTTCGAGTGTACGTAAAAATGTGAAGGCGCTGGTGGAGAAAGAGCATGATGTGAAGCTGGAATATTTTGAAATAGCGGACAGCAAAAACTTAAATGTCTTAGATAACGTTGATAAGGCGAACCAGCCAATACTCTGTATAGCAGGTTTTGTTGGCGAGGTACGATTGATTGACAACCTATTTTTATTTCCAATCTCCGAATCGTGACGGAAAAGCTGAGACTGGTTTTCCTAATGACTAATGACCAGTTATTAATGACTAAAGTATGCGAATTGAAGTTCTAAAGTCAAAAATACACCGTGCAAAGATTACACAGGCAGAACTCCACTACGTGGGCAGTATTTCGATTGACGAAGACCTGATGGATGCCGCCAACCTCATCGAAGGTGAAAAAGTTACGGTAGTAAACATCAATAATGGTGAGCGGCTTGAAACATATGTGATAAAAGGTCAGCGGGGTTCGGGAACGATCACCTTGAATGGCCCTGCGGCACGCAAAGCACAGGTTGGTGATATTGTGATTATCATCTCCTATGCTTCGATGAAGTTCGAAAAAGCGAAAAAATTCAAGCCCACAATCGTTTTCCCTACCCCGGACAACAAATTATCTTAACTTCGGCTCACTTTTTTTCTAAAAGCTGGGCGTGTCATCAAAAGCAAAAACAGTTCTACAGTACATCCTTATTTTCTCCGCTACTGTGGTACTTATCTGGTTTTCCCTTAGAGGGCTAACCGTTTCAGAAGGAGAAGACAAATGGGGATTCCTGTTACATACGTGGCAACAGGCAAATAAGGGATGGCTTTTGGCGATGGCTGGACTTGCTGTATTGAGTCACGTTGTGCGCGCAGAGCGGTGGCGAATGTTGCTCGAGCCAACGGGCCACACCACCAGGCTGAGCTATAGTTTTCTCTCACTCATGGTAGGCTATCTTGTAAACCTAGTAATCCCTCGGGGGGGAGAAGTTTCACGTTGCTATAACCTGTATAAGCTGGATGGCACACCGGTCGAGATGTCGTTCGGAACCGTTGTGGTTGAAAGGATCATTGATGTAATCTGTCTCCTGGCCCTGATTGGAATTTCATTCTTCATCGAATCAGAAAAACTTTTTTCATTCATCGATACGCTCCCGATCGGCACGGACCAATCTTCCAAATTCAGAACGCTTGCCATCATTGGCGTTGTCTTCCTCATCCTGATGATCGGCCTGTTTTTTCTTGTGAAGCGAAACAAAAAGATAAATGCGTTTATCCGGAAAACCTGGATTGGTTTCAAAGATGGACTCCTCTCCGTGTTCAAGCTCGAAAAGAAAGGATTGTTCATTTTCTATTCGCTGTTCATCTGGGCGCTTTATTTCCTTATGAGCTACGCCATCCTCCTCGCGTTTCCGCAAACCGCTTTCCTCGGTATCGGGGCCGTGTTAAGTTTGTTTGCGATTGGCTCCATCGCCATGGCGGTTCCATTGCCTGGCGGCACAGGCTCGTATCACGTGCTGGTACCTCAAGGTCTGGTTTTTCTTTACGGCATCGCCCAGCCTGATGCTATCGCATTTACCTTCATCTTCCACGGCTGGCAAACGGCCATCATGATTGTCGGAGGAGCAATTTCGTTGATTATTACCTCGGTCATCGTCAAGAAAAAAAGCGCTGAACTTAAACGAAATCCCGCTCCGCAACGTCTTTAAGATAAGGTTTGGAATTCCTGTCAACAAACAAGCAAATGTCGTTTTGGCAGGGATTTGTTTTGGCTTAAACCTTGTTATTATTGTAACTTGAAAAACAACTTATCAAATAACATCTTATGGGTTTTGGTGCTTTAATTATTGGTCTTGTTTTCATGGCAATCGGCTGGATGGTCAGTTCGCGCCTGAAAAGCAAATTCCGTGAATATTCGCAAATACATTTAACGCGCGATTTGACTGGTGCAGAGATCGCCAAGCTGATGCTGGCCGACAACGGGATTTCCGATGTTCAGGTCATCAGCGTTGAAGGTCAGCTGACTGACCACTATAATCCGGCTAACAGAACGGTGAACCTGAGCCAGGAAGTGTACCATGGAAGAAACGCGGCAGCTGCGGCCGTGGCTGCGCACGAATGTGGTCATGCTGTTCAACACGCAAGGGCTTATTCCATGCTGGAGTTTCGCTCCGCCATGGTGCCGATTCAAAACGTGAGTGCACAGGTAATCAACTTCCTGTTCATGATCATGATGTTCGGATCGTTTTTCGCATCAAGCATTATGCCCTGGTCGACTGCGTTGTTAATTATCATTGCATGTTACGGTGTATTTACTCTTTTCGCCTTTATCACGTTGCCTGTGGAATTTGACGCGAGCAAACGCGCCCTGGCGTGGATCGAAGCTCGTGGAATCGTGACCCGTCAGGAACATGATATGGCAAAAGATGCACTGAAATGGGCGGCCATGACCTATGTGGTTGCGGCTATCGGTGCACTTACCACCTTGTTCTACTACGTCATGATGTTCCTGGGAAGCCGGGAAGAATAAAATCTACGGACGAGTGCAATCGTTTTAAAAGACACATTATTTTTGCAGCCCCGAGGTTCTCGGGGCTTTTTTATTGGATTGAGAAACCGCTGAAGCTATGAATTTTGAATTGACCGAAGAACAACTGGCCGTGCAACAGGCCGCCCGCGATTTTGCCCGAACCGAACTTTTGCCTGGAGTGATCGAGCGCGACACGCACCAGAAATTTCCGGCCGAGCAAATTAAAAAAATGGGCGAGCTAGGATTTATGGGAATGATGGTTGATCCAAAATACAATGGCGGAGGGATGGATTCAGTATCCTACGTGTTGGCGATGGAGGAAATCTCAAAGATTGATGCTTCTGCGTCTGTCTGCATGTCGGTAAACAATTCGCTGGTGTGCTGGGGGCTTGAGCGATATGGCTCCGAAGAACAAAAGCAAAAATTCCTTACGAAACTGGCAACAGGCGAAAAGATCGGTGCTTTTTGTCTCTCGGAACCCGAAGCTGGCTCCGATGCGACAAGTCAGCGCACGACAGCCGAAGACAAAGGTGATCACTACCTGTTGAACGGAACAAAGAACTGGATTACCAACGGAAACAGCGCCAGCTACTACCTGGTCATTGCCCAAACGGACGCAGAAAAACGTCACAAAGGAATCAATGCATTGATTGTTGAGAAGGGAATGCCGGGCTTCGTTGTTGGAAAGAAAGAAGACAAGATGGGAATCCGCGGATCAGATACACATTCTCTGATGTTTACCGATGTAAAAGTTCCAAAAGCTAATCGAATCGGAGAGGAAGGCTTCGGATTTACATTCGCCATGACTACCCTGAACGGTGGCCGCATTGGTATCGCAGCTCAAGCGCTTGGGATTGCCAGTGGAGCTTACGAGCTCGCCCTTCAGTATTCTAAGGACAGAAAAGCGTTCAACAAAAAACTTGCCGAGCACCAGGCAATCCAGTTTAAACTTGCTGAGATGGCTACAAAGATTGATGCGGCAAGATTGCTTGTTCACCAGGCCGCGTACCTCAAAGATGCCAAGAAAGATTTTGTCAAGGCTGCGGCCATGGCCAAACTATTCGCTTCACAAATTGCGCAGGAAGTGACTACGGAAGCTGTGCAAATCCACGGGGGCTATGGTTACGTAAAAGAGTATCACGTTGAACGCCTCATGCGTGATGCGAAGATCACACAGATCTACGAAGGCACAACGGAAATCCAGAAGATGGTTATTTCTCGAGAATTGCTGAGATAGTTCCAGGAAGCAAGTTCCAGGTTAGATCGTAGATGTCCCTTGAAACATGTAACCTGCAACTACTTCTGGTTCCACTCGTAAACCTTATCGGCAATTTCAATCAGAAGATCCGGTTCTTTTTCGAGCGCATTTCCGATCACGATCATATCAGCTCCTGCTTCGAGCGCGCGTAAGGCCTTGTCGGCCGTGTTAATTCCTCCTCCAATGATGAGCGGAACATTAATGACTTTTCTTACTGCTGCGATCATTCGTGCATTGATCTCACGCTCCGCCCCGCTACCAGCGTCCATGTAAATGGTTTGCAACCCAAGCATCTCGCCAGCCATTGCTGTGCATCCGGCCAACGAGTATTTGTCTTCTGGAATTGGAAACGTGTTACTGATATAGGCAACCGAAGTTGTTTTGCCCGAGTTCACCAGCATGTAGCCTGTCGGAATGATTTCCAGGTTCGTGTTTTTCAGCACGGGTGCAGCAATCACATGCTGGCCGATAAGCAACTCTGGATTTCTTCCGGAGATGAGGGAAAGAAATAAAATGGCATCTGCTGCAGGATCGATCTGCATCGAATTGCCTGGAAACAATACAACCGGGATGCTAACCGTGTCTTTGATTGTCCGTACAACCTGCGAAAGGTTCGCAGTGGTGATCAGGCTTCCGCCAACAAAAAAATAATCAACACAATTCTCGCTCGCGAGGTTGATCAGGTGAAGCAGCTTTGTGGGCTCTTCAATTTTGTCAGGATCGATCAGTACGGCAATGGATTTCTTACCCTGCGCGTGCCTTTCCTTAAAGGTTTTTAGCAGATTCATTAGTTGCTTGTTTCTTCGCGGCCTGCGACTCAAGGAACTCGGTGAGTTTGTCTTTCGCAAGCGACAGCAGGTAGGCGGTGGCCTGGGCTGCTAACGCGGTTCCTATCTGAGCCATCATGCCAGGAGGCTCCGGTTCAGTTGTCACATGCGTTTGCTCGGGGGCGGCACCTCCGTGAACGAGCCGTATTTCAGCTGTCTTTGATTTCTTCTTCTTTTTCGATCCTGAAAAGCTTGAGATAACAAAATACGTTACAGCTAACGCTCCGCCAATAATCAAGGCGTTAGTCAACATTTTTTCCGTCTTCTCGGAAATCAGGCGCGCATCTTCCTCCAGTTGTTCGCGGTGTTTTGCAGAACGTTGCAATAGCTGACCCTTGATCGGATCATCGGTTTCAAGCAGTTCCATATTCTAACTTTTTCTTTTTTTTAACTTCAGCGAAATCTTCTTTTCAATCGACCTGATCAGTTTTTCCCGGTTGATCAACAACACTGCGCCCACAATCAGGTAAAACGCGGCAACGATCGAAAACCCGGCAAAATATCCGAGGCTGGCGCCAAGGGTTATGGCAATGGCCACACTAAAGAACACCAGCACCAGCGCAAACAGGAAGACGATCGCACCATAGACCACAGCATTGGCCGCCTGTTTAGAGATCTCTTCTTTTGCCTCTAATTTCAGGAGCTCTACCCGGGTTTCCACATAACCAGTGAGATTGCTGATAAGGCTATCTACTTTAAAAAACTTGGCTAATGAATCGCGGATCATAACACTACTCCTTATGCAATATAGACAGAAGATTTTAACTCATGAAAATCGAGCACTTCCCCATTAAGCGACAGAAAAATATCATTCCTGATAGAGATAAATCAACGAAAACGGGATTATAAAAAACGTGAGAAGTATAAATAAAAATCCTGCAATGCGGTAGCGGAGAGTGAGCTTCCCGAGACCGGTCGAAAGCCTGATGGGGAGTTCTTTCATAGCCGGAATAGGGAAAAAAAGAAGCACCCCGATAAAATTAAAAAGAAAGTGCGCCACAGCGATATTGATTGCGCTATTGTTCGAATTCAAAAACGCAGCAATAAAAGCGGTGATCGTTGTTCCCATATTTGCGCCCATAATGAATGGTGCCGCCATTCTCATTTTCACAACTTTTTTGGCAACAATAGGTACCACCAGGGAGGTCGTAATGGTGCTGGACCTGATCGCTGCGGTTGTTACCAGTCCCCAGAAGAAAGATTTCAGCTCACCCGCAAAGAAAAACTTGCTGAATGTTTCAGGCGATTGCGCTTTCAACAAATCAGAGATCAGTTTTCGGAAAATCAGGATCGATATCACCAGCAAAATAAATGACAGGACGGTTAAGACCGCTCCGCTTGCAATACTGGTAACGAGGAAATCGGTGGCGAAACCAAAAATTGACCAGGTTACGCCAGGGGTAGTTGCACTTGAGGGTTCGAAAGTCGGGAAAACAGCCTGACCGATCGAAGCTGAGGCGGTCGATAGAAACCCGTTATAAAGCTCGAGGGGAAACAAGACAAGCAGGGTGAGCAAATTGAAAAAGCAGTGATAAGTTCCGGCAGAAACGGCACGTTTGAATTCTTTCTTCTTGTTAATGAAGCCAAGGGAAACGATTGTGCTGGTGATTGTGGTTCCAACGTTGGCTCCCATGATCACCGGTATTGCGCTTTGAAAGGTTATCGCACCGGAAGCTACCATCGCAACGGTTAGTGCTGTTGTAGTCGAACTACTTTGGATGAGTGCCGTAACGAGCAGGCCAACAAAAAGGGCAGTAAAAGGATTCTCAGTTGCCTCGATGACTGAGCGCGCGGTATCGCTCCCGAGGTGCCGCAGGGATGACACCATTAGATCCAGGGAAAAAAGAAAAAGTAAAATGCTGCCACCAATCAAAAGCACAAGCGTGAACGTGCGTTTAATTTGCGTTTGATTTTCCGATGGGTTGTCAACTACCATTATGTGTGCCGGAGTTCCTGAACAGCCATCCATGCCATTAAGCCAGGGCCAAGCTTGAGGGCGTCCTCGTCAATATCAAATGTCGGTGTATGGACATACGATGTAATGCCCTTCGCTTTGTTGGCAGTTCCTAATCGATAAAAAGATGCAGGAATAACCTGCGAATAGTACGCAAAATCTTCGGCTGCAAGCGTGATATCAATGTCGACAACATTGTCTGTTCCCACATACGCTTCCGCAGCGCGTCTGATCCTCCGCGTTAGTTCAGGATTATTTTGAAGGTAAGGGTAGCCCTGCGAGATTTCAACTTCACACTTTGCTCCCATAGCTTCCGCAATACTCTCTGCCATTTTCCTGATCTTCTGAAGAGCAACCGCACGCCATTCCTCATTCATCGCGCGAAACGTCCCTGCAATATTCACTTCATCGGGAATAATGTTTGTGGCGCCTTCTCCGATAATCCTGCCGAAACTTAGCACCGTGGGTTGCTTCGGGCTCGCGTTCCGACTAATAATTTGTTGCAAACCAAGGATGATGTGCGAGGCGATCACAACCGGATCAACGGTAAGATCGGGTGCTCCGCCATGACCGCCTTTACCGATCACCTTCAGGTAAATTTCATCACAACTCGCCATATACATCCCTTCTCGGAAACCGATCTTGCCCACCGGCAAAAGCGGAAACACGTGCTGACCGATAATCCCTGACGGCTGTGGATTTTTCAACGCTCCATCGCGGATCATATAGGATGCGCCTCCGGGGTTCTTTTCTTCACCAGGTTGAAACAAGAATCGCACAGTGCCTTCAAACTGGTCGCGAATGGTGTTGAGGATCTTTGCTGTACCTAACAACGAAGAGGTGTGAACATCATGGCCGCACGCGTGCATCACTCCCGGCACTTTGGACGCGTACGGGACCTTGTTTGCTTCGTGGATAGGTAGAGCATCCATGTCAGCGCGAAGCGCTACGCTCTTTTTTGAGGGATTTTTTCCTGCAACTTCCACGATCAGTCCCGTTGTTGCTATTCCCTCCTTCGGTTCAAGCCCGAATGATTTGAGTTGATTTGAAACATATTTGACGGTATTGAATTCCTGATACGAAAGTTCCGGGTTGGCATGCAGGTGCCTGCGAAAAGCTACCACCTCTGCACTATACTGATCCGACAACGCTTTGATTTTCTCGATGAGCTCCATGAGTCCAAGTAAAGGTTAAAATTAACCAAAGTTTGCCTATTGGGTAAAAATGTGGTTTTAAGAAACAAAAAAGAATGGAGGAAGGACTAGGGGTATCAGGGCCGGTCGTTGTCCTAAAGCCGTAACTACCGAAAAATATTATGAAAACACGATTTACCATTGCACTTATTGCACTCCTCGGCTTTGCCGCCTCAAATACGATTGCACAAGACCATGGGCGAGAGACAAACACCGACAGCTACCAGATCCACACCTTGTTTAAGACCGGCCATAAAGCATCCGGAGGTTTTGGTGCGCTGGAAAACAAGTTCACCAGAATCAATGGCAAGTACGCTAACCTGGCAGGCATTTATGGAGGATGGTATATCAACCACCGGTTCCTGCTTGGCGTAGCCGGTGCGGCTGTTACCAACAACATTCCAGTACCTGAACATTTAAGCGCGATTCCGGGTGAAGAGATGAGTTATGAGTATGGTCAGTTTGGCTTGATGACGGAATATACGTTCTGGTCGCACCGTGCCATTCATTTTTCTCTGGGCGTGATGAACGGATCAGGATTTACGGTGCAATACATTCGCAATGATCACGATGAGCCTTACTGGGATCACGAATACCGCAACTATCCTAAAGAAACAAATTTCTTCTTCGTTAGCGAGCCGAGTGCGCGCATCGAATTTAACATTTTCAAATGGATGCGATTTACCCCTGGCGTTTCCTATCGATTTGCTTACGGAAGCAATGCTGAAGGATTGTCTGACGATGCAATCAGTGGCATGTCGTATAATATGACATTGAAGTTTGGGAAGTTCTAAAAAGCCATTCAACCGCAACCAAAACAAAGGAGGTGCAACGCACGCAAAAAATTGACTGCGTTCGTTGCGCCTTCTTCACGCTCTTAACGGTTTGTGTATTTACTTAATCGGGATGCGCTCCGGAATCAGGATCGCATTTGGAAACAAGCGCTTCACGGCCATGTAATCTTTCTGCGCTTCAAGGCGATTGATGTATTTTCCAGCACGCACGCGGAAGTTTGGCTGGCTGAACTGGATGTCGGCCGACAACTCGGGCATTGCCTGTGCAATCTGCTTCTTGACATTCAAAGCTTCCTCTTGCTGTTTTCCTGAATACAATTGAATTGTGAAACCGTCAACCATGCCATTGGCCAAATTGATCCTGTCAATGCTATCAAGCACAGCGTCCAGTTGGGCGTTTACGGTGTGTCTCGGTTCAAGATAAACCGTACTGTTATTCCCGGCTGAAGTTGTGGTTGTTGCCTTGTTCGTGTCCGTGGGCAGCGTCACTTTTGGTCTCAGAACCGAAAGGTCTTCCGAATAGCCACCGGATGACGATGAGCCTGTTGGTGTCGAAACTTTTGATGAACACGAAGCTATCAAAACAACAGCAAGCATGAAGGCAGCGGCTCGGATCATATCATTCATTCTAAGTTTCATTTCCGAAAAATGTTGTGCCTATTTGATCAGGATGCACTTGTTGTTGCGGATGTCGTCTTCCACGGTCTTATACTTCACATCTTTCAACACACGACCATCGGTGTACTGAACACTCACCTTATCATTTCGGTTGGCTACTTTTTCTGACTTCACCGGCATCACCTTTTCTTGTGGTGGGCGATTCGGTTGCTGAGGTTGCCCTCCTTGTGATGCTCCGGCTCCAGGCGATCCGCCTCCACTAAGAAGGGATCGTGACTCTTCCTTCTTTTCGCTGAGCTTTGTTCTGCGTTGGGCACGCGCTTCCTGAACCTGATCGGGTTGCTGCACTGGAATATCAGCTTTCATCAGGAATGAAATGGTGTCTTCATTTACTTTAGCAATGAAACGTTTGAATAATTCAAATCCTTCAAACTTGTAAATCAAAAGCGGGTCTTTCTGTTCGTACACTGCATTTTGAACACTTTGCTTCAGATCATCCATCTCACGAAGATGTTCCTTCCATTGCTGATCAATTATCGCCAGGGTGATCATCTTCTCCATGGCTTTAATCAATTCAGCGTTGTTCGTCTGAACCGTCTTTTCGAGATTAGCGGCCACTCCGATGGTCTTGGTTCCATCTGTAAAGGGAACAAGGATGTTTTCGATTGTCGCTCCGCGAGTTTTATAGATATCGCGCACTACGGGCAATGCCTTGTCTGCCACCATTTTGTTTTTCTGGTGATAGTGGTGCAGTGCTTTGTTGTAAAGATCATCGGTGATCTTATTAGCATCCTGGCGATCGAACTCTTCTTTTGAGATTTCGTAGTCAAGGCCAAGCGTACTGAGTGCGTTGAGGCGCAGGCTGTCGTAATCCTGCGCATTCTTGGCATTGATAACCAGATCCTCGCTGGTGTCGAACAACATTGTCAAGATGTCCAGTTCGAGACGTTCGCCAAAGAGGGCATTGCGTCTGCGTTTGTAAATAACCTCACGCTGGGAGTTCATTACGTTATCGTACTCCAGCAATCGCTTGCGTATGCCAAAGTTATTCTCTTCCACTTTTTTCTGTGCACGCTCGATCGAGCTTGTCACCATGGAGTGCTGAATTACTTCGCCCTCTTTCAAACCCAGCCTGTCCATGATGCGGGCGATACGCTCCGGCATGAACAAACGCATCAGGTTGTCTTCGAGTGAGACATAGAACTGCGATGTACCAGGATCACCCTGACGGCCTGAGCGTCCGCGCAACTGGCGGTCTACACGTCTTGATTCATGTCGTTCCGTACCGATGATAGCCAGACCACCTGCGGCTCTTGACTCAGGGGTCAACTTAATATCCGTTCCACGACCAGCCATGTTGGTCGCAATCGTCACGGTTCCAGGCTTACCTGCTTCTGCCACAATTTCAGCTTCCCGCTGGTGCTGTTTGGCGTTCAACACCTGGTGCTTGATCTTTCTCAGCTGAAGGAGTCGGCTCACCAATTCAGAAATTTCTACAGAAGTCGTACCGACAAGAACCGGTCTCCCTTCTTGTGTGAGTTTCACAATCTCTTCTATAACTGCGTTAAATTTCTCCCGAACTGTTTTGTAAACAAGATCATCGTAATCTTTTCTTACCGCAGGACGATTTGTTGGAATGACAACGACATCAAGTTTATAGATGTCCCACAGTTCACCAGCTTCTGTTTCCGCAGTACCGGTCATACCTGCAAGCTTATGATACATTCGGAAATAGTTTTGCAGGGTAATCGTTGCGTAGGTTTGTGTGGCATCCTCCACTTTCACATTTTCCTTTGCTTCGATGGCCTGATGCAAGCCATCCGAGTAGCGCCTTCCGTCAAGCACACGTCCGGTTTGTTCGTCAACGATCTTGATCTTGCCGTCAACAATGATGTATTCCGTATCCTTTTCAAAGAGCGTATATGCCTTCAAAAGCTGGTTTACACTGTGAATGCGTTGTGACTTCGTTTGATATTCGCGGATCAATTCCTCTTTTTTCTGGAAACGAGTCTGATCATCCAGTGATAGATCTCTCTCCAGCTTATTAAGCTCGGTCCCGATCTCGGGAAGGATGAAGAAGCGCGGATCTTCGCCCTCGCCTGTAATGAGGTCGATTCCTTTTTCGGTCAGCTCAACGCTGTTATCCTTTTCATCAATCACAAAATACAAAGGCTTGTCCGCCTCAGGCATATTGCGTTTGTTATCCTGCAGGTAATAGTTTTCAGTCTTTTGGAGAACGGCTTTGATACCCGTCTCGCTCAGGAACTTGATCAATGGCTTGTGCTTCGGCATTGCGCGATGAGCGCGGAACAACGGAAGGCCTCCGTCTTTTTCGTTGCCTGCCGCTATTGCTTTGCGGGCTTCGTTCAGGTATTCGTTGACAATTTTCTTTTGCGCCTCAACGAGTTTGAAGATCCGTGGCTTGAGGTCGTAGAACTCGTGTTCGTCACCGCGTGGCACGGGTCCCGAAATAATCAAGGGTGTCCTTGCTTCATCGATCAATACTGAATCAACTTCATCAACCATCGCATAATGGTGGCTGCGCTGCACGAGTTCTTCCGGATCACGGGCCATGTTGTCGCGGAGGTAGTCGAAGCCAAACTCGTTGTTTGTTCCGTACGTGATATCTGCTTTATACGCATTTCTGCGCGCGATGGAATTCGGCTCGTGCTTGTCAATACAGTCTACCGAAATGCCGTGGAACTCGAAGATTGGTGCCATCCATTCGCTATCGCGTGTGGCCAGGTAGTTATTTACTGTAACCACATGTACTCCGCGTCTGGCGAGTGCGTTGAGAAACGCAGGGAGTGTTGCAACAAGCGTTTTACCTTCACCCGTTGCCATCTCAGCAACTTTACCTTCGTGCAACACGATACCACCGATGATCTGAACATCGTAGTGAACCATGTCCCACTTGATCATGTTGCCTGCAGCAATCCATTGGTTCAGCCATTGTGCTTTTTCACCAACGACTTTTACATTTTGTTTTCGGGCGGCAAGTGAAATGTCGTAGTCGCGGGCTGTTACTTCAAGATATTCGTTTTCCTTGAAGCGTTTTGCTGTTTCTCTGACAATCGCAAATGTCTTTGGAAGCACTTTCATCAGTGCTTTTTCAAGTTGCTTATTTCGGTCCTCCTCTAGCTTATCAATCTGGGCGAAAATGGCCTCCTTGTCATTAATGTCTAGGTTTGGCTGATCGGATATTTGTTTATGCAGGGCGGCCAGGCTGTCGTCAATCGACTTCAACTCCTGGTTGATGAACTCCTGTACTTTATTGGTCTCATTACGTAACTCGTCATTTGAAAGCGACTTCAGCTTTTCTCCTTCTTGCTTGGTCTGTTCAACCAGAGGCATAATGCGCTTAATGTCTTTTTCTGATTTCGTTCCGAAGATCTTCGCGATGAATTTGAGCATTCGATAAATACGTTGATTAGTTAATCCGTTAATCCGTTGATCGGTGCTTGTGCCATCGAAAGCTTGATGCCCATAGCTATGAAAACCACGGATCAACCAGTCAACGGATCAACGTTTACACGTGCCTCGTTTTAAACGGGGCCTCAATTTAGTTTCTTTTTTGTGATTTCTGGATGAACAATTACAGTTCCAAGTCCCCTTCGAAGACCAATTTGGCAGGACCGATTAGATAAATATCTGTAAATGTGCCGTTAAGGCCGGATTTGAATTCGACCGACAACTCTCCACCGAGGGTTTTGACAGAAATCGGTGACTTATAGCCGTTTAATGATGCCGCCAGGGCAGAGGCCACCACCCCTGTGCCGCATGACAAGGTTTCGTTTTCAACCCCGCGTTCGTAGGTCCGAACAAAGATGGTGTTATTCTCGAGGAGCTGAACAAAGTTCACATTTGTACCCCCTGGTTTAAATTGATCGCTATATCGGATTTTCTTTCCCTCCTCAAACAGAGGGTACTGATGAACGGCATCTACAAACCTGATATAATGAGGGGAGCCGGTATTGATAAATTGATCGGTGCCGATCTTTTCAGTTTTGTTAACCGGGTTCATCTTCAGCTTAACTATGCCCGTTGGAAGAATCTCAGCGGCATGCTCTCCGTCATAGGCGTTGAAATTCGCCTTGCCATTTACCATCCCAAGCGCAGATGCCATCCGGGCAGCGGCACGGCTACCGTTTCCGCAAAGGCTTTGAGAGCCATCACTGTTATAGTAAACTAAATTGAAGTCAAGCAAGGGGTGATTTTCGATCAACATTAAGCCATCTGCGCCAATACCGAACTTACGGTCACAAATTCTTTCAATCTGGTCTTTCGAAAATGAATACCCGCTGGTACGGTTGTCAATGACCACGAAGTCATTTCCTGTTGCCTGGTATTTGAAAAAATGGATTTTCATAGAAGGCTATTTTACCTCCTCGTAGTCGATATACTCGCCAGCTTTGTTTTTGGGCTTCTGCTTTTGATGCGGGGGTTGATTAAAGTTTGCTTGCTGCTGGTTGTTTCTGAACTGTTGCGAAGCCGCGCCAGCCCTGAAGAACAATGTTCCGATCTTATAGATCACATACAGAACAAGGCCTATAATAAGCAGAAACTTAAACATTGGGTTCTATTTATGTAGTAAACTGAAAAACGAAGATAGAGGTTCGGGATTTAATATCCCAGACGAAAAAAAGGCCGAATTATTTTATCAATTGCCGCGGACTAATCCCGCGGCAATTGATGCTGGAGTTATCTGTTACCTGCTCAAATACAGGTTTCTCTCCGAGTAAATCTTCATGAAATAATCATCCATTAAGTCATCAATGAAGTAGATTGACTCGCCAGTTGATTTCATTTCCGGCCCCAGTTCCTTGTTCACATCGGGGAACTTACTGAACGAGAACACAGGCTCCTTAATCGCGTATCCCTTCTTGGTTGGGTTGAATTTGAAGTCTTTCACTTTCTTTTCGCCCAACATCACTTTTGTTGCGTAGTTCACGTACGGCTCATCGTAAGCCTTGCAGATGAATGGAACAGTTCGTGACGCACGCGGGTTCGCCTCGATGATGTATACTTTGTCGTTCTTGATGGCAAACTGAATATTGATCAGCCCGACTGTCTTCAACGCAAGTGCAATCTTGTGCGTGTAGTTTTCAATTTGCTTGATCACCAGGTCACCCAGGTTGTACGGAGGAAGAACCGCATATGAGTCGCCAGAGTGGATACCGGCTGGCTCGATGTGCTGCATAATTCCAATGATGTATACGTCTTCGCCATCGCAGATTGCGTCCGCTTCGGCTTCAATGGCGCCATCTAGGAAATGGTCGAGCAGCACTTTGTTCTCCGGAAGGTGCTTCCAGATGTCGAGGATGTGGTGTTCAAGTTCCTGTTCGTTGATCACAATCTTCATGCTTTGTCCACCCAGCACATAGGAAGGTCGCACGAGCAATGGGAAACCAATCGTCTTTGACACTTCAATCGCCTCATCTGCATTGGTGGCGACACCAAACTCCGGATAAGGAATTCCCAGCTCCTTCAGCAGCGTAGAGAAGCTTCCACGATCTTCTGCGAGATCCAGGGCTTCATAGGAAGTTCCGATTATCTTGATTCCGAATTTGTGAAGTTTCTCAGCAAGTTTCAACGCTGTCTGACCACCGAGCTGCACAATTACACCCTCAGGTTTTTCATGTTCGATGATGTCGTACAAATGTTCCCAGAACACGGGCTCAAAGTACAATTTGTCCGCAATATCAAAATCAGTCGACACCGTCTCGGGGTTACAGTTGATCATGATGGTTTCGTAGCCACACTCTTTTGCGGCTAACACACCGTGCACGCACGAGTAATCGAACTCAATTCCCTGACCGATGCGGTTTGGCCCCGATCCAAGAACAACGATTTTCTTTTTATTGCTTACGATCGATTCGTTTTCGGTGTCGAAAGTTGAGTAATAGTATGGCGTCTTTGCTTCAAATTCAGCGGCACAGGTATCCACAAGCTTAAACACGCGTTTGATGCCCATCTCCTTGCGCTTCGCGTTCACTTCACTCTCGAAACAATCGAGCACGTGTGCAATCTGGCGGTCTGCGTATCCCTTCTCTTTTGCTGTGCGCATCAGTGAAGCCGGAATTGAATTGATGTCGTATTTGGCGATCTCTTTTTCCAGATCGACAAGCTCTTCGATCTGATTGAGGAACCATCGATCAATTTTCGTCAGCTTCTGAATCGTTTTCATCGGAATGCCGAGTTTGATCGAATCGTAAATGTGGAATATGCGGTTCCAGGTCGGGTGTTCAAGGCTGTAGAGCAGCTCGTCCTGCTTGGTCAATTCCTTCCCATCGGCACCAAGACCGTTTCGTCTGATCTCCAGCGACTGGCACGCCTTCTGAAGAGCTTCCTGGAAATTTCTTCCAATCCCCATCGCTTCACCAACAGACTTCATCTGAAGACCAAGCCTCCGATCGGCTCCGTGAAATTTATCAAAGTTCCAGCGCGGAATTTTTACGATCACATAATCGATAGAGGGTTCGAAATACGCGGTAGTTGTTCCGGTCACAGCGTTCTTAAGTTCATCCAGATTATAACCGATTGCCAGTTTAGCTGCAATTTTTGCAATCGGATACCCGGTGGCTTTGGATGCGAGCGCAGATGAGCGGGACACCCGAGGGTTGATCTCGATCCCGATAATCTCATCATAATTGTCCGGGTTCAGTGAGAACTGGACGTTACAACCGCCTGCGAACTGACCGATACCATTCATCATTTTGATGGCGAGGTCCCGCATTTTCTGGTAAGTTGTGTCGGGCAGTGTCATCGCGGGAGCCACCGTGATTGAATCACCGGTGTGAATCCCCATCGGGTCAAAGTTTTCAATCGAGCAAATAATGATTACGTTCCCCACATTATCGCGAAGCAATTCGAGCTCGAACTCTTTCCAGCCCATGATACTTTGCTCCACCAACACTTCGTGGATTGGTGATGCATGTAAACCGCGGTTTAGTGCTTCATCAAATTCTTCCGGATCATTGACAAAGCCTCCACCTGTTCCACCGAGCGTATAAGAAGGCCGGATCACAAGTGGAAAACCAATTTCCTGTGCAATTTCCTTTCCTTGCAGGAACGATGTTGCTGTGGAACCTTTACATACCCCAACACCGAGCTCGTGCATTTTCAAGCGAAACTTTTCGCGATCTTCGGTCGTCTCGATCGCTTTGATGTCCACGCCAATAATTTTCACTCCATAGTGTTGCCAGATACCGGCTTTGTCGCAGTCGATACAAAGATTAAGCGCGGTCTGACCGCCCATCGTAGGTAAAACTGCATCGATGTGGTGCTTTTCCAGAATTTCGCGGATGCTTTTCTTGGTGAGCGGCTTGAGGTAAACGTGATCAGCCGTCACTTTATCGGTCATGATCGTGGCTGGGTTCGAATTGATGAGTACCACTTCGATTCCTTCTTCACGCAGCGAGCGCGAAGCCTGGGATCCGGCATAATCAAATTCACAAGCTTGACCAATGATAATAGGACCGCTTCCAATAATCAGTACGGAGCGAATACTTCTGTCTCTAGGCATCGTATAACGGGAATGGGATAAACAAAATTGGGCAAAAATATACCAACGAACGCAACTTTAACTACAATCGATTAACTTTTTTCAAAACAGATTTTTCAAAAAAAAATTCCAGCAGAAGTCTTGAAATCCGGAGCTTGGAAATACCGTTTGAAAACTTTGGTTTCGCCTTTTTTAGGATTTTCGGCAACTTCATGGTTAGAAAAATTCCAAGCCAATGAACGTAAATCTGAAAGGGAAGCAGCAACACACGTATGATGCAATTGTTGTCGGATCGGGTATTAGCGGAGGGTGGGCTGCAAAAGAACTTTGTGAGAAAGGCCTGAAGGTGCTGATGCTTGAACGCGGCAAAGCGGTTGAACATCCGAACTATCCTACCGCAACAAAAAATCCCTGGGACTTTCCACATCGTGGGCGGATGACACCGGAGCAGAAGCGTGCAAAGCACATTCAGGCGCGTCATTGGTCTTTTCAGTCCGACAACGAGCATTTCTATATTAATGATCTTGAAAATCCCTACACTGAGGCCAACCGGTTCGACTGGGTTCGCGGTGATGTGCTGGGAGGTAGATCATTACTCTGGTCGCGTCAATGTCTGCGCTGGAGCGATCTGGACTTCGATGCAAACCTGAAAGATGGCCACGGTGTTGACTGGCCGATCCGTTACAAAGACATCGCCCCGTGGTATGACTACGTTGAGCGGTTTATTGGCGTGAGCGGAAATCGCGATGGCATCGCTGAACTTCCTGATGGTGAGTTCCAGCCACCGATGGAAATGAATTGTGTTGAAAAAGATCTGAAAGCGAAAGTTGAAAGCCATTTCAATGATCGAAGGGTGATTATTGGACGCACGGCAAATCTGACAGCACCAGTGAAGGGCCGTGGTTTATGTCAGTACCGCAGTTTGTGTCACCGGGGTTGCCCGTACGGAGCGTACTTCAGCACAAACGCGAGCACCCTTCCCGCAGCGTTTGCCACCGGGAACCTGGAGTTGAAAACAAACGCATTGGTGAATCGTGTTTTGTATGACGAAAAGCTTCAGCGCGCAAAGGGCGTAGAAGTGATTGACACTTTGACCAGCGAGGTAACGGAATATTTTGCGAGGATTATCTTTCTCAATGCAGCCACCATGGCCACGGCTTTCATTCTGTTGAACTCCACCTCATCACGATTTCCTAACGGACTCGGGAACGGAAGTGACCAGGTGGGCAGGAATGTGATGGATCACCACAAGTGTATGGGGCTTGGCGCCTCCGTTGAAGGATTTGAAGATCAGTATTACGAAGGAAGAAAACCGATTGGCTTTTCGATACCACGATTCCGAAACGTGAAAGACCAGCGAGCAGATTACCTTCGGGGATTCAACTTGCAAGGCGGAGCCTCACGTTCCGGATGGTGGCGCGGTACATCGAGTGACAAGATCGGCCGCGACCTTAAGGAATTTGTGGCATCCCCGGGTGCATGGAGCATCGGTTTCACCGGATTCGGAGAGTGTCTGCCATATGAGGACAATCGCGTGACGCTCAATACCGATCAGAAGGACAAGTTCGGACGAAATACACTTACCTTCAGCGTCACCTTTCGTGAAAATGAGAAGGCCATGCAAAAAGACATGGTGGCGGTAGCCGGAGAAATAATGGAGGCTGCGGGTTACAAGAATATTCGCCTCGAAGGAACCATGTCATTTCCCGGAAATGCCAACCACGAAATGGGAACAGCCCGCATGGGAAAAGACCCCAGAACATCGGTTCTGAACCGCTTCAACCAAATGCATGAAGTAAAGAATGTTTTTATCACTGATGGATCGTTTATGACCTCCGCGTCAAGCGTAAATCCTTCGCTTACGTATATGGCCATGACGGCCCGTGCATGTGACTATGTTGTAAAGGAAATGAAGAAAGGGAATTTGTAAGAGCCAGGCTAATCCTGCGCCTTACTGAATTTTCGTGTTACAACCGTCTGGTGGCTGACGCACCTAAGAAAGTAGATCCCACCGGGCCATTCATGTACATCAACGTCAGTTTCAGACTCGGTGGCAACGGATGAAAAAACTTTTCGTCCGGCAGCATCAAAGATCTCCAGGTTTGTACTAAATGCCGGAAGCCTCACTCGTAACACATCATTTGCTGGATTTGGAAAAAGCTCAACGGATTCTACAGGCTGATATTCCGTTTCTGTTACCGATCCCTGTATAGAAAGATTGTCAATTGCCCAACCCCAGCCATGGGCTGCCTCATCCGCAAACAACCTGAACCTAACTTTGATCTGGTCGCCTGCCTTAAAGGCTGTCGAACCCAACATATCGATCTGCCGTTCGCGGAACAAACTTGGTATCCCAGTAGCAGTAGAACTGTTTGACACAATGTTAGTGTTATAGCGTGTGAGCCACGCAGGGTTTGCCCGGCTGTCGTAGCCATCTTCAAAGGGTGTCCAGGTAGAACCGTTGTCTTTTGATCCTTCCACTATTACGTAATCGAAGAAATCAGCATCCCCGAATTCCGACCCATCCTCGCCAGGTTCCACCAGCACGATTTCGTCAAACTGGATAAAATGGTTCGCAGCAGAAATTATAATCGGCACCTGCAGCTGATATGAGTAGTTGCTTTCGTTGTTCGGTCCCGAGCCGTCTTCATAGGGGTGTTCCGAATGAATTGCACCGTTTTCGAAATTCGCGGGCGTGGCGATGGAAAAACTATTCCCGATAAAATCAAATGACTCTGCATTGAAATCATTGACGTATGAATTCCGTGCGGGCACATCGCCTGTGACAAACACGGTGTAAAGACCGGTTGAGGGAGAGCTTGCCTGGTTCGCGGCAGAACTGCCGTCTCGGGCTAGAATTCTATACTTAATCAGGTCTCCAACGGCCAGCGATGCAGGTACCGCAATTGTGGCCGTATACGTCTCTGTTCCTGCAGTTTTCGACATGCTGACAGATTGTGTGGTACCACCATCAACCTGGAATTCCAGGTTCACCTGGGAGAGTAACAGGTTATCCGTAACGGATGCTGTTATGACCAGCTGTGTTTCCGTTTCAAAAATGAAATCCACCGGGGTATGAACGATCTCCGGGCGCTCGGTGTCCGGGCCAATATTTACGATGTTGATGTTTTGCTCCGCAGCCTGGTTCTGGGTATAAACCATTCCAGGATTTCGGAATGTACGCGAGAGGTTGTCCTCCACAGTAATGAAATATGCGTAGGATGTATTCACCGTGACCCCAGGCAGCGAAGCCTGAAACTCGTTATTGATCCCGGTTGAGGTCATTGGCACTGTGGTAAAGTTCTGTGTGGCTGGAGTGCGATAGTGCAGCGCTACTGTGGCATTCTTGTATCCGTTGTCAGAAACAATGGTGGCCTTCACGGGATAGCCGGCACCGTCCTTGCGTTCGGAATCTTTTAACGGTGTGTGTTCAATGCGGGTAGAGATCCAACCCATGTCGTTAAGAATTCCCAGGGAGATGTTGCCGGGCTGATGAATAGATTCCTGGATGGCGATGGTGGGTGTCATTAAATTGTTAGCATCGCCAGGAACCGAAAAAGTGCCTTCATCTAGGTGGGCTATGCTCGATCCCGCATCAAAGGTTGTCGGGGCAAATATCTTCGGAAGATTTCCTGCAGTGGTTGCCAGCACGGAATTGTAGAAAAGATTATTGCTTACCAACTGCCCGTTCATAAGAGTTGAGGGCGATGCGAAGGATGAAAATAAACTTTGTTTACTTGAGTTAACAACGAAGATGTCGTAGACAAAAGGAACGTTGCCAAGCCCGACCGACCCTTGTCCATTGGAAGTCGCGTACGTGTCAACGAACCCAAGACCGTGGCAGATTTCATGAAGCACCACGGTTACGAGGTCCATCTTACCCGGGCTGGGATTGCCATCGGTTCCGTAATACCAATTTGTGCTGCTATTGAACGTTGCTACTATGTCTGGCTCGGTGGCTGCATTCAACTCGGTACCGGATATTTTTTCCGCCAGGGCGACCGGGTAGTACACATTCTGATGTTGAGCGCCATTGAAATTGGCAAAGGCAGCGCCCCACGTAGCCTGGCCCAGCACACCCGCACCGAGCGATCCCCATTGCGCTCGAATGCGAATAGGCACCGAAGAAGTGAGCTGGCTCTCCCAAACATCCACGGCAAACTGAAAGGCGTTCTTCGCAAGATTATCGGCTGGAAAATTTATGTACTCGACTTCAATATTCGCAGTTTTAACTCTTCCAAACCGTTTTTCGCGGAAATTTTCAGGAAGATCAACATGATACGCCTCGATTGAATTTTTCTGATAACAAACAATTGGTGGAATTGCCTTGAGCACTTTCAAGGTTCTTTCCTGTGCCACTGTGTTTAATGCGATCAGGCAAAGACCCAGGCTGAAAGCCAGCGCCATGCACAAAAATGTATAGGCGGGTCGGGTTAGCATCTCGGTAGCCTTTACGATTTAATGCGGGAAACCCACGAATAGTATCCCATGCCCTGAAAATTATTTGTGTCCCGGATTTTCTACGAACCTTTTTCGGCCACCTCGATTACTTTATTCCACACCCGGAACACGTTCTTGTAGCAGATCTTCTCAATATCTTCCGGACTGTATCCCCGTTTAAGCAATACGGCAATCAGGTTTGGGTACGTTGACACGTCCTTCAAGCCCAGCGGAAGGCTGTCACCAACACCATCGTAGTCGGAGCCGATGCCAACGTGATCAATGCCGGCAATCTTTACCACATGGTCAATATGATCGGCCACTTTCTCAACATCAGAGAAGAGTTCCTTGTGTTGTTTTCCAAATTGCTCTATGATGGGTTGTGCTTCCGGGTCAGCTGATGTCAGGTTTTTAGCTTCGAGTTGCTTCTCCAGCGAATCGCGAAGGACATCGTTGGTGCGGGCCACCGAGTCGAGGAAGTTTGCACCGAAATTGATCTGGATAACGCCACCGTTCTTTGCAAGTGCCTTGATCATATCATCAGACATATTGCGTTGGAAACCGGGGGTGAAGTATCGACATGACGAGTGAGAAGCAATAGCCGGGGCTTTCGTTATTTTCATCACATCGTAGAACGTGCTATCGGAGACGTGAGAAATATCAACCATCATTCCGATCCGATTCATTTCGGCAACCACTTTCTCACCGAACGGGCTCAAGCCACTCCACATGGTTGTAGTGTCATACGATGAGTCGCAGATCTGGTTATTTTTTCCGTGCGTCAGGGTAACGTAGCGAATACCACGGTCGAAGAAATATTTAACGTTGGCAAGGTCATCGCCAATGGGTGCTCCGTTCTCCATCCCGAAGGGCAGAGAAATCTTTCCGGCTTTTGTGTTATTGCTGATGTCTGCAGGAGTTTTGGCCAGGGCAAACTTGTCAGGATGAGCGGTAACAATTCCCTCGATCATTGTGATGAGAGAATCCGCCAGGGCTCTACCCCGATCTTCTTTCTGCTGGTACGATGATGGAATATAGATTGACATGAAAGGAGCATCGAGGCCTCCTTTTTTGGCACGCTCGAAATCAAAATCGCCCTCGTCAGTTTTTAGCGGAATGCCGAGGTATTCGCGCTCGAGGCGAAAATGCTTCACCTTGAGACGGTAAGGTAAGTCAACGTGTCCATCTGTGATGATAAACTCTTGCGCTAGAGAATCCGCTACTTTCCTGAGCTCATCATCAGGTAACGAGGCGTAATTTTTCTTTTCGAGGTTGGCACAGGAAGAAATAATGAAAACTAAAAAAGCAGAGAGCAGGAGGTTTACCTTCATATTTGCGAAATTGCGTTTGTTAACGGCCGAAAAGTTATCGAATTTTTAAGCGGATGCAAACTTTAAGTGATGCTTCTTATGGATACTCAACTGGGCACCATGCGACAGCCGGTGTTGGCGACCGCATCCTTGCGTTTATCATCGATGGTCTGATTCTCGGCTGTTATGCCCCGATCATTGTCTGGACGCTGCTTGATGCAAACATTGATGATCTCTGGATCTGGTTTATCTTCTTGCTAGGACCTCTTCTTTTTTATAATCTGATTTTCGAAATCGTCATGAAAGGTCAGACTCCGGGTAAACGTATGGTGCGCATTCAGGTGGTGACGCTCGAAAACGAGGCCGCGTCCGTGGCGCAACACCTCATACGCTGGTTCTTTAGTATTATCGGTTTCTATTTTGTTTCGGGCGTAATTGCGCTGATCATCATCTCGGTGAACGGTAAAGGTCAGAGTTTTGGCGACATTGTAGCGGGGACGAAGGTCGTTAAAATACCCCGCGGCATCGCTTACACCTTTTATAAGCCAGCATTCCCAACGGTGATAACGTTAGAGCAGTACGATATTGAGCTGGCTAAGCGCGCGCTTTACGCTGCCCTAGAACTCGATAACCCGCAGCCACTAACGCTGGTTAGTGAACAGCTGAAGAAAACGATGAACGTTCAGACCAACCTCTCCGACCACGACTTTCTTGCTACGCTCGTGAAGGACTACCAACATTTTTCCACCCGGTGACCGATCTTCCAACGATAACCAGATCGCAGTTGGCGCTGCGGAACGGGCAAGACAAACCAGAGGTATGGGTTGCATTCAAAGGCCTTGTGTATGACGTGTCTGGCTCCCGGCTTTGGAAGAATGGAAAGCATTACGAGCATTGGGCAGGTCAGGACCTCACCGATGAGTTGAAGGATGCGCCCCATACTGATAAAGTTTTTGACAAATTCAAGGTCATCGGCAGGCTTCCGAATTGAAACATTTCTTTTTTCGGCAAACACACAGACACACTCGTTTTGAAATGTTTGTTTATTCGATTCAGTTTATAGCTTTGCATACCTTTAGAAGTCAACACACCATTCGCAGACATGATTTTAATTGCCGATAGCGGAGGCTCCAAAACAGATTGGAGAATCATTCAACGAGACGGAAAGATCGGCCAGGCAAGCGGGCCTGGTTTTAACCCGTATTACCAGCCCATCGATGACCTGAAAAAGAACGTTCAGGAGATTTTGCTTCCGCAGATCGATGACCAGGTTGATAAGATCTTTTTCTATGGAGCGGGAGTCTCCTCGGTAAAAAATCAACTCACAATCAAGAGCGCATTCCTCGAGTTTTTCCCGGAGGCGCATATTGAAATCGGCTGGGACCTCCTTGCGGCTGCGCGCGCATTATGCGGACATGAGCCCGGGATCGCCTGCATCATGGGTACAGGATCAAACTCATGTCTATACGATGGTGTTAACATTGTTGACAACGTGGCGAACCTTGGATGGATCCTTGCAGATGAAGGCTCAGGTGCCAACATCGGCAAAAAATTCCTGGTCGATTACCTGCGCAAGAAAATGCCAGCAAAACTCTCGGCCCAGTTTCATCAGCGATTTCCCCTTAGCCGGGAAGAATTTCTCGAGAAAGTATATCAGCAAGAGAAGCCTAGTGCCTTCCTTGCAAGTTTCGCCAAGTTTATCTTTCAGCACCTTGACGATCCATACTGCTATAAACTTATCTACGACAGCTTCGCAGAGTTCTATGAAAACAATGTGATGAAGTACGAGAATTACCAAAATCTCAAAGTGCACTTTACAGGCTCAATCGCTTTTTATTTCAGCGACATTCTGCGCCAGGTGGCCAACGACAAGGGCATCACCGTAAAGAACATTTTAGAGGGTCCGATCGCAGGGCTTACACTTTATCATCAGAATAAATAAGACATTATAATTTTTCCCTCGACCAGACAGACTGAAATGACAACCACGGAAGCCTCTTCAAATTATACTGACCTTGAGAAAATGAGCACGCATGACCTGCTGGTGAACATCAACCGGGAGGATAAAAATGTGCCGAATGCTGTGGAGAAGGTGATCCCACAGATTGAAAAGCTTGTGGATGCTATTGTTGAAAAGATGCGCGTTGGTGGCAGATTGTTTTACATTGGTGCAGGTACAAGCGGACGCCTCGGGGTGGTTGATGCTTCTGAAATTCCACCGACCTATGGCGTTCCTCACGGACACGTTATCGGAATTATTGCCGGGGGCGACACAGCCATCCGCAAAGCTGTCGAAAACGCTGAGGATGACCGGTCGCAGGCATGGGTTGACCTTCAGGTTCATAATATAAATTCCAAAGACGTGCTCGTTGGAATTGCTGCTTCCGGCCGCACGCCCTACGTGGTTGGGGGCCTTGAGACGGCACGAAACAACGGTATCGTTACCGGCTGCATCGCCTGTAACAGCCCAACCGAGGTTGCCAAACATTCAGATTTTCCAATCGAGGTAATTGTGGGGCCAGAGTTCGTTACCGGCAGCACCCGAATGAAATCCGGCACCGCCCAGAAGTTGATCCTCAACATGGTTTCCACTTCCGTGATGATTCGCCTGGGCAAGGTCAAAGGCAATAAGATGGTGGATATGCAGCTTACCAATAAAAAGCTGGTTCACAGGGGCACCAAAATGGTCATGGATGAGCTCGGGATTTCTGAAGGTGAAGCCGAACAATTATTGAAGCAACATGGTTCTGTTCGTAAGGCTGTTGATAGCCGAAAAGGACATGCACGAAATTGAACCATATTATAACTGGCTGAAATACTACGACCCCGCGCAAGACGACCGTTCTCCATTCTTTGGAAAAGAATACAACTTCGACCAGTACTCCGAAACCATTTACGGCTACTACATCGATCCCTCATGGGATTACATGGGTTCTGAAACACTTTACCTGAAAATCCTTTACACCGATTATGATCTTGGTTATACTGTGATCGAATTCATTGGTGAATGGAATGACGCAATCAACAATGATATCATGGAGCTGAAAAGGAACATTGTTGAACCCTTGGTAAAAGAAGGTGTCAATAAATTCATCCTGATCGGAGAGAACATTATGAACTTCCACGGTTCTGACGACTGCTATTACGAAGAATGGTTTGACGATGTAGAAGACGGCTGGATTGCGGCTGTCTCATTTCCAGATTTCGTGCAGGACGAATTCAGAAAGTATCACGTTGATCACTACGTCAACATGGGTGGTACACTCCAGATCGAGAAATGGAGAACCATGCAGCCGCATAACTTTTTTGAATTGGTGAATGGAATGATTATGCGAAGGTTGAATTAAGGCGTTCGCACAAAAATCCCGAAAGATCGGGTCTGAACATTTTGAAGCTATAGAATGGTACCGGCTGCGGACGTTTCCTATTCGATACTCCTACCAGCAGCCCCATGTCAACCGCCAGCAAATCGCAACAGGAAAGTACTAATCAAATCCGATGGGAAATTATAACGAGCTAACGCAGTAACTCCTTGTATTATATTGGTACAAAGTCAAACACGAGGCACGGTTTCTGTCAGCACCGGGTATGCCAGGAGCCAGTTCAGCGCCTCCTTCTCGTTCAAGAAGATCTGCCCGTCTATAAACTTACGTGACAATGGCTTGGCAAGGTCAAGTGCAACCTCAAGGGTTATGTCGGTAATTAATTCCCTGGGCTTGACAATGGCAAGAAGTAGGTAGGGAATTCGGTTAGCAATCAATCGTCTGAAATTATTAATGGCCGATGCTCTCAGCTCTACCGAGAAGTTTTGCAGACAGCTGAAATCTGCCAAAAGTCTACCCGTGTTGTGGTTTGCCAGGAAGTCACCCGTGCGGCTGAGAAAATTATTGTAATCCTCACGTTCGATGTTTTTTAAGTCGTGGTAAACCGCGCAACGTAGTTTGGATTTTGAAAGGCATGGAGCGATAGTTGACTGGATGGATGCACAAAGGACAAAGATCGATTTCGCATACGACTTGCGTTAAGTCGTTTCAAGGTATCATTTCACAGCCTTTAAGGAAATCCCCTGTATTTTGGGTATTCCTGTGGCTAACGATTTTCGGCTCTTGGCTTTCTTATGGATCTTAAAATCTTTGGAAGTGGTGGGTGGTATCTGACCGACTAGGTGAAGCAAGTATTACGGTCTTAGAAACGCGCATTGCACGTAATCCGCACATGCGATGCACCCTGCTCGCCTTTAACGTTCCGCACGTCAAGTCCCTTGAAGCAAGCAAGTTGGGCCACATCTTCATTGCTATTAGCATAATGAAAGTCTCCCAAAAGCGCCCCGGTCGATGGTTGCTTCAGAACCTTCCCCACAACACATTGCAAACTGAACAGAACTTGACCATATTCTTGCCGGCTTCGCCATCATCACGGAGCCGAATGGTTTAACTTTTATTTAACCGGACCAATTTCTGAAGGCTGCTTGTTTTTTAAGCGATAAGGTTCTACTTTTGTCTCCCTTTACATGGGGACCCAAAGAGTTTGAGAAAAGCAAAGGGTTTTCCAACCAAATGGAACTCCGAAAGGGACTTTGGAGTTAGAAAGGGACAGGTTTGAAGATAAGGGTGAAGGAAGTTCACCGAAAAAATATATCGCGGGGTGGAGCAGTTGGTAGCTCGTTGGGCTCATAACCCAAAGGTCACAAGTTCGAGTCTTGTCCCCGCTACTAAGAGAGCAGCACGAAAGTGTTGCTTTTTTCTTTTGTTGCCTTCTTTAAATTTTAAGCCCGTTGGCCGGCATCAAACAAATAGCCAAACAGTTTGTAGTTTTGCAGCTACAAAAACCCACCAGGAAATCAATGGAACCAAAAGCATTCAAAGCGGGCTTCGTGAGCATCGTTGGCAAGCCCAACGTTGGCAAGTCATCGCTGATGAATAAGCTGGTGGGCGAGAACGTGTCGATCATCACCTCCAAAGCCCAGACCACGCGGCACCGGATCATGGGAATTCTAAATGGAGAAGACTACCAGGTGGTTTACTCAGATACACCGGGCATTCTCGAACCAAAGTATTCGCTTCATCAGGCCATGATGTCGTTCGTAAAAGTGTCGCTGGAGGATGCCGATGTAATTCTTCTGGTAGTAGAGCTTAACGACAAGTTCGAGGCGGGTTTATTCGAACGCTTTCAGCGCCTAAAGACACCTATACTGCTCCTCATTAATAAAGTCGATCTGGCAAAAGGCTCACAGGTGGCCGACAAGATTAACTATTGGAAAGAGCAGCTCCCCAACGTCACGGATATCTTGCCGGTATCCGCCAAGTCGGGTGAAAATGTTAATCAGATTCTTGAACGGGTGAAGGCAATGCTTCCGGTGCATCCTCCATTTTTCCCGCAAGATGAGTTCACCGATAGAACCGAGCGCTTTTTTGCTTCGGAGATCATCCGCGAGAAGATCTTTCTCAATTATTCTGAAGAAATTCCTTACAGTGCCGAAGTGGCGATCAACTCGTTTAAAGATGAACCCGACATTATCCGGATCAGTGCCGAGATTTACGTTGAACGCGACACCCAGAAGGGAATTATCATCGGCAAGGGCGGAAGCTCGTTGAAAAAAGTTGGGATGGAGGCCCGGAAAGACATGGAGGCTTTCTTCGGTAAAAAAATATTTTTAGAAACACACGTGAAGGTGGCCGACAACTGGCGAAAGGAAAAGAACAAACTTCGCCAGTTCGGATACCTGAACGAATAACAAACAGAATTCGAATGGCGAACATTGTAGCGATAGTAGGAAGACCAAACGTTGGCAAGTCAACGTTTTTTAATCGTTTGATTGAGAAACGACAGGCCATTATGGATAACATGCCGGGCGTTACCCGCGATCGCCACTACGGATACGCAGAGTGGACCGGTAAATTTTTCACGGTTATAGACACAGGCGGATACGTTGTTGGATCCGAAGACAAGTTCGAGTCGCAAATTCGAAGGCAGGTTCAGCTGGCAGTAGACGAAGCTTCCGCTATCATCTTCATGGTTGATTGCAAAGACGGCATGACCGGGTTCGATAAGGAATTTGCCAATGTAATTCGTACGGCCAAGAAGCCTGTGTTTATCGCAGCCAACAAGGCCGACACAACGGAGAAGGCTATGCAGGCAAATGAATTCTATGAACTTGCGTTGGATGCTGATGTGTTTCCTATCTCGGCTGAAAATGGAAGTGGCACAGGGGAATTGCTTGACGCCCTGGTTCAAACGTTTCCTACCGAGGGGGTTGAAGATCCAGATGCCGGCATTCCGAAAATTGCCATCCTTGGAAGACCAAACGTTGGAAAGTCATCATTGTTGAATGCCTTGCTTGGGACCGAAAGGAGTATCGTTACGGACGAGGCTGGCACGACCCGCGATGCCATTCACTCCTACTATAAGATGTACGGCCAGAACTTTATCCTGATAGACACTGCGGGAGTCCGCAGAAAAAGCAAGGTTAAGGAAGATATCGAGTTTTATTCAGTGCTCCGATCGCTAAGAACACTTGAAGAGAGTGACGTTTGTATCATCGTAATCGATGCAGAACGCGGCATGGAATCGCAGGATGTAAACCTGATCAGTCTTGCAACGCGGCAGGGAAAAGGCGTTGTAATAATGGTGAACAAGTGGGACCTTATTGAGAAAGATTCCAAGACTTCTGACAAATTCAAGAAGGAGATTATGGAAGCCCTGGCACCGATTGACTACCTTCCAATCATATTCACTTCCGTTCTTAACAAACAGCGGATCTTCCAGGTGATGGAAAAGGCCGTTGAAGTGTATGGAAACAAGACGAAGAAGATTCCAACTTCCAAATTGAATGATGCGCTGCTCCCGGAAATTGCCCACTATCCGCCTCCGGCCATGAAGGGTAAGCTAATCCAGATCAAATACGTTACTCAGATAAATGCCAGATTTCCATCGTTTGCATTTTTCTGTAACCTTCCCCAGTACGTGCAAGAGTCTTATCAACGATTCCTGGAGAATAAAATCAGGGCTAATTTTGACTTCGAAGGGGTGCCTGTAAGGCTAATCTTTAGGAAAAAATAATTTTTTCTTACCCGACCCTTTTGAATCGACCAATCCTCGTATATTTGCGAGGAATTTTAAAACCTGTAAACTATGAAAAAACTGATCGCATTGTTAATGGTATGCGGCTTTGCATTTGCATTTGTAGCATGTGGCGGTGGCAAGACTGAAGAGGCAGCAGCTTCTGACACTACTGCTACTACTCCTGCTGTAGAGCAAGCTGACACAACTGCAAACGACACAACTGCAACTGATACAACAGCTGCACAGTAATCAATCGAAGAAAAAGATTGTTTTCCCGGGAAGGCTTTAGATGACTAAAGCCTTTTTTTATGTCCTATGAATTCAGAAAAAATTCATCAGATCCTATTTCAGCATCTCCCCCCGCCAGCGCTTCCTTATTGCTGGACGCTCTGGCAAAGCGCTCCTTTTGACCTGAAGCTTACTAAAACCAGACAAACCAAAGTTGGTGATTTTACCAGCCGGAACAGCAGAACAAGGCCTGTCATTACCCTGAACGGTGACCTAAACCCGTACTTGTTTCTTGTAGTTTACATCCACGAAGTCGCGCATTTGTATGTTCACCTCAAGCACGGCAACCGCGTTGACCCCCATGGCGAAGAATGGAAAAATGCGTTTAAACGTCTAATGGAGCCCATGCTCCGAAAAGAGGTTTTTCCGGAACAAATCTTACACCTGCTTGCGGCTCACATGGTAAGTCCGAAAGCCAGCTCATTTGCTGATGCGGAGCTTACGAAAGCCCTACGGTCATTTGATAAAAATGCAGATAAATACACCGCCCTTTCCGATATCCCGGAAGGAAGTATTTTCAATTTCCAGGGCAGGTATTTTAAGAAGGGGAAGACAAAGCGAACACGGGTGCTGTGTTG
>DASWTP010000262.1:0-4854 GCA_036402075.1 Chryseosolibacter sp. | reverse complement strand
ATCCATCGCGCGGATTTGTGAGCTCCGCCAATCAATACCCGGTTGATAAAACGTATCCCTATTACATTACAGCCACCAGCTATGAAGCGTACCGGAACCGCAGAATAAATGAGGTGCTGGCAAAAACAAATAGCATAAAGGTTCAGGACCTGATGAAGCTGCAACTAGACAACTACAACCTCAAGGCTGCGGAAAGTCTGCCCTACTTTCTAAGTCAGCTTGATTCAACTAACCTGAAAGGCGAAGAACTTACCGCATTCGTGACACTTAAGAATTGGGACTTCTTTAATAACGCAGAATCAGTTGGCGCAAGTTACTACGAAGCATGGTGGGACATCTTGATGCCCATGCTCTGGGACGAGATGAAAAAAGACGGTGTTGAACTCCAGCGTCCCACTACATTTCATACCATCAAGCTGCTGAAAGAGCAGCCCGCGTTAAGTTTCTTCGACATCCAGGAAACAAGCGAAAAGGAAACCGCCAGGGAGGTCCTTCGTCAATCGTTCTCAAAGGCGGTAAAGCATGTTTCTGAATTTAAGGCTGACCACGACAATAAGGCGGACTGGTCGAGCTACAAAGGTTCGTTCATTGGGCACCTTATTCCAAACATGAAAGCACTTTCAATTCCGGTAAAGACGGGAGGGAATCACGACATCGTCAACGCGCACTCAACAACGCAGGGCCCTTCGTGGAGAATGGTGGTAAGCCTTGAAAAGTCAGGCATCAAAACGTGGGCAACCTATCCAGGCGGCCAGTCCGGAAACCCCGGCAGCCCCCACTACGATGATATGCTCGGCCGCTGGACCACCGGAAACTATTTCCAGTTGCTTTTCCTCCAGGATGCCGATAGCAAAAACCCGCGCGTACTCGCCACAACCACGCTTAACCCCGACTCAAAATGAAATTCACGATTCAGATTCTATTCATTGTACTACTTGCTTTCATTCTAGAGTTGTTCTTACCATGGTGGTCCATCGCGATTGCCGCGTTTGCCGGAGGAATGATTTTCAACACCCGTGCAAATTTTGGAGCAGGCTTCATTGCAATAGCCCTGCTGTGGACGATTAAGGCACTTATCATCGAAAGCAACGCTGCGGCTACGCTCACCGATCGCGTGGCCTCCATCTTTATGCTGAACAAGCCATTGTTGTTTCTGGTAATGGCCATTCTTGGCGGATTGGTCGGAGGATTTGCCGCAATGACAGGCGCTGCATTGCATGGAAAGAAGAAAAAATACTACTCCTGAATCGACCTAACATTCCAGGAACCTAAAAAGCTCTCAAACTAGTTGAGAGCTTTTTTACGCCTCTGCGTTCGCGTTTAGCAATGAGTGTCGCGGATCTAATTCTGTGTAAACTTAATCGGCAACACCATTCGCACGGGCACCGAGGTTCCGTTCTGCATTCCGGCAATCCACCCTGGCATGATGCTGATCACCCGTGCAGCTTCCTTGTCGCAATCTTTTGAAAGCCCACGGATCACTTCCACATCGGTAACTTTACCATCCGGCCTTACAACAAATCTCACGTAGACAGTTCCCCCTTCCGGCATGTATCGGAAGCTATTGGGAACGCGAATCTTTTTCTGGATAAATTTCATCATGGCTTCAGTTCCACCCTCATACCGCGGCATAACTTCAGCGATGTCTATGGGTGTTGTTATTGGCGGTGCCACGGGCTCAACGACCGGAGCAACAGAGTGACCATCGACATAGCCCTCGATCGCTCCGCCCGTTCCGGTCTCGTCCGTTGCTGAGGAGATAGGTTCGATGGGCTCAACGGGAGTGTCCACTGGCTCTGAAGTGATGACGAGCTGCGATGATTGCGTTTTCTGAGGAGGATGTTGCTGCGCTTGTTTCGGTTTTTCCCGAGGGGGAATTACCGGTGGTGGCTGAACGTCAAACAAGGTTCCCTCCGGTACGAAAGGTTTAATTACATCTGCCGGATTCGGTAAGGCAAGATTCGAGAAGTACAACAGCGATGCGAACAGCGCCACGGTAATTCCCCATCCTAAAATCACACGCTTTGAATAGGCTCTTCGAAGAACATAGGCGCCATAGGCTCTGTTTCGATTTTCAAATACCACATCCTCCCAGTGGCGCAATACCAATGTTTTTGTTTTCATAAAGATGGATTTAGGTTATATACTGGTAAGATTCGAACGGGAGAGAAATTCCATAACGTGAACTGGGAATTTTCGGGTAGAGTGTTCCGGGTTTTGGTTATTGCCTGTTGGATTTTTGCCTACCGACTACTATTATACATCATGGATTCAATAACGCATGTGGCGCTCGGTGCGGTGGTTGGGGAAGCAATCGCGGGGAAGCAGCTTGGAAAACGTGCTATGTTTTTTGGTGCGCTGGCGCAAAGCCTGCCGGATATTGATTTTGTTGCGTCATTATTTCTGTCGCCTGCCAACAATCTCCTGGCTCACCGCGGGATCACGCATTCATTTCTCTTCGGAATGATCGCAACCATTGTACTTGCGGTTATCGGAAGGAGGACACACAGGCCATTGAATATCCCGTTGCGAACATGGTACTTCCTTTTCGGCACTGAGATCCTTCTTCATTTATTACTCGATGCATGCAACGCCTATGGTGTGGGATGGTTCGAGCCGTTCAGCGACATCCGTGTTTCATTCAATATTCTTTTTGTCGCTGATCCGTTTTACTCCATCTGGGTCGGTATTGCCATGTTTGTTCTCATCTACATGGATTCTAAAAATCCAAAGCGCAGATTCTGGATTGCTTTTGGGTTAATCGCAAGCTCGGTCTACTTTGTTCACGCGGTTACCAATAAGTTAAAGGTGGAAGCCGATGTACGGGATGCACTTAAAGATAATCAGATAGAAGAAAAGCGCCTGCTCACCACACCTACTCCGGCCAATAGCTGGCTTTGGTACGCGGTAGCCGAGGTCGATAGTGGATATCACATTACCTATCGCTCGCGCTGGGATGCAAACGCCAAAATCAATTTCACCTATTTTCCCAGGCAACAGCGTCTCATCGAGCCTTTTGCCGATAACCATGAAACGCAGCAACTACTTAAGTTTTCCCAAGGATATTACACTGCTGAGCGATGGCAGGACTCGGTCATTGTATTCAACGATCTCCGGTTTGGACAAATTGCTGGATGGAGCGACTCCAAGGCCCCGTTTGTTTTTCACTACTACCTGAACGATCCTGACGCCAACCTCCTGGTCATTCAGCGGGGAAGGTTCTCAAACTGGAATCGAACAACATTTCGCTCATTGATCGAACGCATCAAAGGAAATTAACCATCGCCTTGTTTGGTTGAAATAAAAAAGAGAAACCGGAACAGGTAGTACGCAGCGTGATGTGCCGCGCGGGAGACAAAATTGAATTGCTTATTGAATTTGCTTTCGGTGATGCGCGCGCAGTCCGTTTCGATAATCTTTTGAAGGCGGGTATGCACCTCTTTCGCAAACGCTGGGTCAAACACATCTGCGTTTAGCTCAACGCTGGCAAACGCGCTGAGATTATTGAGGTTGAACGATCCCACCGTCACCCATTTCTTATCACATACCGAGATTTTTCCGTGAAGCACATTCTTGGTGTACTCATAGACTTCAATATTGTGTTTGAAGAGCCATCGGTAAATATAACGCTCAGCATACTTGATCATGAAAACATCAGCATTACCGGTGAGCACCACGCGGATTTTTACGCCTCGCTGCACAGCGCGCTCAATCGCCTTTCGGAAACGCCTTCCGGGAAGGAAATACGCTGACATAATGAGGACCTCCTCGTTCGCATCGCGGAACATTTGCAGGTAGGTGCGATAAATTTGTCGTTTCCTGCGAACCCAGTCGTTCACGCTGATGCGGACCGGGGAATTGCCGGGAAAATCTGTATCACTGTGTTTTGGTGACTGGCGTGCATATCGTAACCTAAGTCGGCTCTTGCAGATGTCCTCAAGTTGTCGACTCGCCTCCCCCTCAATAAGGATTGCCCAGTCGAGCCATGCGGAAGCTTCAGCCGTGTCGTTGTAGCGGTTGCTCACATTCAAGCCTGCTACCGTTGATTTGCATCCATCTATAACCACAACCTTGTGATGCAGTCTGCGCCCGAGGTAAAACCGTTTACTTTTAAACAGGGGGCGGAAGAACCGGAAGAAGATTCCTACGGCCTGCACTTTTTTTACCCATTCGTTGGAAAGTCCCTGCGAGCCATACTTATCGAGCAGAAGGAAAACCTTGACTCCGCGTTCCGCAGCCCGGATCAATGCGGAGGTGACCAGGTTACCCGTTTCATCTTCATCGTAAATGTATGTCTGGAAGTGAATAGAGATTTTAGCCTCGTCAATAAGGCTGACGAGCAATGTAAAGTAGTCTTTACCGCCCTGTATGAGCCGTACTTTATTTTTGCTGGTGGTGTTGGGTATGTTCAATGTGCGTATTCGAGTACCCAAAGAACAAAAACATGCCGGATTAAAAAAAGAAAAGCCCTATCTCGCGATAAGGCTTTATTTAGTCGGGGCGCCACGCTTCCGGGGCGTGGGACCCTCCCGCCAACGCGGGATACATTACCGTCCCTCAAAATTCATTTATGGCCAATGTCTTGCAGGTGCCTGCAGATTCCGCGTTTCTTTATCTTGTACTCTAACCGAACTGCCTCTGCGCGAGTCGAAAGTTTGAAGGTCGTAATCAGAGTCCAGGGGCAACCCCTGCTGGTGAACGCGCTTTCACCTGTGTTGTGGCGATGAGTCGCTTGTCCACATCATTAGTACTACCAGCGTAATACTTCTTCAACTTATCACTATAGATTATATAGACGAAAAACATCAAGCCAATGCATCCTTGATGACTTGAATGAAAGCAAGAAAGCCCTAT
>DASWTP010000261.1:0-3166 GCA_036402075.1 Chryseosolibacter sp. | reverse complement strand
ACGCGGAACCTTGTGGCCTCTTTCGATTATAGAAATCAAACGTAAGTGCTGGAAGATAGGTCCGGACGTCTGTTCCTTTGTTAATGGTAGCAGGATAACGATCGAGGATGATGTTGTCCATGAGTCCGCTATCAAAATTTACGATGTTGGTTTTGACAAAATCAACCAACGTTGAATCCTGCACAAAAATGTTATTAGCTAAGGTGACGGGTGCGCCTTTCGGATAAAGCTTCTTGCCAGCTTTGATCACCAGGTTATTCATTACAAGCTTTTCTCCGCCTCGTGCACTAAAGAATGCAAACCCATCTTCACGGGAGTTGTAAATTGTATTATTAAAAATCCGATAGTAGCCATCAGGCAGATATACGCCCATCACACTAGCGGTGCCGTTAAATCCATCTTCACCGGCATTCAGCACAATATTATTGAAGATGTCGTTGTTGCCCATTCCCTGGAACATGATCCCGTGGCCCGTGCCCGTATCGATGAGGTTGTTGTACGCTTTCCCTGTGACGCCATCCGCGAGCATGAGTCCTTCGTTGTGCGCCCCATGATTTCGCGTACCGTAGTTCCGGATGATGTTGTTGTACACCTCGCAGTCCTCATCAACATTTTTGATCTGAATACCATCCCAGCCCGTATTTTCAACAAGATTGTGATGAAGCCGAAAACCCTTAATGGAGTGTGACCAAGTTTTAAAAGGACACTTTTGTTCCTTACGGCCGCTGTAGAATCCGTGGCCGATATACATTCCTTCTCCACCAACATCATGAATCCAGTTATGGTGCACATCCACGTTTCGCATGATCCACGCCTGACGCGTTGAATCTTTAAATAGCTCACAGTCCTGGTACGGACTGGTTTTAATTCCGAGGCCCGCGAAGCCTGCGCCATCGCCCTCTCCATTTTTATTGTACCCGGCAATCTCCACATACGCTACTTCGAAATCAGTGGTGAACATCTCGAACGTGGCGTAAAAGCTTTTGTGCGTCTGGATCTTTAACCCGTATGAAGCACCTTCAGCCCCATCGCCCAGCAACTTGAAATGTTCAGAATTTTCAACGCGCAGCCCTTCCGATATCGTTGCTACACCTCCACAGTTTCGTATAATAACCGGCTTTAGTTTGGTTCCTTTAATGTGCGAGAGTTTAACCGTTTTGTACACCATAGAGGCATCGAAACAGATGACCTGGCCAGGGAAAATTGGGATTTTTCTTCCATCATTATGGTATCCTTTGACGATGTAATCGCACTCCCCGCAAGAATAGGTGCGCTCGCTTACGGATACTTTTTTTTCTTTTTGGGTGAATGATGTCAGAAAGACAATTGTCAGGATAGCCAGAGAAGCCCGGCTAAATAGTCGGTTTTTTGCTTGAATCATAGGGACTGTAGTGCAACCGCAACCGGTACTAAAGTCATTCCACACGGCTGCTAAGGAGTCTAAACACTGGCGGCCACGCATTTTTTTATACCAGCCGGCACGGTTTTTCTCTACTGTTTTCAATCGTTTTCCTAATAACACTGACCCTATGAATAAAAACGTTCTCAAACTTTTCCGGTCCGTCCAGGTGCACTTCCCATACTTGCAGGATTTCAAATTTCAGGCGCAGCGAACGCTCCGCTCCGTAATGGATAAAACGCATGAAAAGGAGTTTGAATTGGTAAACGTATTTTCAAATCCAGCAAACAATGTTTTCGTTGACATTGGCGCTAATCGGGGGGACGCAATCCATTCGATCCTGATGCGACAACCGGATTGCAAAGTGTATGCATTCGAACCGAACGGATATCTTGCAGAGAAGCTCAACCGGCTATATGGAAAAGATCAACGTGTCAAGATCTTCAATTACGGGTTAGGGAACGCTACCGACCGGTTTGATCTCTATGTTCCTTTTTACAAAAATTATATGTTCGATGGCCTTGCATCTTTTAAAGAAGAGAATGCGCGCGATTGGCTTCGTAACCGCCTCTTTGGATATTCGGAAAAAAATCTCGATGTCAAGAAAATGTCCTGTCAGGTAAGGCGACTTGACGAGTTTAATTTGAAGCCGTGTTTTATTAAGATGGACGTTCAGGGCTTTGAGTACGAGGTATTGAAGGGCGGCATCGAGACCATTCGAAATTCACGGCCGACCATTCTAATGGAGAGCCCTGGCCATAAAGAACTTGATTTACTCTATTCGCTGGAGTACCAGCCTTATATCTTACGCGGGGATATGTTGCGTTCAGGAACCAAAAATTATAATGTCTTTTTCATTCCTGAAGAAGCAGTCATCCCTCTCCAGAAGAAATTTCAGATTGAAACAAGCCCGAGAAAGGCAGCTTGACGCGGCATCAGGCTGTCGGTTTGACTTTACTGGCAGGCTATTTCGAAAAGAAACACTTCATATAAATTGAAAAGCCCCGCATGCGCAGGGCTTTTCAAAACCAAAATGAACTAACTAACTAAAAGGATTAAAACTCATAAGCGCCAATGTCATAACTTGTCCCCTTGAGACGAGGCTGCTGAGCATAGTCAACTGGGATGCTATACGTTGAAATGTTATAGCCTTTGTTTACGGCTGGTGATGTGCTTGTCAGCGCATAGTTGTAAGCCGCGGCATTCACAAATTTCACTGCTGCCAAATCGCGCGTAAAATAATTGTTTGAAATGGATGCACGCATTGTTTTGCTTAGCAGGTAGACATACGCATCGTTTCCGGTACGAGGGTAGGTATACGAAGAATACTTCCCTGGGTTGACAATAATATTGTTGTAAACATTGTTCATCGAAACAAGGTCCGAATAAAGGCGAATTCCATTTGTGCCAGGATTGATGATCGTGTTGTTGACGAACTTGAATCCAGGACCCGTGGCTGTACGATCATCGCAGAAGATTCCGTCCTCAACAGTATTGATAATGATATTATTGTACACCGTGTTTTGGCCGTTGCTTAGAATGAACAAGCCGATACCTTTTCCTCCTTTGATCAGGTTGTTGTAGAATTTACCTGGCGCACCTTCACCAAATTGGACACCATTCCGTTGGTAGACCACATTCTTAACTCCAAAGTTTTCAATTTTGTTGTTGTAAACATCAACTCCACCCGGTGTCGAACCAACCTGGATTGCTTCCCATCCTGAGTTCTTAATCACGTTGTTGTAGATTTTAACGTTCTCAAGAATA
>DASWTP010000260.1:0-81754 GCA_036402075.1 Chryseosolibacter sp. | reverse complement strand
CAGCTTCTCGTTCATCGAGGATCTGGTAAACAATTTTAGCATCAGTCGATATGAAGCCAGAGACAATGCAGGGTAGGGCGAGCTGGTCGCTCAATATGCTGAACGCGGCCGCATCGATTTCAAAATAATCAGGGGCATAATTTTCCAGGATCGAAGGAAGTTGGTCGGGCGAGGTCAGCCCGTAAATCTCTGCCACTATCTTCGGTCCTGTTACCCAGCCGCGGATTTCCTGGAACAACTTCGGAGAAACAAAGTTTTGTTGCCCCTCAATAACACGGAATCCAAGCATCTCAACCCCCATTCCTGAGCAGTAGCGGGCATCGCTCAGATTTGATATATTTCCTACTTTAACTAACGTCTTCAGTGGCATGTTTTATCGGGTTCAAAAGAATAACTTTGTCGAGAAATCGTTGAATTCGGGTGCGGATTTAAGAAAAAGCAGGTAATCAGTGAAACATTTCGCTAAATATTTAATTGTACCTCTTCTGCTAGCGGTGTCTTGCGGCAAAGATGAATTCATTCCTGCTGACCGCGGTACAGTATATTTCCCAATTCGTGTTGGCTCAAGCTGGATTTATAACGTCAATCAAACGATTTACTCTGAGGTCAATGCGCCTGCGGAGAGCACGTTTAAATTGCGGTTGCTTGTCGCTGATTCTATACTAAATCCAGAAGGAACCTATACCTACAAAATTACGCGAGCACGGCAGGAACCGGGAAGTACAGCATGGAGCTCCGTAGATACATGGTCAGTTCGGAAAAGCGATCGTGAGGTCATCGTTACGGAGGGCAATATTTCGTTTAAGAAATTGATGTTTCCGGTTCGCGCGGGCCTGGCGTGGAATGGAAACCAATACAATAATCTTGGAGAAGACGTTTATGCCATGAGTGACTATGAAGGTGAAGTCAATTTCGCAGGAACGACATTTGAGAATGTGATTAAGGTTGAGCAGGAGTTTAACGAGGATTTTATTGTATTTCTCGATGAACGCGAAGAATTATACGCTCGCAATATCGGCCTGGTACGGCAATCGATTAAGCAGCTCAATTATTGTTCGACTGAAAATTGTATTGGTCAGCAAAAAGTAAAAAGTGGTAAGGTCTACGTTCAGGAACTTGTAAGTTATGAAAGATAGTGTCCGGGTTTTGAGTCTGCTGTTGTTGCTGGTATCCGGTTCCGTTGCGTTGGGACAGGTTAACCGGTACATGGTTTTTTTTAAGGACAAAAGCGGAACTCCATACACTACCTCGCAGCCACTCCAGTTTCTTTCTGAAAGGGCCATCGAGAGACGCGTGAAGCAGGACATTACCGTCACTGATCTTGATTTGCCTGTAAACCCTGGCTATGTGCAAAGCGTTTCCCTGACGGGTGCCAAGGTGTACTTTGCAACGCGCTGGATGAATGGTGTCCTGATCCAATGCGATGCATCCATCATTCCTTCTGTTCAGGCGCTGCCGTTTGTAAACCGGGTCGAATTCGTTGCGCCCCAGCAAAGGCTTGTTGACAACGGCAGGAGAAAAGGGCTTTTTCGAAAAAAAAATAATCACACAGGTGTGCGCACTGAAAGCCAGCTTCAAATGCTCGGCATT
Organism: Chryseosolibacter sp.; assembly: GCA_036402075.1. Lineage (GTDB taxonomy): Bacteria > Bacteroidota > Bacteroidia > Cytophagales > Cyclobacteriaceae > Chryseosolibacter. Next base: position 80,164 of record DASWTP010000260.1, on the reverse strand, counting down.
CCCGAAATGCACGCGGATGGTTTCAAAGGCGAAGGCATGGCGATCGCGTTGTTTGATGGGGGTTTTCAGGGTGTGAATTCGACTGCCCCCTTCCAGGATGTTTTCAATGAGGGTCGATACGATGATGTTGTATCGCATGATTTCGTACGCAACACCGACAACGTTTTCCAGTATGATGATCACGGTACACAGGTATTTTCAATAATCGCGGCCAACGTTGCTGATGAATTCACTGGCGGTGCCCCGAAAGCGAACTTCCAGCTCTACGTGACCGAAGATGCCTCAACCGAATACCGCGTGGAAGAGTATAACTGGCTCTTTGCAGCAGAACGGGCTGACAGTGCCGGGGTGGACATCATCAGTTCTTCCCTGGGATATTATGACTTTGATCTGTTGAGTATGAATTACTCGAAGGATCAGATGGACGGAAAAACTGCCATCGTCACCCAGGCAGCTCAGCTCGCTGCGGAACGCGGGATCATTGTCGTGGCAAGCGCAGGCAACGAAGGTAACATTCCATCCTGGCGAATTATTACAGCACCAGCAGACGCAGTTGACGTGGTAGCTGTTGCCAACGTGAATACACAAGGTACGGCAAGCGCTTCGAGTTCGCGTGGGCCCTCAGCTGATGGAAGAATCAAACCCGACCTCGCGGCACTCGGCTCTGGTGTTACCGTGGTACAGGATAACGGGTCGATCGGGACCGCGTCCGGAACTTCGCTCGCGGCTCCGCTGATCACCAGCCTGATTGCAGGCGTATGGCAGAAATTTCCAGACTTCAGTGCTAAAGAAATTGTGGCTGCATTGAAAAAAACGGCCTCGCGCTCCGGCAATCCCGACAACAACGTTGGATATGGAGTTCCTAGTTACGTTTCAGTTTCCAGTTATCTGGATCGTGAGGCTGGCGATGAGGTGTTTGAAATCTATCCCAATCCCGCCTTTGACTCACTGACCATCAGTCCTGGCAACCCGGACGATGTGTCCGCTGCCAGAATTGAACTCATCTCGAGACTCGGACAGGTGCTCGCGACCGATAATGTGTCCTTCTCATGGACCAACAACATCCACCGCGCGGATATCTCAAATCTTTCTGCCGGAATCTATTTCGTGAGAGTTACTACCTCCGGTAAGAAGTACGTTTATCGAATCGTAAAGCTCAGGTAGGCAGATATTGTCGGATCTTTTGGCGGAAAAGGTGCCCAATAATTCTATTTTTGCCCAATTATTTTAGCAAATGTCACGTTCCCCACTCATTGCCCCGTCTGTACTTGCCTCTGATTTCGCAAACCTCGAGCGCGAAATAAAGATGTTGAATGAAAGCGAGGCCGACTACATCCACATCGATATTATGGATGGCGTTTTTGTTCCCAATATTTCATTTGGATTGCCCGTCACTGAGGCGATTAAAAAACACGCCCGGAAACCGATGGATGTTCACCTGATGATCGTGCAGCCGGAGCGGTATGTCGAAGCTTTCCGTAAGGCAGGAGCCGAAATCATTTCAGTGCATGTGGAAGCGTGTCCGCACCTGCATCGCAATCTTCAGCAGCTGAAGTCACTCGGATGTAAAGCAGGAGTAGCCATCAATCCACACACATCCATTTCGGAATTGGAGAACGTGATCCAGGACATCGATCTTGTTTGCGTTATGTCTGTAAATCCGGGCTTTGGCGGTCAGAAGTTTATCGAAAACACCTATCGCAAGGTTAGGGCATTAAAAGAAATGATCACGGTTAGCGGTTCGCAGGCGTTAATTGAAATTGATGGTGGTGTAAACGAGCAGAACGCAAGGGCCCTGGTGGAGGCCGGTGCAGACGTGCTGGTGGCCGGTAACTTTGTGTTTAGTTCCAAAGATCCCAAGAGCGTGATTGCCCAGTTGAAAAAGAACTAAATACTGGCTCGCGAGAACGTCATTGGAGTCGGTACATCACCGCGAGAAACGTCATTTCGAGCCTGCCAGCTAACTCAATGTGATAGATCACCGCGAGGAACGTCATTTCGAGCCTGCCAGCTAACTCAATGTGATAGATCACCGCGAGAAACCGGCAAGATTTTTGATTTTTCAATCGTTAAATCCTGAATATGCACAAGGTTTACCTTCCTTTATTCGTTCTTGTTTTCTTGGCTTCCTGTCAGACACGCTCCGTTACGCGAATCGACCCATCAAAAGAAATTGATCTGAGCGGTCGATGGAATGACGTTGATTCCCGGAAGGTTGCCGACCAGATGATCTACGATTTGTTTGATTCCGAGTCGTTCAAGAATTACGCGAAATCGAAAGGTCGTAAGCCTGTGATTATCGTTGGGCAGATCCGGAATAAGACGAGTGAGCATATCGATGCTGATAATTTTATCAAGAAGTTTGAGGTGGTGATCCACAACTCGAACGTGGCCGAGCTGGTCGAATCCGGAGAGTTCAGGGATAAACTTCGGGTTGAGCGTTCCGAGCAACAGGATTATGCTGATCCCGCCACAGCCAAACGCTGGGGAATGGAAACGGGTGCCGATGTGATGCTTTTCGGTGATATGACCTCGGAAGTTGATACCTATAATAACAAGCGTGTTGTCAACTACGTCACTACACTTTACCTTACCGACCTTGAAACCAACAAACGTGTTTGGTTTGGCCAAAATGAAATCAAGAAGTACGTGAAGAATTGATTGCGCGTCAATGCAAAGAAATCATCTTTTTGTTCGGTTCTTCTCCCCAGTTCTGAAGCCGTGGGCGGTCATGGGGCTTGTCGTCCTTACCTCATGCGCTACGTATTATCAAAGGCATTTCGACTTCAACAGCGAGTTTGAAAGAGGTGAGCTGACCAAGGCGCTCGAGACCCTTCAGCAAAAGGAGAGCCTGGCCAGCAGCAAGAGCCAGTTCATCTACTTTGTCAACAATGGCTTATTGCTTTCCATCCTTGGCAAGTATGAAGAAAGCAACGATTTTTTTGAAAAGGCTTACCTGTTTGGTGAGGACTACCATACGAACTACGTTAATGAAGCGGTTTCGTATTTCTACAATCCGAATATCATCATGTATCGGGGAGAGGACCATGAGCACCTCATGCTTCTTTACTTCAAGGCCCTGAACTACCTCAAGCTGAATGAACCTGAAAAAGCCCTTGTTGAGTGCAGGCGGTTGAATATCCGATTGAACCAGTTAAGCGATAAATACTCATCAGACAAAAAATACCAGCGCGATGCGTTCATCCATTCCCTGATGGGCATCATCTATCAGTCTACGAAAGACTACAATAACGCTTTCATTGCTTATCGCAATGCACTTGAGATATATGAAACAGATTATGCGGAAATGTTTCATGTGCAGGTGCCAGAACAGTTAAAGCGCGATCTGCTAAACACAGCTTGGTGGACGGGTTTCATTGACGAGTTTGATAAGTATAAAACAAAGTTCAACATGCCCGACTACAAAGCAACAACTCCGGATGCCGAGCTGGTGTTCTTTTGGCATAATGGACTCTCACCAGTTAAGTCGGAATTCAGTATTAATTTTGTGCTGGATCATCGCTCCGGTAATACCGTGGTTTTTACGAACCAGAATCTTGGCCTGAGCTTTCCTTTTAAACTGAAAGACGAGAAAGAGAGATCTGATCTCAGCAGGATCGATGTTTTACGCGTAGCTTATCCGCGCTACGTTGAGCGTGACACGTATTTCAAACATGCATCCTTAAAACTTGACAGCGCAGAATATGGATTGGAGTTGTCAGAGAACATCAGTGAAATCGCCTTCTACAGCTTGCGCCAGCGAATGCTCCTCGAATTTAGTAAAGGGCTTCTCCGGGCCGGACTGAAAAAAGCAACGGAACAAAGTATCAAGAAGGAAGATGACCGGTTGGGGGCGCTAATCGGGGTTGTAAACGCCATGACCGAGAAGGCTGATACCCGAAACTGGCAGACGCTTCCGCACAGTATCTACTATGCGCGCATTCCCCTTAAGGAGGGTCAGAACAAGGTTCAATTTTCTATTGACCCGGGTGGCCAACCCATAGATTATACGTTCTCCTACACGGCCAAAATGCACCAGACACTATTCCACACATTCTCTTCGTTAGAGACATCAGCTGCACCTGCCAGAATGTATTAACGCAGGATGCAATTAACCGCCAAACGGCTATGAGAATTAATGAAAATGGCCTATTTTTAGCCTTTAAAGTGCAGATTTTTAACCCGTTACAGCTGTTTGTTGACCTCTAATCCCATCAACCTGAAGCGTTTATCCCCTATATTGCTTTTTGTGCTGATCGTATTGGACTCTACGCCCCTGTGCGCACAATACAAGTCGGAGAAAGAGGCTACCATTCCCCTTGAGCACTTCTATATCGAACGCCAGGGCGCGGGGCTTCGTCATCTGCTTTCAAAACTGCATTTTGGACTGAGCACAGGATACGGACGGACAGCGTTCAAACATGAACTTGAGGGGTTTGGCATTGTTCAGCAAACGGATTCGCTTCCGCTGATCTTCTCATCTGATCCCAATGTGCGCTATTCCAATTGGGTGAACCGCGTGGAAGGAGACCCATCGACAGTAGCGCCAGGCTCGTTCACTGTGTTTGGTGACACAACGCGACTCGGCTTTAAGAGCAAGACTTTTTCGATTCCCCTTAAGGCATCCATTCACGTTGAGTTTGACCGATACCGAATAGGCGGAGGTTACTCCTATGAATTTACGCACGTTGGCGATTTTACACCGCTGACTAATCCTGGCGAAATCCGGGCTTTCGATTCGCCTGTCAACAACTTCTGGATGAGGAAGTATTTTGCCATGCTGGGTGGAATGGTTTACCGCTATTACGAATACGCCCTTGTGGTAGACGCGAATGTTGGTGGCTACAAGCTCGGGAAGAAGTTCGATAACTCCGTGATCAAAAAAGGCATCTATTTCAACCTTGGCGTAACGGCTGAGCGCGAGATGTCCGAGTATCTGAGATTGTTTGTGCGCCCATCATATGAGTTCAAAAACTACAAGCTAAGCCCGCCTGAAGGAGCGAACGCGATCACCCACCGCATGAATGCGTGGTACCTGAACCTTGGTCTTACATACCGCCTTCCGGAGCTCCGCAGGTGCTTCCTCAAAGATTGTCACGCCCAGATCAACCACGCCCATGGCAACAGGGAATATCGAAGCCGCAGGCACCCGTTCTATAAGAAGCAGAACCCGCACTACGGAGAGAACTATCCTACATTGATCAAGTACAAAGGCAAGAATAAGAACAAGCTTAATCCATACTAGCCACCGGTTTCCGTTCGCCAGCTCCCCACGCTCGTCAATCATTTTTCACGCCTTTTGTCTTGACTAATCATGCACGCATTGGTGTATGTATGTGCAACCGGTGACTGGCGACTGGCGACAATTTCTTGCTTCCTCTCCATACCGTTCATCCCATACTTTTACCAGCTTGTCAGTAGCAGGTAGCGATGGATTTTTGAGCCCGGATTTATGTCAAGAAATCGCTAAAATTGTCGTGAATTTCTTCGATTTACACCCACGGTTTTTCATATCTTGCACGGCTGAAAAAAAACGTATTTTCAGTCTTAAAGTTTAATAGTAAATGGCAGAAGAAACCGGTGCATTACCGCCAGGAAGGCAAAGTATAATTCCGATCAACATTGAAGATGAAATGAGGGGCGCCTACATCGATTATTCGATGTCGGTTATTGTGTCGAGAGCCCTTCCGGATGTGCGTGACGGCCTGAAACCTGTGCACAGACGCGTGCTGTACGGAATGCAGGAACTGGGCGTGAATTACAACAAGCCCTATAAGAAATCTGCGAGAATTGTCGGGGAAGTTTTGGGTAAATATCACCCGCACGGTGACGCCTCAGTATACGACACTATGGTGCGTATGGCGCAGGATTGGTCGCTTCGGTACACGCTCGTGGATGGCCAGGGTAATTTCGGCTCCATCGATGGAGACTCACCAGCGGCAATGCGTTATACAGAAGCCCGTCTTCGCAGAGCTGCCGAGGAATTGCTGGCCGACATCAATAAAGATACCGTTGATTTCCAGCCGAACTTTGACGACTCGTTGCAAGAACCAACCGTTCTTCCAGGGAAGCTTCCGAACTTGCTGGTGAATGGCTCGTCCGGTATTGCCGTTGGGATGGCGACAAACATGGCACCTCACAACCTGCGGGAGGTTGTCGATGGCATCATTGCCTACATCGACAACAACGAGATCTCAATTCAGGATCTGATGCAGTTCGTTACAGCGCCTGATTTTCCAACCGGTGGTATCATCTTCGGAATCTCTGGCGTGCAGGAGGCCTTCCTCACAGGACGAGGCAGAATTGTTATCCGCGCAAAGGCGGAGATTGTAACCAGCGCAAGTGGCAAAGATCAAATTATCGTGACGGAGATTCCATACATGGTGAATAAAGCCATGATGATCGAAAAAACCGCTGCCCTCATCAACGAGAAAAAAATCGAAGGTATTTCGGATATCCGCGATGAGTCAGACCGTGACGGCTATCGTGTGGTCTACGACCTGAAACGGGATGCCATTCCAAATATCGTTCTTAATAACCTCTACAAATACACCCAGCTTCAGACGTCCTTTGGCGTAAACAACGTGGCTCTTGTAAAAGGCAGGCCGCAGACGTTAAACCTGAAAGACCTGATCCGCTACTTCGTAGACCACCGTCACGAAGTAATTATTCGCAGAACCAAGTTTGAGCTTGCCGAAGCTGAAAAACGCGCGCACATCCTCGAGGGATATTTGATTGCGCTCGATCACCTCGATGAAGTGATTGCATTGATCCGCAGCTCGCAGGACCCGGACGCTGCGAAAGAAGGTTTGATAACGCGCTTCAATCTTTCGGAAATTCAGGCCAAAGCGATTCTCGATATGCGATTGCAGCGCCTCACCGGACTGGAGCGCGACAAGATTCAACAGGAATATGCAGAAGTGAAAGCACTCATTGACCGCCTGAACGAAATTCTTGCGAACGAGCCGGTGCGCATGCAGATCATCAAAGATGAATTGGCTGATCTCAAAGACCGCTATGGCGATGACCGCAGAACGCAGGTTGTGCCGAACGAAGACGATATCACGGTTGAAGCCCTGATTCCAAATGAGGAGATGGTGATCACAATCTCCAACCAGGGATACATTAAACGCACGTTGCTGTCGGAATACCGCACGCAGGGCAGGGGCGGGGTTGGTTCTCGGGGCGTGAGCACCAAGGAAGACGATTTCACCGAACACCTCTTCATCGCGCAGGCACACAACTACCTCCTGATCTTCACTGACCAGGGTAAAGTATACTGGAAGAAGGCATACGAGATCCCCGAAGGTATCAAGACTTCGAAAGGCCGCGCAATCCAAAACCTCATCAACATCGAGCCGGGCGACAACGTGCGCGCAATCATCAATGTGAAAGACCTCCAGGATGAAAGTTACATCAACAACAATTTCGTCATCCTGTGTACGGAGAAGGGTGTGATCAAAAAGACATCACTCGATGCATATTCGCGACCACGACAGGGCGGAATTAATGCAATCACCATACACGAAGGTGACCGGCTGTTGAACGCATCGCTGACAAACGGCAAAAACCATATCGTTATCGCAAAAAGCGAGGGCAAGGCGGTTCACTTCAACGAATCACAAGTCCGTCCAATGGGAAGAACAGCCGCTGGTGTTCGTGGTGTCACGCTCGATTCGGACACGGATAAGGTCGTTGGCATGGTTTGTATTACCCGTGAGGACGCTAACTTGTTGGTGGTTTCCGAGCACGGGTACGGTAAGCGGTCGTCTATGGATGACTACCGGATTACAAACCGCGGAGGAAAGGGCGTTAAGACCATTAATGTTACCGAGAAAACTGGCAAACTTGTTGCCATCAAGGAAGTCGGGGATGACGATGAATTGATGATTATCAATCGTTCGGGTATTACCATCCGCATAGAGGTAAAAGAGCTGAGGATTATGGGCCGCGCCACTCAGGGCGTGAGACTCATTAAACTCAATGATGACGACCGCATTTCTTCTGTGGAGAAAATTCAGAAGATCGAGGGAGCTGCCCTCGAACAAACAACGAACAACAACTAAACTTAATAGAAATGAAACGAGTACTTTTTCTGCTTTTGATGCTGGGTTCGGCTGCAGCCTTTGCGCAGAAGCAAGCAAAACCTAATATCAATAAGGCACTTGCTGCCTGGAAAGATGGTAAGTTGAGCGAGGCAAAGGAAATTATCGATGCTGCCACGACTTACGAAAAAACGATGAACGATGGAAAGACCTGGTACTACCGCGGCTTGATCTATTCTACCATCGACACTACATCCACAGATGCAAAATCACTTGATCCAAAGGCGCTTGATGTTGCAGTACAGTCATTTAAAAAGGCGAAAGAACTAGGTAAGGCAAACAGCGATTATTTTATCACTGACGCCAGTGGACTTCCTCAAATGCAGGCTACGCAGCTCGAGCTATTGGCGAACTATTACCTTGACAAAGGTTTGCGTGCTTTCCAGGATGATGCTGATAATGTGAAAAGCCTGGAACTTCTCGATAAGAGCAAACGTGTTTTTGAAAGTGGTATTCTGACACCATACCGAAACGATACGTTGGCGTATTATGTTGAGGCCCTTGTTGCCCAGCAGTCGGATAGCCTTGACCTGGCTATTGAATCAGCAAACAAATACCTGGAGAAAGGCGGGAAGTCAAAGGATATGTATACCATCCTTTACCAGATCTATTACAGCGGTCCTAAGGAAGACAAGAAGAAAGCATTGGAGGTTGTTCGTAACGCCCGCAAACTCTACCCTGGCCACCCTGATTATCCAAAGATGGAAATTGGCTTGCTGATCGATATGGGTAAAATCTCTGAAGCGAAAGCAGGCCTTGAGAAAGCCGTGAAAGAAGAACCCAACAACAAGACTCTTCACTTCTACCTCGGCTATGCGAATACGCAAATGGCTGCCACGGAAATGAAAAAACTGGACTCACTTTCATCCAATACAAAAGCTTCTGATGCAGCCGGCACTGAAAAGGTGAACGCGTCAAAGAACCTGGTGACAAAATATAACGATGAAGCACGCGCAAGCTTTCAAAATGCATTGAAAGTTGATCCTGCATACTGGGAAGCACAGTTTTACCTGGCCAACACGTACCTTGTAGACGTTGATAAGACTTCGAAAGAATTGCAGAACGTTCCGAACACAGCTGCGTTCAGCAAGAAGCGTTCTGAACTCGTTCAGAGACGGGTAAAAGAAAGCGAAACAGCAATTCCTTACCTTGAGAAGGCGGAAAAAATGCAAGCTCCAGACAAAGATTCGCAGATCGAGGTACTGCAGAAACTGTCATTGTTGTATTACTACACCGCTGACGATAAGAATTCTGCACGCATCGAAAAGAAATTGAAAGACCTTGGTGTTACGGAAGACTAATGACCGTAAGCCACCGCTCACAGAAAACCAGTTATTCTTAACTGGTTTTTTTGTTTTTACAGGGTTCATTGTTGAACTTAGGCTGGATGAACAAGATTAAGACCGCGCTGCTTTCGTACGGGATGTCTGGAAGAGTTTTCCATGGCCCGTTCCTGAAAGCGCACGATGGTTTTGAAATTGTTGCTGTGTGGCAGCGAAATCCATCACAGCCGAAGATTCATAACTTTCGTACGGTCTCTTCGCTCAGTGAAATTCTTAACGATACTAAGATCGAGCTTGTTTTTGTCAATACACCCAATCAAACGCACTACGAATTTACAAGGCAGGCTATTGAGGCTGGCAAGCATGTGGTTGTTGAGAAACCATTTACCGTAACTGTAAAAGAAGCCGATGAACTCATCGCACTGGCAAACGCCAAGGGCGTGGTGCTCACGGTATACCAGAATCGCAGATGGGACTCTGGTTTCCTGACCCTTCAGAAAATACTTCAGCACAAGCTTCTGGGGAAAGTGGTCGCAGCGGAAATGCATTACGATCGGTTTAGAAACTATATTGATGAGAAGAGCTGGAAGGAAAATCCGCAGGACGGAGTTGGCATTGTCTACAACCTGGGAAGCCACCTGATTGACCAGGTGATCGTGTTGTTTGATATGCCGCGATGGGTTGATGCACGTATCGGAATTCAACGACCGGGTGGTCGCGTTGATGACTATTACGACATCAGGCTTGAGTACAGCGACCTTACAGTTACCCTGAAGTCGAGCTACCTGGTGAAGGAGCTTGGGCCCTCGTACCAGGCGCATGGCACCGAAGGCTCCTATGTAAAATATGGAATCGATCCGCAGGAGGAAATGCTGAGCAAAGGTGCTGTTCCAACGAAACGTGATTGGGCGAAAGAGCCAAAAGAAGCCTGGGGTATACTTAACTCCATTGCGAACGGTAAGGACTTTCGTGGCCTTTACGAAAGTGTTTCCGGTAATTACATGCCATTTTACGATCAGCTTTTTGACAGCATCCGATTGATGAAGGCGCCACCCGTGGATCCAAAGGATTCGCGCAACGGCATTCACCTCATTGAAATGTGCTATGAAAGCAGCCGGTCGCGGAAGGCCATTAAGATTTCGTAAAATGATTATTGCTACATTCATCAAACCAGTATGACATACACAATGCACCGAATGGTTTTTTTTCTCCTCCTTGTACCAGCCTTGTCTTTTGCGCAGGATCAGTGGCAACCTTTATTTAACGGCAAAGACCTGAAAGGCTGGAAGCTACTGAATGGCCAGGCTAAATATGAAGTAAAAAATAATGAGATTATCGGTACGACCGTCCTCAATCAGCCGAATTCATTTCTAGTCACAGAGGAGACGTTCGGTGATTTTGTGCTTGAACTCGAATTTAAGCTGGATGCAGAAATGAATTCAGGGATACAATTCAGGAGCGAAAGCAAACCCGACTACCAGAATGGTCGCGTGCATGGCTATCAAATGGAAATCGATCCCTCGCCTCGCGCCTGGACCGGTGGCATCTACGATGAAGGCAGACGTGACTGGCTGTACCCACTCGAATATAATCCGGAAGGGAAAAAAGCCTACAAGAAAGCAGACTGGAACAAGTGTCGGATTGAATGTATTGGTAGCGTGTTGCGAACGTGGGTCAACGGAATCCCTACTGGTCACGTTGTCGATAATGTAACTTCGAAAGGATTTATAGCGCTCCAGGTGCACTCCATCAGCAAACCTGAAGAAGTAGGTAAACAGATCCGCTGGCGAAATATTCGGATCCAGACAAAGAACATAACACCATCGCCCCTTGATACTATTTTTGTAATGAACCTGATTCCTAACACCGTATCGGAGCAGGAAAAGCAGCAGGAAGTGCGCCTGTTGTGGGACGGCAAAACCACCAGGGGATGGCGAGGGGCTCACAAGGAGTCTTTCCCTGACCAGGGATGGAAGATAGAGGATGGCACGCTCTCGGTGGTGAAATCGACAGGTGGCGAATCGACCAATGGCGGTGACATCGTCACTGAAGGTGAATATGGCGCCTTTGATTTACAGTTTGAGTTTAAGTTAACCGAAGGCGCAAACAGCGGAGTAAAATATTTTGTAACCGAGAAAGAGAAGAGCTCCGGATCAGCCATCGGCCTGGAATATCAGATCCTTGATGATGCCATGCATCCTGACGCTAAGCAGGGCGTTGTGGGCAACCGTACGCTGGCTTCGTTGTACGATCTGATTCCTTCGTTAAAGATTCAACGCGGCCTTCGAAAGATCGGTGAGTGGAATTGGGGCCGCATCGTTGTATACCCGGACAACCGTGTTGAACATTGGCTGAATGGCTACAAGGTGGTAGAGTATCAGCGAGGTACACCAATCTATCAGGCATTGGTGGCCAGAAGCAAATATCAAACGTGGGAAAATTTCGGAATGGCTGAAAAAGGTCACATCCTTCTGCAGGATCATGGTGACGCTGTTTCATTCCGCAGCATCAGGCTTCGTCCCTTGAAATAAGTTGTCGACAATAAAACCTACCCTTATGAAAAATTCAAGAAGAGAGTTTATTAAAAAGTCAGCGTTGGCAGCGGCTGGTACCTACATGGGTTCACTCGCCTTCAGTGCGAAGAGCTACGGAAATATTCTTGGTGCAAACGGGAAAGTTCGTGTCGGAGTGATTGGTTTTTCAGATCGGTTTCGCAGCTCGCTGCTTCCGGCATTCACAGCAAATCACACAGCCATGAATTTCGACATTGTGAGCGTTTCAGATATCTGGCGCATCAGGAGGGAGGAAGGAAAAGCGCATCTTGAAAAAATACTGGGCCATGAAGTCAAAGCATTCCGCAATAACGAAGAGCTGTACGACTCGAAGGGGGTCGATGCGGTGATTATCAGCACGGCAGATTTCCAACATGCGCGCCACGCCATTGAAGCGGTAAAAGCCGGATGCGATGCCTACGTTGAAAAACCATTTGCTGAAACGATGGAAGACAACAGGGATGCGCTTGCCGCGATCAAAGCTTCGAAGAGGATTATCCAGGTTGGCTCGCAACGTAGGAGCGGAGCGAATTACCACGCTGCTGCTGACTTTATCCAAAGTGGAAAATTTGGTCCGATTACCATGGTGGAACTCACCTGGAATGTTAACCAGCCCGGCCGTTGGCGGAGACCCGCGTTAGTCGCACAACTTAAGGAAGAAGACACCGACTGGAAAAGGTTTCTGATCAACAGACCGTTTGAGAATTTTGATCCGCGAAAACATCTTGAATACAGGTTGTTTTGGCCTTATTCGTCAGGATTGCCAGGGCAATGGATGAGTCACCAGATTGACACAGTACATTGGTTCACCGGATTAAAACATCCACGCAGCGTGGTTGCAAATGGTGGAATTTATCAATGGAAAGACGGACGCAAGAACTGGGATACAATGACCGCTGTGTTCGACTACGGGCCTGAAGATAAAGCCGATACTGGCTTCCAGGTGGTCTTCTCGTCCCGCATGCACAACGGTGATGAAAACCCGAAGGAAATTTATTATTCGAATGGGGGCGAGCTGAATTTAAATTCGAACACTGTCTCGCCCGCAGGTGGCTTGCAGGAGAATCACGCGAAGGCGATGAATATGTCAGCCAACCTTCTTCCGCAACTCAACCTGGCCGATATGTCGGTGAAAACAGTGTCCTCTGCTAACACGGGTGGGGATGTAACAACGATCAACCACATGAGGAACTGGATGGAAGGGGTTCGCGACCGCAAGGCAACCAATGCTCCTGCCGAAGCAGGTTATGCACACGCCATCGCCTGCATCATGACGAATGCTGCCGCCCGCACTGGTTCAAAAATTACGTTCGATGAGAAGACCCAGGAAGTGATTGCCAACGGAAAACCGTTTAAATACTGAAACATGAGAAGACCATTCCCACTAGCGCTTCTTCTAAGTTTTTGTGTTTCGATAGCAGGTTTGGCTCAGGATGGATTTTCGTTCCGCGAAAACGTGGCAGCAAAAAAAGTTGAGGTCTTGTATAACAACAAACTCCTCACGGCTTACTGTTATTTCGACTCAACAGAGAAGCCAGTATTATTTCCGATTAAGACGCTCTCCGGGGTGACCGTGACGCGTGGATGGCCCATCGCTCCAAGAGAAGGTGAGCGCACTGACCACCCTCACCATGTTGGACTCTGGTTTAACTACGAAAGTGTAAATGGCCTGGATTTCTGGAACAACAGCTCCGCTATTCCCGCTGACAAGAAGTCGCAATACGGGTCCATCAGGCACAAACGAGTTGTAGAAAAACGAATTGTTGGTGACCAGGCAAGGCTGGTGACGCTGAGCAATTGGGTGAATTCCACGGGAGAAGTATTGATCGAAGAAACAACCACGTTTGATTTTTCAGTTTCAGGCGGCACGTTCATCATTGACCGCAAGGCTTCACTTAAAGCTGTGGCAGAAAGAGTTGTGTTCAAAGATGTAAAAGATGGTGCGTTAGGGATCCGCGTGGCCAGGTCGCTCGAGCTGCCATCTATGCAAAAAGACAATTTCGTTGACAGTCATGGGAAAGTGACGGAGGTTGCACAGATGAATAACGAAGGCGTGACGGGGAATTATGTCAATCGGGAGAATGTGCAGGGAGATTCAACGTGGGGTAAGCGCTCGGACTGGACGATGCTGCAAGGAACGAAGGACGGGCAGCCAATTACGATCGCGATCATTGATCATCCGCGGAATATCGGCTACCCGACCTACTGGCATGCGAGGGGATATGGATTGTTTGCGGCAAATCCGTTTGGACAAAAAATTTTCAGTAAAGGAGCTCACGAGCTGAATTTTGAACTGGCGAAAGATAAGCCCGTCACTATTCGATATCGGGTTTTGGTTCACGGTGGGACTACGCTTGACGCTACGTCCATCGATAGTTTTATGAAATCGTTTCAACAAAAATTTTAAATGGCAAGATCATTATTTGACCTCTCGGGCAGGACAGCACTTATTACGGGTGGCACCGGGGTCCTTGGAACTGCAATGGCAATCGGCCTGGCCGATGCGGGTGTAAAGGTAGCAGTGTTAGGAAGAAGGAGTGAAGCGGGAGAAAATGTTGTCAGGCAGATTAAGGCGCGTGGCGGTGAGGGAGTTTTTATTCAGGCAGATGTGCTCGATGCGGAGGCGCTTGAAAAGGCAAACGACATGCTTATGTCAATGTATGGAAAGCTGGACATCCTGGTGAATGCAGCTGGTGGTAACATGCCGGGTGCTGTGATTGCACCTGATAAGACTTTTTTTGATCTGGAAATTCCTGAGTTTGAAAAAGTCGTTGATCTGAACCTTACCGGTACCGTGTTGCCTTCGAAGGTCTTTGCCAAATCGATGGTGACGAACAAGAAAGGCGTAATTATAAACATCGCTTCGATGTCTTCTTTCCGGTCGATTACCCGAGTCGTTGGATACTCTGCAGCAAAGGCGGCCGTGATGAATTTCACAGAATGGCTAGCCATTGAAATGGCAAAGAAGTTTGGTGAAGGCATCCGTGTAAACGGAATTGCTCCTGGCTTTTTTATCACGGAGCAGAATCGGAATTTGCTTACAAAGCCGGAGGGAGGCTACACGCCACGTGGAGAATCTGCTATTCGCAACACACCGTTTGGAAGATTTGGCGAGCCTGATGAATTGGTTGGAACACTGATCTGGCTTTGCTCGGATGCATCGAAATTTGTGACTGGCGTTACCGTTCCTGTCGATGGTGGCTTCAATGCTTTTTGTGGGGTTTAAATGTAAGGGCTGAATAGCTGATCCGTGTAAGCCAGGTTCACTGGGCCGAACCCATGGTTTGATGCTTGCGGAGTCAAGCATCGAGTCCCGCCTCAGGGACGCTGCGCGTATTTACCTTCAATGTGGCAGGGAACCTTTATGCCAGAAAGCAGGTTAAGTTCCAGGCGTCAGCTGTGTCGTTTTTTTCGTATCTTTGTCGAGGCTGAAGCCGACTTTTTCATTTAAATGCAATTTTTGACAGCTTCCTGGCTGTAGAATCACACAACAATCACCACATTGACATTCAACGATTTTAATTTTGACACGCGTCTTACAGAGGGCTTAGACGCAATGGGTTATACAAAACCAACCCCGGTGCAACAAAACACCATCCCTTTGATCCTTGCCGGCAATGACCTGATCGCGTGCGCTCAGACGGGCACTGGTAAGACAGCAGCGTACATTCTGCCAATCCTTAACAAAATCATCCATAGCGAGAAGCGCCACCTCAACACCTTGGTGATTGCTCCTACACGCGAACTCGCGCTCCAGATCGATCAGCAGGTGGAAGGTTTTGGATATTTCATTGGTGTGAGTTCCATTCCAGTGTATGGCGGAAATGATGGTGCCACGTGGGATCAGCAGCGGAAAGCGATGGAATCCGGTGCGGATATCATTATCGCAACTCCAGGCCGATTGATCGCCTTGCTGGCTTCGGGTAAGATCGATTTCAGTCACCTGCAACATTTGGTCTTAGATGAGGCCGACCGAATGCTCGACATGGGCTTCTTTGATGACATTGTCAAGATCATCAGCCATCTTCCTGTCGATCGCCAAACGTTGCTGTTTTCCGCTACGATGCCACCCAGGATCCGCATCCTCGCGAATAAAATTTTAAAAAATCCGAAAGAGGTAAACATCGCGATCTCAAAACCCGCAGAAGGAATTGTTCAGCAGGCTTACATGGTGTACGACAATCAAAAAAGCGGTTTACTGAAGAACATTCTGAAGAAAGACGATCACAAAAGCATTATCGTCTTCTCAAATTCTAAAGAGAATGTAAAGAAGCTTGGATATGAGCTATCAAGGGCAGGTCTCTCTGCGCAATCGTTCCATTCTGATCTTGAGCAGGGTGAGCGCGAACAAATTCTGACGAAGTTCAGGAACCGGCAGCTCCAGATTTTGATCGGTACGGATATCCTCTCGAGAGGAATTGACGTGGAGGGGATCGGACTGGTTGTCAACTATGATACTCCCCATGATGCGGAAGATTACGTGCACCGCATTGGTCGAACAGCACGGGCAGAGAAGACGGGTGTGGCGATCACGTTCGTTAATGAAAAGGACTATCCAAAATTCAACCGTGTTGAACGTCTGATTGGAAAAGAGATCACTCGCATGCCGATCCCGGAAGAGTTTGGAGAAGGGCCTGTGTTTACAGCGCAGTCCGGCACCAAGAAAAAATTCAATGGAAAGCGCAGACCATTTAACAAGAGTAAGCGCTCCAATGGTCAGCCTGGAGGAAAACCCCGGAACACAAACTAGCCACAGTTCTTAAAATGCAAAAAGGTGTCTCAGCGACACCTTAATTTTTTTAAGCGCTGTCATTATGAATGAATCGGTCTGCGTACCGTCAGCGCATTGTGCTCCTTCTCGTGCTTCTTGTCTGCAGATCGCTTCCAAACATAGAGGCCGGCTGCAACCAGGGCATAAAATCCTGTTACAATCAGATAGCCAAGGTACTGGCTCTCCGTAGCCTGATTGATGGCTGCTGCTGCCGCAATGCTTCCGAATAATAAGATCAGGAATCCTACCACTCCAATGATCGCCATCTTGATGGCATTCGCCATAAATGCCTGCAGGTCTTCTTTTGCAATCGCCTTCATTTGGTTGACTTCACGTTCGGCATAGCGAAAGGGTGCAAGTATCGCTCCGGCTGCTTTATAAAATAAGCTCATGATCGTTCGGGTTAGATTGTGTATCGCTCTTCAGCCACCACTACCACTTCATCTGGCATTTCTGCTTCCAGTTCTTTCAGCTGCTTCTTTGCGAGCGCTTGGTCAATGATTCGATCCGCTTCCTCTCTTATCTTTCTACGGGTGATCCTTCCCGCCTCGGGAGCAATGAGAATTCCAAGTACCGTTCCCATTCCCAAACCCAACAAAAAAATCAAACTTGTTTTCATCGTCTCTTAGCTTTATCCGTTTCATACCTGACTACCATAAACGTACCCACAACTTGGATTTTCCTTTTGGGAAATATTTCCACGGAATACGTCCAGTGTGGTGTTAGAATGGATAACCAATGGCAATGTTCAGGATCAGGTTTTCCTGGCGCCATGCTTTGTCTCCCAACGCAATTTCGTTCCACACCCAACGCTGCTCGTCAGGCTTGCGAACGGGGAAAGCCAAATCGAATCGCAGAACAAAAAAGTTAAAGTCGAAGCGTACTCCCGCTCCGGTGCCCACTGCCAGTTCATTTAAGAATTGCCGCCTGTTGAAGCCACTGCCGGGCCTGTCTGTATCTTCAGTCCAGAGCCAAACGTTTCCAGCGTCCATAAAGACTGCTGTTTTGATGAGCTTGGTGATATCGTACCGATACTCGATGCTGCCCTCGATCTTAATATCTGCACGTTGGTCGAGGAAGAGGATATTGTTTTCATTGTCGGGGTCGGAACGCACGTCATACGTGCCGGGCCCAATGGAGCGAGCCGGAAATGCGCGCACGCTGTTTGATCCGCCAACAGAGAATTGTTTGATGTAAGGCAACGTCAATGCATTCCCGTAGGCGTAACCAGTGCCGCCAGTAATGCGGCTTGCGATTTGATTCTTTTCATCGAGCTGGTAGTAATAACGGAAGTCGATTTCACTACGCAGGAATTGCGAGTAGGCTGAGCCGAAGATCTTCAACGATTCATTTTCCGTGTCGTTGGTAAAATTTCCACCGCGCAGCAAGTGAACCAGGTTCCCGGCAGATTCAACCTTTGCGTTGAAATAAAAGTGATTGCGCTGAAATTCCCGCTCGACAAATTTTTCGTTACGCTCTTCGTTTACCTGCGTGTTCAGCGTGTAGCTGTAACGGGCACCCATGATAAACTGATTCTCCAGGGAACGCGCCAGGAATCGATTCGTTCTAATCAGGGTGTCAAATTCTGCGGAGATATCCCCAAGGCGCATGTAACTGATGTCGATCGGATAGAGCTCATGTGTTTTTAACGTGTTCTCGCGCCAGGTGTAGCCATATCCAAGGTTGAATGAGTTCAACCGGAAGTAATTAATGCGTTGCTGCACACGGAAGCCCAGGTTGACGTCTGTTGCCGGCAGGTATTTGCGGGTTGGGTAGTGGATCTCAAAGGGTAACACGAACCGCGGAAACGAAAGCTTCGACTCCACGCCAATTTCAAATGCATTTAAAGGCTCTGGTATTTTACGGCTGATCTGCACTTCATAACCCGTAGTGAATGAAAGATCGAAGCGCTCACTGCCGCCCAGGAAATTTCGGTTTGTGAACTTTACACTGAAGCCTGGGCCTACAAAGTTGTTGGACTTCGAGGTCGCCTGTAAGTCGGCACGGATGGATTTCTTAAGATATGGCGTCAGGTAGATGCCGGTGTTAAGGATGGTTGAATCGTTTGCGTCTTCCGTAAACTTAATGTCGACAAACTTGAAGGATCCAAGTCCCATAAGGTGACTTAAGGTAAACTCACGGTCTTCGCGCCTGTAAATGTTTCCTTCTTTGAGATTGATCACCCGCGTAATGACCTTTGGACGGTAGTTTTTTTGGCGGTCGATGTAGTTGTAGCCGTCCACCACGAGCGTATCTGCTGCGCGTATTAAGGAATCGTCAAGAAGTGTGTAGTCGGGGAAGATGCTGACGGATCCAATCCGATAGATTCGGGTGGCTTTTTTAGGGACATCTTTTTCAAGCGTCAGCGTAAGGTCTACCTGCTTATTTCCCACCGTGCTATCCGCTTCAAAGATCAGGTGCCGGTCATCGAAAAAGAAATAGCCATAATCTTCGAGATCAGACTCAATTCGTTCCTGCTCAGCCTGCAGACGTTCCAGGTTATAACGCTGATTCGGTTTGAGATAGGAGTCCATGCGAATGCTGTCAATATTCTTGAAAAGCGTATCGTTGGTTGGGTAGTCAATCTTGCGCAGGCGATAGGGGCGATGCACGCGTGCCGTGTACGTCACGGTTCCCTTCTTATTCTTGATTTCAGTTTTATGCGTGACTTCAGCCTGGAAGAAACCATTGTTCACCAGATGTCCTTTGACAAACTTTGCCGTTTTCTCTGCGTCCACGTCCCGCATGTAAATGGGAACCTGCCCGAGCTTGTTTTTCACAAACGCCCGGAATCCTTTTGTGCGCTGCGTTTCACCAGCAACATAGTAGAACCAGAGTCCCGGCCGCATTCCGAGGATCTTTGTGTTCGGCTTGGGAGAAACGTTTTGATCCATAATTTCTTTGATCCGCTTCTTCGCTTTCACGCGTCCTTCAGGAATGAGTTTGATGTCGTAGCCGGTGTACAGCACCTGGTTGTCGGGAACATATTTCATGGCCGAGCAACTGCAGAGGAGGAGCAAAACGATAAGTGATGGAACGTGCTTCATGGCTTGCACCCCGAACCGATCAGCGATTTTATTTTTTTTTCTCTTTTGCATTTGCTTTAAAAAGTTCTCGGAGGGTATTGTAATCTTTAATGTAAATGAGGCCCGCACCGGTTTCAGTTAGTTCACCGTCAATCATATCGTAGTTTGAATTTCGGAAGCCGGTGATCCTGAACCTTCCATCATCGGTAAGGAGGTATTCCAGCGCGAGGTCGCCAATGTAGTCGGTCACTTCCTGGTTCGAATTCTGGCCCTCAACATCAACGTTGCCTGACACCTTCACCACAAGACGATCGTTCAGCAAACTCTTAGAGAGACCAAGCTCAAGCTCGGTTTGGCCTTCCGCCTGCCCGGATTGGTAATCCTCGTAGGATTTCACATCAAAGCTCAATTCAACTCCGCGCACGTTTTCTGACAACCGGTTCAATTGCTCCGTCAGGATTTTGCTCACGCTACTTCGCGCGGTCCCCGCAAGCCCTTGTGATCCCTGGTTTTCAAAAGGATTGTCTGACACAAACCGCTTCAGGATCAAGAGCGCAAACACCTGCTTGTTGAGGTCAGATTCGCGGGTATTGATATCCATCAACCGCGCATAGACATTTCCTCCAAACACGTTACGTTCTTCCATTGGCATGTCCAACCTAAAGCTGACATCAGGCTTCAGAAGCTGACCCCCGAGCAGGAGGAACACCTGGAAGGGAAGCCGCTGCTTGTATCGGTTGATCTCACTCTGGTCGGAACCCACGAGCTGATTTGAAAGCAGGTCGATGGGCGCAGTTTCCACATTATAAATTGCACGGATGTCCATCTCTGCATTGAGTGGATCGCCCGACCAAGTCATCGTGCTTCCTTTTTCAATCTGGAATTCGCGCTTGACAAACTTGTAGAAGGAGAGGTTGTAGGTTCCTTCGGAAATTTCGTATCGGCCAGATAGCTGCATGTCACCGGTCTGATCCATGCTCAGGGTAAGGGTGGTGTTCCCCTTCACTGTCAACTGGTCGTTCGTAGTAGGATCGATGATCACGGTAAACGACTCTTTATCGGTTAACTCAACTTTGGCGGTCAGATCTATACCTACAAATTTTGCTTTGACGCTGTCAGCGAGTTCTTTCTGAACCTGGTTCATGAACTTGTCACCTTTGAAAGTTTTATCCTTGAATACTACAATTCCCTGTTGTTCAAGGATGCTGGCTTCTGACTGAGGTACGATGTAGGTGAGGGTGCTACCATCGGTGAGCCCGAGTTCAACATCAACTTTTGGATTCGTGGAGGTGCCACGAATGCGTGCATTGGCGTTTAATCCCACGCGACCGTAGAACATTTCGTTGTCTTTTGCCGTGGTATTCAGCAGTTGAAAGTTCTTGGTAACGAGGTCGAGCTTGAATTGAAAGGTAGAGTAATCCTTCGTGGCGATCACACCGTCAAGTGTCGCGGTATTGTTATCGCGGTCAACCAGCTTGAAATTGTCGAACCCCAAACCTTCTTCAATAAACCGGATCCGCTCATTCTTCAGGGTGAAATTTGTATTTAAAAACGTTGAGAGGAACTGTGTGTTTGAAAAATTAATAAAGCCATCAATGTCTGGTTTGGATGGTTTGCCTTTCACGGCAATATCACCCGTGAGCTGGCCTTTCAGGTTTTGCACCTGGCTTGAGACCAGCGGATCGACCACCGCAAGGTCGAAGCGGTTGATTTTAGTAGAAAGGTCGATTGCCGCATTTTGTCCACCAGTGTAGTATCCCTCTGTCCGGATATCGTTGTTCTTACCAACGAGACTAAAGTTTACGTCAAACCGATCCTTAACATGCTGTTCAACATTCAACGTCAGATTTCCCCAGGGTAATTCTGAAAATTGCAGATCAGTGATTTTGATGTCGGAGGTGAATTTGAACATGCTTGTGTCAGGGTAGATGTTTATATCGCCCTGCAGCAATCCCGAGACAGGCTTTTCCTGCGCAACCATGCTGACCAGGTATTCGAGGTTAAGCTCGCGGAAGCCGATAAACATCGGTGATGCCAGATCTGGCTTCGATTCAAAGATGATTTTTTCGCGACCGTTCACGAGTTCAACATCCTGCGCCACAACCTTGGGGCCGCCAAAGCGGATGAAGTTTGTGGGGGGTACGCTCCAGCTTTCATAATTAAGCCTGATGTCGTCCGGGTCGAGCTTAAGCTCAAATTCCTTCTCCTTGCTAAAGAAAGTACCCGCCAGCACATATTTATAAAGATCGAGCGAGTCTAGAATGATCAGGTTTGTTTTGATCGAATCGTTCTGCACTGTGCCGTTGAATTCCAGCCCGTCAACGCGGGCAGAGTCGTAATTGATCTGGTCAATAAATACGTTGTAGTTAAGCTTTTCCTGGTTTGAGTTGGCGCTGAACAAGAATTTCCTTACTCCGATTTTTGCGTATTGAATGTCAGCAATGTCGAGTCTCATATTCAAGCGCTTGGCCTTGCTATCAAAGTCGCCTTTAAGTTCGCCAGGAACGAAAGAGGTCAACTGCGGGAGGAGGATGTCGGTGATCAAATCCGTTTTCTTGAGCTTAAGGTGAAACTTGAATTGCTGCGGCTCTTCATAGCTTTGCTTGACACTATCGTGCAATGAGTAATAGGTATTGAAGTATTCGCGCAGTGCGGCAGGCATCTCGAAGATGTTGATGTTGCCTGCAAAACTTCCCTTCATGATATCGGAGTCGATGTTGATCTCTGAACGCCCTTCCTGGTCGATGGAAGCAAAAAGCAGGGAGTCGACAGCGTAAAGGTCGTCACCGTTATACACGGCTACTTTTCGGATTCCAACATGTCCGTTCAGAATCTTGAAATCTGCGGTAGCCAGATCTACATCCAGCACGCCTCGCATTCGCAACGGCCGCGCAGAGAGATTCAGCGCTTTCATATCGATGTTTTTGAGATCGAATGTGAAATCATATTTTGGAACTTCGTCCTGGAAATTGTAATCACCCTTCAGCGCGAATTCCAGGTTCGGGTCCTCCAGTGATGCCCACCCTTTCAGAATGTCGTTTTTCACTGTTCCAGACAACTGTAGGTTTTTGTATTGGTAGCCTTTGTAAACGAAGCTATGAATTGTGGCCTTTACCGCGCTGTTCATCTCTTCTTTGGTGAGACCTTCGCTCTTCAGCGATGCCTGCAGGTTAAGCTTTCCGATGGTCTTTGGCTGCATCAGAAAATAACCAAGGTCAAATTCATTCACGGCAACCTGCCCTTCGAAACCCCGTGTGCTGGAGGTCGAGTCAAGATTGATCTTGCCTTTTGCATCGAGCGAACCTATGCTTGTCGCGAGCAACGTGTTGAACTGTGCTTTTTTAAAACTACCCTTATACTTTGCATTTAGGTTTATCCAGTTTGGAATTGCTATTGAATCGGGCAGGAGGGTGTCCTGCAAAACATTACCAATGTCGCGCCCGGTTGTATAGAATTTCTCAATGGCCAGGTCCAGGTGAAGATTATTCGCGTCAGGCAGCCCAGCGATTGATCCACCCGCCTTGAGGAAAGTGTCTTTGAAAGCGTTGAGTGTGAGATGGTGGATATTCAGGTTGTTGACCTTGCCGTTAACAAATGCATCGAGAAAAATGCGGTCTGAAGCTCGCACGTTGACCGGGAGGCTGTCAAGAATGTGGGGTGTGAAATATAAAAGATCGCGCACCCCAAGAAAGGACTTATCAACCTTTGCCTTGACGGTGGCCTCGGGATATGTCAGTCCAATAGTCTCGAAGGATTCGAAGCCCAGGCTTGCTGAAAAATTAAGTCTGCTGTTCCCGGTGAGCGCCACCAGCTCGTCAAGTGTTGCTGTATCTTCTGTCACCTTGAGGTTAGCTTTCAGGTCTCGAAGGCTAAAACCGGACTTCTCCAGGAACGAAAACCGTTTCAGGTTTGCCTCAATCTCCGATCCGTGCATTCGCATGTCTTCCGCAGTCAGACCCAGGTTGGTGATCCAGAGGTGATCAAAATCCACAGACTTGGGCTGATGAGTTTTCGTGAAGTCGTAGTATTGAATGTTGTTGTCGCTGAGTTCAAGTGTGTTTAGTGCGATATCCCACGGCTTATTCGCTGATGTGTTCTTGACTGCACTTGCTGACTGGCCCGAAGACGCCTTTTGCGCAGGCTGAGACGAGGCGGCTTGATTAGCCGAGCTCGCTTTTGATGGATGCTGTTGATACGAGATAAACGAGCGATTCAACAGGAGCTTGTCGAGGTCGATCTTTTGATTTTTCAGATCAATGGCGTTTGCTTTGATTTCAGTTTCACCAATGTCAACACGCAGTGCCTGCCCGGTCACCTCCTGGGTGTAGGTGCCTCTTACATTATCCAGAACCAGCTCATCGAAATTAAAATCGAGCGTTGAAGAATCGTAGGTTTCCTCGGCTACAGCTTCGGTAACCTCTGGTAGCTTTGTTTGCCGAACGTTGAATGCTGTGTTTCGCAGGGTGATGTCTTCGATCCCAAACACAAGGTTCTCGAGGTCGAACTCGTCCATCGCTAGTTCAAATTCACCGAGCACAACATCAGCATGGTTCCCGGTAAGGTAATCGTTGTAGTTTGCGCGGATCTTTTCCAGTGCGATTGTTTCAAGCGAAAATTTCCATCCTTTCTGCTCTAGGGTGTCGGGTGTTGCGGTTGAATCACCAGCAAAGGCATCGAGAATATAGGTATAATTAAAGGCACTGTCGTTCTCAGTCCGCTTAATGTTCGCCAGCGTGTTCTCCAATGTGATGTCGTTCAACTGGATTTCGTTCCTGGTCAGCGCCCACAGGTCTGTGTCGATTTTCAGCTTGCCCACGTATAACAGCGTGTCTTTCGCCTGATCCTCCAGGTAAAAGCCGGTCAGTACAATGTTCTTTGGAAAGGAGATATAGAGCTTTTCGATTTCAACCGGGGTTCCGATTTTCTCTTCGAGGAATGTTACTGCTTTCTGTGTGATCTTTTGCTGAACGGCAGGAATCTGAACAGCCGCAATAATTAGAAGTAATAAAACGAGTACGGTGCCTACAACCCAACCGACCACTTTCAGAGTTTTCTTGAAAACTCTACCCACTTTTGTCTGCATGAAATACCGAGCGCAATTTTCGCCTACATCTCAAATATTTGTGCCCGTGTGATCGCAGGTCCTTCAGGCTTCATTAACCGCTTGAGTATAAAATTCCACACGAATGGTTTGCGTTTGCCGGTTTCCCTCCCTTAACCGGCATTTCTTTCCGCGATCGTTCTGGGCATGTTTATGTAATCGTTGCTCGTGTTGTCAGGTTAATTCATGAAGCTTAGGAGATTTCTTCTGCAGGTAGCCGAGATCTACCAGTTTGTTGTTCGGGTTATCAAAAATTTTTTCCTCCCTCCGTATGAGGGCAAGGAGATCTTGCGTCAGTGCTATTTTGTCGGAAACCGGTCACTGTTCCTGATCACTTTTACAGCATTTATTGCGGGTGTTGTATTCACTCGCCAGTCAAGGCCCTCGCTTGCATCTTTCGGGGCGGAGTCATGGTTGCCGTCCCTGGTGTCACAAGCTGTTGTCAGATCGTTGGGACCGCTGATTACCGGGCTGATCTGCGCTGGAAAACTGGGCTCAAATATCGGTGCAGAACTTGGAAGCATGCAGGTCAGCGAGCAGATCGATGCGATGGAAGTCTCGGGTACTCGCCCGTTTTCATACCTGGTTGTTTCGCGGGTTACAGCAACCACCCTCATGCTTCCGCTGCTGGTGATCTATGCTGACGTGGTAGCCTTGCTAGGCTCATTCATGATGGTCAATTTTTTCAACAGCTCAAGCTTTTCCTTGTACTTCAATGAGGTGGCAACCAACGTGACCTACACTGATGTATTCTCATCGCTGATCAAGTCGGCCTTCTTTGGCTTTGCCATTGGAATTGTTGGGAGCTATGCCGGCTATCATTCTGAAAAAGGAACAACGGGCGTTGGCAAAGCAGCCAATACCGCGGTAGTTGTGTCTATGATCATGATTTTCGTGATTGACCTGTTAAGCCTTCAATTCATCAATTTATTCAGGTAGCATGCGTATACCGGAAAACGATATCGCGCGGGAACGGGGAATTGAGCATCAGGACAGGGAGGTAGTTGCCTCTATTCGCGATCTCCACAAATCCTTTGGAGACCGTGACGTGCTCAAAGGCGTTAACCTCGACCTTTACCAAAGTGAGAACCTTGTTATCCTGGGCCGTTCGGGAACGGGTAAATCGGTGCTGATAAAGTGTATGGTAGGTTTGATCAAGCCCGACTCCGGCTCGATCAATGTGTTGGGAAAGGACGTATTCAAACTTAATCCCAAAGAATTAAACCAGCTCCGGCTTGAAATCGGTTTTTCGTTCCAGGGCAGCGCATTGTATGATTCTATGACGATCCGTGAGAACCTCGAGTTCCCATTGAAACGCAACCTGGGAATCTATGATCGAAACAAACTCAAGGAGCTTGCAGCGGAGGCGCTGGAAGACGTTGGTCTGCTTCACACCATGGATCAAATGCCCGCGGAATTATCAGGTGGCATGAAAAAGCGCGTTGGCATAGCCCGCACGTTAATTCTTAAGCCCAAGATCATGCTGTATGACGAGCCCACTTCCGGTTTGGATCCCATCACTTCAATGGAAATCAATGATCTGATCCTGTCGGTGCGAGAAAAATACAAGACATCATCGATCATCATCACCCACGATATCAGCAGCGCCAAACACACGTCTGACCGGATTGTGGCGCTTATTGGTGGCGTGAGTCGGGTGGAGGGCACATTTGAAGAACTGAAAGAGACTAGGGAACCAGAACTGGAACCATTTTTTAAGTATTGAATTTGAAATTAAACGATAGATACCGTGGAGACTAAAGAGGTAGGACAACAGGTGAAGCTCGGGGCGTTTGTTTTAGGAGGGCTTGCACTTTTCGTGATGGCTGCGTTTCTCATTGGAAGTGAGAATAACGTTTTCAGCCGCACCTTTAACATTTCAGCAGAGTTTAAGAATGTAGAGGGTTTGAAGGAAGGGGATAACGTATGGCTTTCCGGTGTCAAAATCGGAACGGTGAAAGAGGTTCGGATCGCTTCCGAAGGCAAGGTTATCGTTCAGCTGAGTCTGAAAGACCGTCAAAGCGAGTTCTTGCGCAAGGATGCTACAGCGTCTATTGGGTCGGACGGTCTGGTGGGCAATAAGATTGTTGTAATTCGTCCTGGAAGCGCGCCAGAGCCCATTGCTGAGAATGATGTAATTAACACAACGTCACCACCAGACACGCAGGAACTCATAAATATTGCGAAGGATGTTGGCGATAACACGAAGTCGCTGACAGCGGACCTAAGTGCTATTGCCGACAAGATCAGTAAAGGACAGGGCATTGTAGGCGAACTTTTGAACGATGGTGCCCTCGCGCAGGAACTGCGCCAGGCCGTGGCAAATATTTCTCAAACCGGTAATAATACTGCAAACGCTTCCGCGGAACTCCACAAGATGTTATATGAACTCCGTAATGGAACGGGATTGATGCCAACCCTGATCCGCGACACAAGCTATGCGAATGCCTTTAAAGAATCCCTGGTAAGCATTCAGCAGGTTACAGCCAATGCAAAAACTGTAACAGATAATCTGCAGGACCTTTCGGTAAAATTGAATGAGGATGATAATGCTATTGGCGCACTATTGAATGATAAGGCGACTGGCGACCGAATTAAGAACACGATCGAGAATGCCGAAAACGCTACGCAAAAGCTTGACGAGAACATGGAAGCGCTTCAGCATAATTTTCTTCTGAGAGGCTATTTCAGGAAACAAGCCCGTAAGAAGAAAAATCAGGAAGCTGCATCTTCGCAGTCTGGGGAGTAAACCCAGGCGGGAGTGCACTCTTTTTGAGCAAAGTCAGCGGGTAGAGTCAACGTGTAGAAATCCGTGGCTCTTATTGGTGTATGCTGCGTTGACCGCGACACCGTTTGAGCATTCGATGCACATCTTGGTCGGTGCAGACCAATCGGTACCCCAAACGTCAATACAGTGGTCTGTCAGATAGACCAAAATTTCGGAGCACCGTTTCGGTCCGCACTGCATGTCTGGCACCATAGTCTAAGTCGGAGGTACTGCCATTCGTGGCCCGCACTCACTGGTTCTCTTTCTTTTTCGCCTCCTGCTTCTTCTTCACCCGTTCCCGAGCTTTTGTAAATGCTCGTTTAAGCGGATTTTTTTCTTCGCGTTGTTCAGTAACCTCATCGCTCAGCAACAACGCCCACGGTTTGAGGCTTTGCACTCGTTCGAAAATGACGCGCAGCATCGCGAGTCCGGGTACGGCCAGGAACATCCCAGGCACACCGCAGATTGCGCCACCGGTAACCACCGCCAGAATAAGGGCAAGCGCGTTGATCTTGATTTTGCTCCCGACAATAAACGGCATCAGCACATTGTTGTCAACGATCTGAACTGCGGCAAGCACTCCAGCCACCCATAGCACGTTAAAGCTTGGATCCGCGGATACCAAAGTTACCATCACACAGAATACATTCGCGATCAGCATACCGATGTAAGGCACAATGTTGAGGAGGGCCGCAATCAGCGCTAAAAACACCGGGTACTTGATTCCAAGTATCAGGAAACCTACAGTGTTCAGCGCAAATACAATCGATGTCTCAATCATGAGGCCAGTCAGGTATTGTTGCGTGATACTCTGACCTTCAATCATCACCTCGACCACCTTGTCTTCTTCGCTCTTTTTAAATATGTCGGTCAGGAATTTAATGATGAGTGTTTTGTGATACAGGATCAGGAATGTGTAGACCGGAAGGAATATGGTGTATGAAATCAGTTCAGTGATCGTGATAAATGTTCGCTGAACCAGCGTTGGCTGATTTCCGCGATTCATGTTTTCGGTAGTTTCTTTTAAATAGCGGTCCTGTTCGCGGAAGCCGATATTAAAATTCTCACGCACCCATACTTTTGCCTGCACAATAATCTCATTGAGTCGCTCTTTAAGAACCGGAATATCCTCCAGGAAGGCTCCTATCTGCGTGGAGAGAAAATAGACAACTCCGAAGATCAGGCCCAGTGCCATCACAAGGCAAAGCATGATCGCTAGTACTCGGTCCACTTTTCTGCGTGTTAGGAAATTGACCAACGGATTCAGGACGGTTGCCAGCAGACATGCGAAGAAAAATGGGACCAAAATGCCCCGACCCAGGTAGAGCCCTGTTAACAACAGCGCAATGGTCAGCAGGGTCATGCTGATCCGCATAAAGGGCGGATATGTCTGGGTTGTCATAACATCAGCCGTTTAAAATGCCATGCCAGACGAGCCGGAAAAGAGCTGGAATTATTTTTTAACACATGTTAACAAAATGGAAGAGCGATTATGGTAGAAGGTCTTTTCACCACCGAAGGAATTGTCAGTCTGGTCACACTCACCTTTCTTGAAATCGTTCTTGGTATTGATAATGTCGTCTTCATATCGATCACCGCAGGAAGATTACCGCGAAACGACCAAAAGAAAGCGCGTAACATCGGCATCTTCCTGGCACTGCTGGTTCGAATTGCGTTGTTGCTCGCGGTGAATTGGATTATCGGCCTGAAAGATCCAATTCTGACGATACGCTCCTTCGAACTAAGCCTCCGCGATGTCATCCTGATCATAGGCGGACTTTTCCTTCTTGGTAAGAGTACATCCGAGATCCACGCCAAGCTCGAGGGTGAAAGCGAGGATCAGCGTACCGTGAAGGTGTTGTCCTTGCGTAATGCCATCATCCAGATTATCCTGCTCGACATTGTTTTTTCGCTTGATTCTATTTTGACAGCTGTTGGACTTGTTGAGAATGTGCTTATTATCATTATCGCCATTGTCATTGCATTGGTTGTGATGCTGGTGTTTGCGCAGCGGATCAGCGATTTCATTCATAAACATCCGGCCATGAAGCTGCTTGCTATTTCTTTCCTGATGATGATCGGTTTAGTGCTTGTGGTGGAGGGTCTGCACGTTCATGTGCCTAAGGGATACATCTATTTTGCCATGGCGTTTGCACTCGGTATCGAAGTGCTAAATATGAAGATCAGGAAGAAAACACAGGTGCGCGAAATCAATCAGCCGCGAATGAAAGATCGCCCTGGAACAACCGATAACGTATTGTCTTAATTATAATGGAAATGAAAAAGTTAATTGCCTATTGTTTCATGCTCATGCTGCTTACCCTCACGAGTTGTGAGGTGATTGGCGACATTTTTAGCGCTGGCTTCTATGCCGGGATTTTTGTGGTCGTCCTCGTAATCGTGATTGTTGTGTGGTTAATCAGGAAGATGGGAAGGAGAGGCTAGACGCGGATAAGACCAAATTCCAGGATCCAAGTTCCAAAACCCGAATATGAATATTCAGCCAGGAGTTCACGACCCTTAAAACATGGAACTTGAAACTTGGATCTTGGTATTTCCTGGGGCGGTCAAATCCGGGCCTGGTACGTGTACAGCTGGAAGTATCGTCCCTTTTTGTCAATCAGCTCTTCATGCTTGCCGCGTTCAACAATGGACCCCTGTTCGATCACGAGAATCTGGTCGGCTTGCCGGATAGTGCTCAGGCGGTGGGCAATGACGAACGTGGTGCGGCCTTTCATAAGTCGTTTAAGACTCTCCTGGATGTATGATTCGCTTTCCGTGTCAAGGTTAGACGTGGCCTCATCGAGGATGAGAATTCTGGGATCGGCAAGGATGGCTCGCGCAATCGCTACCCGCTGGCGCTGACCTCCCGATAGTTTGACTCCGCGCTCTCCGATCACCGTATTCAATCCATCCTCAAAACGATTCGTAAACTCATCTACGTGGGCAGATCGCACGGCCTGCATCAATTCTTCTTCCGTGGCATTGGGGCGTGGGAAGAGGATGTTCTCGCGAATGGTTCCTTCAAACAGGAAGTCGTCCTGCAACACAACGCCCAGCTGACTCCGGTAACTTTCAAGTCTTATCTTCGACAAGTCCAATCCATCAAGGAGAATCTGGCCGCTCTTCGGAACCAGGAACGTGGCGGCAAGACCTGCTATCGTTGTTTTCCCCGAGCCAGATGTGCCAACAAGTGCAGTCACTGATCCCGCAGAGGCGGTGAAGCTAATGCCCCTCAATACATCTTTACCCTCTTCGTATGAGAATCCCACTTCTTTGAACTCAATGTCACCGTTTATTTTGCCGATAGTCAGTGTGCGGTCGATCCCGTTGTCTTCAAGCTCCATGTTCATGATTTCTTCTGTGCGGTCAAGTCCCGCGAACGCTTCGGTAAGCTGGCTCCCAATGTTGCTCATCTGTACAATGGGTGCAATCATGAAGCCCAGGAACAAGGTGAAGGAAATAAAATCTCCAAGGGTAAGATCATTGTGGATGATCATGTATGCTCCGATGCCCATAATGCCCGTGCTGGCCAGCCCTAACAGAAATGTTGCCGAACTGGTGACAAGGCTTGTTGACGTAAGACTCTTCTTGACATTCTGAAAAAGTTTGTCAACGCCCTTTTCAAATGTTTTTATTTCCTGGCTCTCTGCATTAAATCCTTTGATCACACGGATACCGTTGAGCGTCTCCGTTAATCTACCGGTAACCTCAGCGTTCAGCACACCGCGTTCGCGGAAGATCGGCCTGATGTATGAAAATGCTTTCAACGAGATTAGTCCAAAAATGATGATTGGCACGAGCACGTAAAGCGTCATCATCGGACTAATATTGATCAAAACAGCAAGGCAGATCACGGAGGTGAGCAAACCTCCTACGAGTTGCACCAGGCCGGTCCCCACAAGATTCCGTACGCCTTCCACATCGGTCATGATACGCGAGACCAGCGCTCCGGATTTTGTATTATCGAAGAATTTAATCGGCAGCCGCAGAATTTGTTTCTGAACCTGCGCGCGCAAAACAGAGATCAGGTGCTGGGCTTCCACGCTTAATAGTTTCGTGAGCAGGAAGGATGTGACGGCCTGAATGATGATGGACGCGACCACGGCAATGAGGATCAGCCTCAGCATATCCAGATCGTGCTTGACAACAACTTCGTCCATCAGGTATTTTGTTGCTCCCGGAAGCACCAGGCCAGACAGCCTGCTGATGATGATCAGAATTAATCCGACCAAGATGATCTTCCTTCTGGGCCAAACGATCGTTTTAAATACATGGCCAATGGTAACGCGATTCTTTTTCATTTGGATTCAGGTGCTCAACCGGCTATTAAAGACGTAAGATTGGATTTTTTTATTGTTTAAGCTGGTTCAAATCGTGAAAATCGCGGGTATTGGTATCGTATTTTACAAAATGAGCGTGATATCAACTGTAACTAAAAGTGAGGAGGTATTTATGAGAACGTTCGAGAAATCTTTTGAGGTTGACAACAGGACTGGTACTAACCAGGAAGGTCCGGATGCCAACCGACCATTGGAGCGACTGACGGCTACTTCCATCATTGGCGACAAGGTTGAGAACCCTCAGGGTGAGGATCTTGGTACTATTGATAACCTGATGATCAACGTTCATTCCGGTCGCATTGAGTATGCGGTCCTTGAGTATGGGTCATTTTTAGGTATTGGTGGCAAGTTGTTCGCAATTCCATTCGAAGAACTTCGCGTCTCTCCGGGACGACATGTATTTATTCTCAACAAGGATAAAGACTATCTCCGGATGTCTCCGGGTTTTGATAAAAATCACTGGCCGGACACAAACGATCACACTTATTATGGTGACGTTGATTCGTATTGGGGCTACCAGGTAGTCCCTTAACAAAAGTTGCCGGGTGTTCTACGGAATGCCCGGCAATTTTAACGAATCGTGCAGGCGCAGTCGAAATGCATTCATGGCGGTGTTGCCAAGCTTTTCGGTAAGACGATGATTCACTACCGCACCTACTGCAGCGCCAATGCCAGGCACGAGCTGCAGAAGTTTTGCAAGATCAATGTAGTCGCGGTATTCCTGCTGAAATGTTCGCCAATCAAAACTTTTTACATTGTCCGGCAGCCTCCTGGAATATTGTTCCCAGTTTTCAATCTTCTCAAATACCTGCGCCCGATTCTTCGCGCTTGAAAACGTTAACTCAAAAATGTGAAGAAGGAACAAACGTTCTTTGTAGTCACTTACATCGCGGCCGTATAGTGCAGCGATCTCGAACAACATTTTCATTTTTAATGCAAGCCATAACGGAAAATCGGCAAGCCCCAGAAGAATTCCCCCGGCCCCGGTGATGGCACCCTCGGCCGTGGCTGTATTCCTGTAGAATTTGATGCGTTCTTTCACGAGTGCCTCGCGAACCTCAAGCGTGGTTTCGCCCATCGGTGGAGGTGATGTGTATTCCGCTCCGAGACACACTGCCTCCGTCATGTTCCGGATCGCCTCCGTGAAAAATTTGTGGATTTTCTCGGGAATAATTGTGTTGATCCGTGTTTGAAGTTTCTTCGCAAGTGCGTTCGTTAACGATGGAGAGCGTTTCATTTTGCGCTTCCACATTACAAGCTCCGTCAATACAACGTCTTCGTAGTCCATCAATAGAGAATTTTTACGGTTGCCCGCACATATTGTTGCCTCGGCCACATTAGCATAACAAGGAACAGTATTTTTCGTTACTAGCAAAGATTAAAGAAATTATGCCGGACAGACAGGGAGGGTGGACTTTTAGGATTACGCATTTTTTTAGCCGACCTAATTTTTGGAAACGTTTCTTCAGACTTGCCCTCCGGTGTGCTGCTGGCGTGCTTGCTTTGACTGCTGGATTTGTATTTCTGGTGTGGGCAGGATTCTTCGGCAAACTTCCGTCCCGTGAGGATCTTCGCGATATTCAAAATCCGGTTGCCAGCGAAGTTTACAGTGCCGATAGTGTTTTACTCGGGCGCTACTATCAGCAGGATCGAAGCCCCGTTGACGCCAGCGAGATTCCAAAAAGCCTGAAGAATGCCCTGATCGCGACCGAAGATATCCGTTTTTTCGAACATGATGGAATTGATTACCGCAGCCTCTTTCGCGTGCTCATCAAAAGTTTACTGCTGCAGGACGAAGGGTCTGGAGGGGGCAGCACAATCACCCAACAGCTTGCCAAAAATCTCTATCCACGAAAGTCATACATGATGCTTTCCCTGCCAATTAATAAGGTGAGGGAATTTCTGATTGCCAAACGGATAGAAAATGTCTATTCGAAAGATGAGATCCTTGTACTTTATTTGAATACGATCCCTTTTGCCGATAACACCTATGGTGTCAAGACTGCGGCTGATCGATTCTTCTCCAAAAAAGTAAAGGATCTCACCATTGATGAAGCGGCCATGCTTATTGGAATGCTTAAGGCTACTCATTATTATAACCCCCGCCTTTTTCCAGAGCGCGCGGTTAAAAGAAGGAACGTGGTCATATCCCAGATGAGCAAATATGACTTTATAAAAGTAGACGACAAGAAACGATTCCAGGCAAAACCCTTGGCGCTGAAATACAACCCGACCAGTTACACGGCCGGCCTTGCTCCATACTTCAGGGCACATATTCAACGCGAACTGCTCCAATGGTGTAAAGAGAACGAAAAAGAAGACGGGAGCCCGTACAATCTTTATACTGACGGACTGAAAATCTATACGACCATCGATTCGCGAATGCAGAAATATGCTGAGGAAGCTGTGCGATCACACATGAAATCGCTTCAGGCGAAATTTCAAAACCAACTGAACAAGAAAAAGATTGAAGCCCTCGCCAACACAAAGATCAAACAGCTTCCGCAGTATAAACGAATGATTGCGGATGGAATGTCGCACGAAAAAGCGATTGCCAGGCTGAAAAGGAAGCTGAAGACGAAAGTGTTTACGTGGGAAGGGGAGAAGGCCGTGGAGATGAGCACGTATGATTCATTAAAACATCACCTGCAGTTTCTTCAGACGGGGGTACTGGCGATGGAGCCGCAGACGGGAGACATCAAGGTGTGGGTAGGGGGGATCGACAATAAATATTTTAAGTACGATCACGTGCGGGAAAATACCAAACGACAGGTCGGGTCAACGCTCAAGCCGCTGCTCTATGCTGCAGCGCTTGAAAAAGGCGTGAATCCATGTTCTTATATTTCAGCGCGTCAGGAGTCATACACAAACCTCGATGGCTGGACCCCGGCAAACACACAGGAGGATACGTACGAGCAAAAGTATTCAATGGAGGGTGGACTTGCCGGCTCGGTTAATACAGTGTCAGTGAAATTACTTGAGAAAACCGGGATCAACAATGCCATTTCAGTCGTCAGGCGGATGGGAATTAACAGTGAGCTTCCAGCCGTGCCTTCATTGGCGTTGGGTACTCCAACAATTTCAGTTATCGAGATGGTAAACGCCTACTCCGTTTTGGCAAACCAGGGAATGCACAATGAACCTTCTTACCTGCTCTCGATCACCGACCGCAAAGGGAACCTGCTCCAGAAGTTTAAGAAAGAGGCCAAGCCGGAACGCGCGCTGTCAAAGGAGAGCACCCAGTTGATGATCCAAATGCTGCAGAGCGTGGTATCGGAGGGAACGGGGGCATCGCTGCGAACCCGGTACGGAATCACCAACGATGTCGCTGGCAAGACCGGCACAACGCAGGCAAACGTGGATGGATGGTTTATTGCGATCATGCCAAAGCTCGTGATCGGTACGTGGGTGGGGGCCGATGATCCTTCGCTGCACTTCCGTTCAACTGCGCTTGGCCAGGGTTCCGCGACAGCGCTGCCGATCGTTGCCAAATTTATCGAGAAGGCAAATAAGGATAAGACACTGCGGCCCGTGATGCGCGCACGGTTTCCCGAGCTGCCGTCACACCTCGCCTCGCAGCTGGATTGTAAGCGGTCCAAGTCAAACAAGAATCTTTTCGAGCGGATCTTTGCTCCAAAGAAAAAGAAGGGAATCAAGGTGACGAAGTACAAGGGAAGGCGCGACAGGAACGGGTAGGCCCCAAAAAGAAAAATCCTCTGCACATCGCTGTGGCAGAGGAATAATTCACCTTAACCTAAACCTTATCTTTACGATGCCTCGCGATAAACGGAGGCCTGCATTTCTGCTAATAGTGCTCTTTCTTCCGCTGTAAAGTCAGCGTTCGTCTTCTTCTTGTTCTGCGATTCGATGAACGACTCCAGGGAAGTGTAGAAGTTCAACCGGTATTTCCAGATTAACTTGCTTCCGATCGCCTCCTTCAATTCCCGCAGTTTTACCTTCTCGTCCACCCAATACAAATCGCTGTAAACCTCACCTTCAACAGCCGATCCACCGGTGTATCCTGGCATTAATTTCAAGTCAGAATCTTCCAGTTTTTCACCAACTTCATCGTGAAAATCACCCTTGCCTGTAATGTATATAGTTACCCAACCCATTTTCTAAATTTATCGTGTTTTCCAGCAAGTCGTGAAAGCATTTGTTTTGCGTTTACCAGGCATCCCCAAATTCTATTTTCTTTCGGAACACTGCGTCATGCAGTCACTGGATGCTGAGCCAAAAAATCTTCACGAGCTCGGTTATATCAACGAAACGGTTGCTAAGAGGTTTCGTTTTCTTTTACAAAGATAATGGGCTGGAGATAGCAAAAAGGGCGTTTTGAACCGAAGGTAAAATTGGTGCAAACGAGTCCTGACGGAATAAGTTTCGGTTGGAAGCGTTCCTTCGGCTGTGAATATTCGGAAGAAACGCTAACTACCTCTTTTAAAAAAATCTGAAAAGGTTCTAAAAAATATTTTGTAAAAACTCCCAGTTGCTGATTTGGTCGATGAACTGCGGGATGGACGCTGGATAAGTGACAACGCAGAACAACAATCCGAACAGCGCTCCATATAAGTGTGCATCATGATTGATGTTATCGTTTGCTTTTCTACCCTGATAATAGGAGAAGACGATATAGAGCGTTCCCAGTATAAACCCGGGCATGCATAAAGCAATGTATATGCAGATCGATTGCAACGGTTGAAAGATGATGTAAGCAAAGATCACGGCCGAGACCGCACCTGACGCGCCCAGCGAGTTGTACCCCGGGTTGTTCCTGTTCTTGAAATATGTCGGCAGGTCAGAGACAACGATTGCAACAATATAAAGAATGATAAAGTACAGTCCACCCCGTTCGCCATACACTTCCTTGAAAACGCGCTCAACCGCTAGCCCGAAAAAGTAAAATGAGAACATGTTAAAAAGAAGATGCAAGTGATCTTTGTGGATGAGACCAGAGGTAATGAATCGATAGTATTGGTTTTTGTGGGCAATGGCGTAGGGATTCATCATCAGTTTGCCGAACAAATTCGTCTGGTTCCACGCCAGGAAGCTTGCGGCTACCGTGATTCCCATAATTGTATAGGTTATCACATCGTTAAATTAAGTCGCTAAGATAACAATATAACCGTGTACTGCTTTCTCCTTAACGTTAGGAGCTCCGCTATACGATTACCGAGTAGTCTGGGGGTAGCAAAAAACAGCAGGTGGAATGCTTTTTTATATACGGAAACTCCAGGAATACCAGGTGTTGAAATGTGAAGCGTGATAGGTGTTCAAGGCGGTGTGCATTCTTTACCTTGCCAAGGTGGGTGAACAGTGATGTAGGTGTAGAAAGTATTGGGTCGAAGAATTCTTCGATGCGTAAAAGTGCACACTTCCTTTTTCTATTTCTGACATATCGATAGGCAATACTCTGCTTTTTTTTGTTCCTCCAATCTACTTTTCTAAATATTCAAGGTACCCATTGAAAACATAGTGTTTGGGAGAAATGTTTCCCGGCTTCAAAACTTTTCCTTCATTCTGTATTGAACATTTTCCAGTACCCCACACGTTATATTGGAAAAAATGAGATTACAATATGTTAGATAGATTCAGATTTGCAATGTTGGCCCTCGCGATGCTGGTATTTGCATCCGGGTGTGCCGTTACTGACTTCGACCGTTCTGCGGATTTCAAGTCGTATAAGTCGTTCTCGTGGGGTAATGCGGATCTCAATGTGAAGAATCCTGTGTATAGCAGTGCGTTAATCGATAAGAACATTAAGCGCACGATCGAAAATGAATTCGCTAAACGTGGCATTTCTTACAATGAGAAGAATAGCGATGTTATTGTGAGTTACAAAACATACACAGAGCAAAAGCAGCGGTCATATGGCAGCCCGTACGGTTATGGTCCATACCCATTTTTTCCGTACCGGTTTTATCCCTACGCTCTTGGATGGGGATATCCTTACTTCTATGGAAGCAGAGAGCAGGTGAAAACGGTGACGGAGGGTACGCTCGTTATTGATATTACCGACCGCAAAACAAATGAGCTGTTTGGCGGGGCTCCATTGAGGGCGATGTAGATAATGTCAGGAATCTGCAAAAGCAGATCGCCAAGGGGATAAAAGCTATTATGAAAAAATATCCGGTGACACCAGACCAGCCGTTGCGTTTACCGGTATCAGATGTTACCGCGTAACCGGGAGAGCTGCTTCGAAAGAGGTAGCTCTTTTTATTTTTGGGCACTATGTTTTTTAGCCGTGAGAGCGTAAAACTAACGATATGAAAACATTAGCAACGATAACTGCTGCCATCGCCTTCTCAGCACTGTCATTCACCGCGATGGGCCAGGCAGGCGATAAGAAAGAGAAAGAGCTTGATAAAACGCAGGAGCGCGAACGAACCAGATCTACCCAGGGTTTGCGTACAGACAATGAGCTGAAAGACGATCGTGGAGAGGTGCAATCCAATCAATATCGCAAAAAGGAAGAAGCCGACACCCTGGACAATCAGGTGGAGACATCGAATAACAATCAGGGGGAAGTGCTGGAGAAGAATCCGGATCAGGGGCTCGGTACCGATGACGATGGTAACGGATTAACAAACGAGAATAATACTACTCAGGGTGGTGAGGAGCGAACCAATACCCCGGCTGTCATTCAGCGTACTACGAGCGAGAGCGGATCTCCTGCTATTCTTTCGGGTGACAACGGAACGAAACGTGACGGAACCAACAACGTGCAGCGGGCTAAGCCCAACATTGCCGGGGCGGAGGAGCCGGGTAATATGAATCTCGGAGAAAAGAAGTCGTCAGAGCGTAACCGGAATACCGGAACACCTCGCATTCGCAAGCAGGAGGAACAACCTAACCAAAGTACAGACGCAGCGTCAAAGCAGGCAGAGAAAAATCAAAATAAGTCAGCGAGTCCAACTGCAGAAGTTCAGGCTGAAAGCACAGCCGAACCACAAGCCGTTGAGCCGAAGACAGCCAGGGAAGAGCGTAAGGCCAAACGCAAAGCGCGAAGAAACAATAGAAAAGACTAACGATATCGGGGCCGTTGGTTAACTTTGCCTTAACTAAAGGGATAGCATGTCGAAAGTAAAGTTAACAGTAAATAACAACGGTTCGCTTCGCGTAGAAGGTGACTTTGAAATTGTAGATGCGCAAGGTAAGGCGTATGGGCTCGCTGGGCGGGAGGTAGTTTCCTTGTGCCGGTGCGGTCAATCGAAGAATAAGCAATTCTGTGACGGATCACATAAAGGATACCTGGAACATACCAGTGAGGCTTTCGATCTCCCGCCAAAAAAGTCCTGAGCAACAGAGAACCATAACCATAAAGACCAAATCTCAAACACAACGCAAGAATGTTTAAGATTTGGTCGTTTTATTTGTGAGGTATGAGAACGCTGGGACTATTCTTTTTTCTCTTTGGGTGCGTCACCACCGTGAATGCGCAGATGGTTATAGGCGTTAGGGGAGGACTGAACCTTTCCGATATTGTGCTGAACAATTTGACGAATCCCGATCTTGAGCCTGCGTACCAGGTTAAGGCAGGATTACATGCTGGCGTTTTTGTTTTGTTGGATGGGGAGAATGAATTCGGGCTAGTCGCGGAACTGCTTTATTCCAATAAAGGTGTAAATGCGCTCAATCGCATCAACCTCCACTACGTCACAATTCCGCTCTTACTTCGATACCATCTCAATGAGAAATGGGTTGCTGAAGCGGGGCCAGAGATCGGTTACCTGGTGTCTGCGAATTCCAGGTATGGTAACCTGAACAGTACGTGGGACAATAAGCTTGATGTCGGGCTTGACGCAGGATTACACTACCGGATCGGAAAGGCATACGTGGGGTTAAGATTCAATGCAGGTTTTTTAAGTGTCATTCGAAATGCATCCGGTGCATCCGGAGAACAGGTGCGCTATTTGAACAGAGCAGTTCAGCTATCACTTTCGCTGCCGATCAAATCGATCTAAGCGCCCGATCGTTTGAGCAATCCAATACCTGCGCTGAAGAAAATTAACCCCAGGATTGCAAATGCCCACGGACTTATTGTGAAATAGTTCTGGCCGAAGATTCCCAGCACACCCAAAACCAATCCAGCCATTCCAGCAATGGTAAGAAGAACACCGAGGCCTTTTATCATGGTGTGAGTTTTTCTTTGAGGGTTTCCTTCGCGATCAGGTTTATCATCGCGGCAGCAACCAGTCCACCGAGCAGATAGTAGGCAATGGTCATCGTATTCGTCTTAACAGGCTGCGCTTTTGGCTGACCATCAATGCCAAGCGGTTTCGCTAGCGTGACGGCCGCTACACCTGCACCGAGTCCCAGGAGCGCACCACGCATTAATGTTTTTGATTTTGTCTCACCTTGCGCCATTGCGAAATACAGCGTGTTGCTCACTAAGTCGCCAGCCAGTGCAGCAGGAAACAGATGCTGTGCGAACTGCGGTGTTTTAAGGCTGCTACCTTTCATAATTTTTGCTGCGGCATTCATGCCAAGCAGATCGAGGCGAGGTGCGTCTTTGTCCACACGTTTAACAGTCTCGTTCACCAGCGTGAGCGCGCCAGCTCCGGCAAGTCCTCCAATGACAGATACAACATTCATAAACCAAAATTTGCACTGCAGGGAAAAATCAGATGCCAAGACTTCGATTTACTGAAACAGTTTACGTTCGGTCATTTGCCGATCCAGGTACTCTTCATCCTCAGACTCCTGCACGAGTTCCCGGCCAGGTACGCCTTTCTCCCGCGCGATAGCGGCAACCCGCCCCTGGTTGTTGAACAGGACATCAGGAATCTGCGTGGCGATCGGGTCGGTGTATGCTTCGGTTGGCGAAATGATTTTCCATCCCTTCAATCTCAACTGCTGGATCAGATCGCCCAAAAATTTTGCTGCGAGATCATTTTCATGAAGAAGAAGCACATGCTTGGGCGACCGGCCAAGATGTTTTTTAGCTATGTTGTCATAGAATTCAATGCTCGTCAGTATATGGTCGAGATAGAAGGAGCGCAGGGCGGCCTCGTTCACTTTTTTTCCGTCAAGCAATGCTTTTCGGGTTTGACCGTTGATGTACCAATCATAATTATCGATGGTCACATATCCATTGGCGAGCTTCAGTTGCTGAAGAGCGGTTCGGATAGAATCACGTCTCTGTTTTGGATTGCCTTCATCAAGGAAGGGGTAGCGGAACCATGGCGCATATCCCTTTCGTTTTCTCAGGATTTCATCGGCAATTTTAATGTCATTGATGTAGTTCGCTGTACCCAGGTTATGAATCCAGCGGTGACGGTGTGTATGGTTAGCCAGGAGGTGGCCCGCAGCCACGTACTTGTCAAGTCGCGCGGACCCTTGGTTATCTTCAATATTTTTGGTGATCACAAAGAAGGCTACCTGGGAAACTTCATTCTCCTTCAGGTGAGCAATTATCTTATCGGTTCGTTCGGCACCGTTGAAGTATGCACCGTCCTCCATCGGGGCATCATCGAAGGTGATCGCTATTTCCTGCGAAAATGAAAATTGAAGAAAAATACAAACCAGGATCGTAAGAAGGGAAAGACGTTTGAGCATCGCGAAAAGATTTTCTCAAACATATCGAATTTTCGCAAAAGAGCATGACCGTCAGGCGCATTGCGTTGCGCACGTGCATTTTAGCTTGTTCGACCTTGAGCTTTATTGCTTTCCGATTTTCTTTCAGCCCGTTTGTGGAATTCGCGCCTCAAAGCTGCTTATGAAAGTACACTTGAGCGCACCGCAGGCTTTACATTCTTGTAATATGAATCGAGGATCAGGCTTACAATCGATCTGATATCGAGCTCATTTTCATCGACAGTGTTCACAACGGAACCGTTATCCAATAATTGATATTGGCGTTTTCCGCGGGAATCGATCATTCTGTAAGCGTAGGCTTTGCCTTTGAAGTATACCTCTTTCATAACGTTTTGGATTTACTCCAATAGTTAAAAAGGTATGCCCGCTCAATACCGTGTTGCAACACGATTGGACGACTGAATGCATCGCGAACGATTGTGTTGCTATCTGGATTCCGATTTCAACGGACTCGTAATGTACTCCGGGTCATCTTTGATAAAGGAATTCTTAAAAGGCGAGATCTCAACCTCCAGCAGAAGTACTGCCTCCGGCACAATTGCAGAGATAGGATTTCTTCGGCTCACCGGCACATAGTGCATAGACTGCGATGTCGTTCCGGTCAGACGTTTCAGATGTTTCGGCTGAATAGACCTAAGTGCTGCCGGGCTCAATTGTTCTTCCTTTCCAGTAGCCACGTCTACCTTAAAAATGTCGGTTTGCCCCATCGGCCAGGCTTTGCCCTTGAGGATAATGGCAAATTCCAGACCTTCCGCTTTTGCCTGAGCGATTAATTGGCTTTTCAGGGTCGTGAGTGAAACTCCGTTTGCAAGCGAAACCTGGATGACTCCGGGGCCATCGCTAAAACCGTTAGCAACCTGATCGGGCTTCGTGAGCGTCCGGTCATTCATCAGATTCCTCAGGATGCCTTTCTCAATAAGAATCGTTTCTTCTTTTGGCTTAACGCCTTCCCCGTCCATCACTATATTTCCCAGTACGGGTTTTCCCTGAAATTCCTTAAGTCCCGGCAGGGCTTTTACAGTGATTGCTGGGTCAACGTAATTTTTTCCGATCTTGTTATCGGCTGCTGGACCGAACTCACCGTTGTATCCGTCTTGTCCTTGCAGCGTGTTCGATGCGTTGAGCGAAAGAACGGTTTGCGTGAACACCTGCACCACCGGTTCGCCAATGAACAGCACCGGCCCGATGTACTCTTCCTCCAGCGATTTCGTTTCTTGTGCGTTTTTTAATTTGTTGACCGCTTCTCTAACGTCCCTCTGTAACTCAGCAAACGAGGGTAGCTCGTCCAGCGTTTTTGCATAGCGAGTCGTCTGAACATTGACGGGCGTGTTTGTTTTAGACTTCACCTGCCCGGAGCATTGAAATGAAGCAATGGTTTCGGGTACAATGGCCGTGGTACCCTCGCTGTTCACAAAATAGCGCACGGTATGTGTAAATGAAAAGAAGACACTTGAATTTTCCAGCGCATCAACTTCTCTAAAATAAGAAGAGAGCTCTTTTGTGTAGTCGTTCCATTTTTTCGTGTCGATTTGATAGGTGGGAATGGGTTCGCGTACCTGGTATGCGGGAAGCTGAGCAAACGTTCGGTGCGGAATGTCAGACAGTGGTTTGCTCTTTTCCTTCAGAGTCGCCTGGTGCTTCTTGTATTTTTGGGCCGCTCCCTTATAAACGATGTCTGTAGTGGTCCAGAGTGATCTGCGGATCCCGAAGTAATCATCTTCCAGGGGCACCTGGATTTCATGCGCGGACGGCTCACTATAATTATTATTGTCGAGGCTCTCGTCATTAAATTCGTAATCACCCACAAGGATTCTAACGTTGTTCGTCCTAAACTTCATTTCCCGAGACCCCCAAAGGCCACCGAGCGTGCCATAGACACTAAAAGCCTTCGTGTCGTTGATGGTGTAACTAATGTAAAAGGGTTTTTCATGGTTTTCATACTGAAGCTCCGATGTGCTGCGCTTGAGTTCGTCTTGCATGGCCCGAAGA
Source organism: Chryseosolibacter sp. (assembly GCA_036402075.1). GTDB lineage: Bacteria > Bacteroidota > Bacteroidia > Cytophagales > Cyclobacteriaceae > Chryseosolibacter. The sequence goes on along the minus strand of DASWTP010000260.1, from coordinate 36,630 downwards.
ATAACGTTGTTTTCCTGCGCGAAGGCTGCCAGCGAAAGAGTCGTTAATATGTATAGCAGTACTTGTTTCATGTCAGATTATTGTTCGGTGGGTACAGGTCGCGACAACAGGGTTGCTTCCTCATGCTGTTTTGGCTTTTTCTGCGTCTCGATTCTTCTCACAAAAAGAGAAGGAGCCACCGCGCTGACAGGAACATTGCCTGACTCAGCACCACAGAAACCGATGAATACTCCGCTATCATCCGCGGCAGCGGAAATCTCTGCAAACATTGCCAGTGGTGTGCCGATAAGATCAACACCACGAACGAGTTCATCCGGTTTGCCGCTCACGTAGATCCGATATACCTCAGTTGGAAAGATATTAAATGCGTTCGGGTTAAAGCGGTCCGTTGTAGTGAATCCGCCAATAACCTCCTTGAACAGATAACCATATTCTTTTCCTTGCTTCTGGCACTCCTTAATTAACATTTTGCGCAGTGCCTCGAATTTCATCGGCTTGGTTGTTTCAACGATGAGATTCGATTGGCGTGAAACCGGCTCGGCTCCCATTGAGGCTCGCCCATGTCCATTTGAATTAGGGATGTTTTCGAGTGGAGATCGTGACATCAGGAAGGTTTTTAGAATACCATTTTCCACTACTGTCACCTTCCTGCTCTTTACACCTTCGTCATCATAGGCGTAGCTTCCGTTCAGCACGTGATGCTTATAGCTGGATGTTGTGGGATCGAAGCTTACGTTCAACGTCTTCGGAAGAACTGGCTGATTGATACGGGACTTGAAAGTCTGGCCGTCATATTCATTTTTGAGACGATGGCCTTCAATGCGATGCCCGAAGATTTCGTGAAAGAAGACACCAGAGGTTTCAGCCATCAGTATCGCAGGACCGCTGTAGGGCTCAGCCAGTGGAGCTGTGCGCAGCTTCCTGAGCGTTTCAATAAGATTTTGAATATCGCTTGATACTTTCTCATCTGAAGGAAGGTCGGTGGGCTTTGTAGCGTAGTACGACCGTGAAAGCGGAATAAGATCGCCATCGTCTGCCCGAATACTTGCATTGATGTTCAGGTATACAGCAGGCGTATTTTGAACCACCACCGTTCCTTCGCTCGATACGAAATATTTACGCTCATAGGTCAGCCGGAAACTTACGTTACCCCTTATGATGTTTTTGTCGCTCAGGAAGAGTGCAGAGTATTTCTTAATCTTGGAGGCCCACGCAGAATCATCAAAAACCTCTGATGCTTTGGGGAGCGCTGGTTCGATGTACGTTTCAATTGGCTCTTTCGAGAAATCATCTAATGGTGTGGAGGGCTTTGGCTGACGTTCGGCAATATTTTTAACCGCTTTATATTGCTCAAGCCCATCCTTATAAAGATTTTCCGCTGTCTTCCATAACTGGAAAGAAATAGACACTGCGTCATTTTCAATCGGTAGAATGGCCTGGCCGATGCCGCGACCACCGTGGAACTCTATGCCACGTTCGTTCACAGGGTGTGAATCATCGAAAGTGTAATCGCCAACCTTGATGCGCATCGACAGCAATCTCGATCGGTCACGGTTAGATTCTACAATGCTCCCGAATGAGCCAGTAACCGAGACGAATTCAATGTCAGTGACATGATAATCCAGGTAGTAAGGCGGAATGGGCGCTTGCTTCAGCTGGTTCATTTCACGTACCATTTCATTCTTAAGGATCTCTACTAATGGGTCACTTGGGGACTGTGAACGCGCAATGAAGCTGGCGAGCAGCGCAATAAGTATGATTGCTAAGTTTTGCCAGGGGAAGGGTCGCGTCAGCAGAGGATTCGTGGGATAATTCACTTGCTAATATGATAATGTCGGTTCAAAATATTCCAAATATATCAGCCGGCCAAGCCTGCAGCATTTAATCTTTTCAGGGCTGCCTGTGGAAGTATTTTCGCAGCAAAAATTCTCACGCGATGTAATTTTTTGAGAGTCATTACAAAGTTTGCATGCACTTTGCACGATGTACATGCGTTATCTTTGTAAATGAACGATAACGAAAGTTATTTGTTTTCTGTCGTGAAATCTTACGGATTTAACTTTAAAAACTAACCTACAGCGAATGAAATTGTGCAGCAGGACATTTTTAGTATTTCTAGTTATACTTTTTATCCATAGTAATGCGTTTGCACAGACGCTTGAGTCTCTCTACTTGCTGAATGATTCCACAAAGCGCGATTCAGCAGCTTTGAAAACATCGGCTTCGGTTCCGGCCGGCAATGACCAGCTTTCGGCCCCGCGAAACTATTACAACCTTCTGCGCAACAAAAGCATTACGCGTAAAGGTTTGTTCACGGTTCACAAAGTTAACGATAACTATTACTTCGAGATTCCAGACAGCCTCCTTGGACGTGAGATCCTGGTGGTCGGCCGAATTGCCCAAGGTGCTGCCGGCATTCGCCCTGGCTATACCGGCTATGCAGGCGACCAGATTGGAAGCACCATCATCCGCTTTGAAAAAGGTCCTGGCCATAAATTATTCTTGCGAAGGATAACTTACCAGGATCATGCGGGCGACACATCGCATGCCATGTATAATGCGGTGGTAAGATCAAACCTTCAACCCCTCGTTGCATCCTTCGGCATAGGTGCGTATAGCCCGAGTGGCAAAGCAAGCGTTGTTGAAGTCACTGATTACATCAATGGAGACAACGACATATTCTTTTTTAACTCCGGATCGAGAAAATCAATGCGCGTAGGGAGCATGCTGAAGAGTATGTGCTACATCAAGGATGTGAATTCATTTCCCAAGAACCTTGAGATCCGCACAATCAAAACGTATTCGCAAACCTCTTCGGGTGAACCCTTCACCCTGGAGCTCAACACATCCATGGTGTTGTTGCCGGAAGTTCCCATGCGTAAACGCTATGCGGATAAACGCGTTGGCTATTTCAGTGAAATGTATACTGATTACAACACGAATCCGCAAGGCGTGAAGGTGGTAAACTATATTAAGCGGTACCGTCTTGAGCCGAAAAGCGAAGACATTGAGCGTTACAAACGGGGCGAACTGGTTGAACCTGCCAAACCGATCATCTATTACATTGACCCCGCCACACCGAAGAAATGGATTCCCTACCTGATCAAGGGAGTTGAAGACTGGCAGGTTGCGTTTGAGAAGGCAGGATTCAAGAATGCTATACGGGCACGCCTTGCGCCAACCCCTAAGGAAAATCCACACTGGAGCCTTGAAGATTCGCAGCACTCGGCTATCGTTTACAAACCATCGTCAATTGCCAATGCTGCCGGACCTGTCATTACCGACCCGCGCTCAGGTGAAATTCTTGAAAGTCATATCAACTGGTATCACAACCTGATGTCGATTCTCCGTAACTGGTATTTTGTGCAATGTTCGCCTCTCGATACAGCAGCACAAAAGATGCAATTCGATGATGCGTTGATGGGCGAACTCGTACGCTCCGTAGCAGCGCATGAAGTTGGCCACTCGCTCGGGCTGACCCATAATTTTGGTGCAAGCTCAACGGTGCCAGTAGAAAAGCTACGAGACCGTGAATGGCTGGAAGAACACGGACATACACCATCGATCATGGACTATGCGCGTTTCAACTACGTGGCACAACCCGAAGATAGTGTCTCTCAGCGCGGATTGATCTCGCGCATCGGAGAGTACGACCTTTGGGCAATTGAGTGGGGTTACCGGTGGTATCCTGATTTGAAATCTCCTGAAGACGAAATTCCCATCTTGAATAAATGGGTGACACAACAACAGGATAACCGAAGTTTATGGTATGGATCTGAACTTACCAGCGATGATCCGCGCACGCAAACGGAAGACCTGGGAAATAATGCAATGCTGTCTGGAGAATATGGCATCCGAAACCTCAAGCGCGTAATGTCCAATCTCATGAAGTGGACTTACCAGGAAAATGATGGTTACCGAAACCTGACAGAGATCTACACGGGCATCAATGAACAGTTTGACTACTATACCGGTCATGTGCTGACGAACATTGGCGGCATCTATGAAACACCCAAGTCTCCATCCCAGATCGGTCCTGTGTTCCAGATGGTGCCGGTAGAGACCCAGAAAGAAGCCATGAGGTTCCTGAAGGAAAACATCTTTACAACACCCACATGGCTGCTCGATACAACTGTGCTGTCGAGGGTAGGAGAGTCGCCAACACAGATTGTTGGCAGATCGCAGGATATGGTTTTTCAACATTTGTTCAGTGCCAAAACGTTGAGCAAGCTCGCGGTCAACGAAGCCATGTATGGTGAGAAAGCGTACAGCCTGATTGAGTTCTTTAATGATCTTGATGCGGCCATGTGGACGGAGCTTAAGACCTATAGCGCGGTTGATATCTACAGGCGAAATCTGCAACGTTCCTATGTAGACCGCATCATCGAGTTGTCGAAGAAATCGGGAAAGGACTATCGCGATGTGGCACCGCTTATGGCGATGAAGATTACGGAGATCAAGGCGATTGTAAAGAAAGCCATCGCTAAGACAAAAGACCCCGTGACCCTATATCACTTGCGCTTTATTCACGAGCGACTTGAGGAGAACATGAAGATGTGATCACGTCTTTTGCGTGACCAAAAAGAGAAAGTCAGGTTGCTGGCGAGGCCACCTGACTTTTCTTATTTCGCAGACTTCCGACCACTTAAAAGCTCCCTAAGCCATTTCCAGAATAGTTGAGTCGTGCGCGGCCGTTTCTTCGTTTCTTCTCTTCTGAAACCCTGATCGTATGCTCAAAAACTTTCTCCGTACCGCGCTCCGCACAATTCTGAAGTATAAGTCTTATGCCACCATCAACTTTCTCGGATTGACAACCGGTTTTGCGCTCGCTCTTCTGATTGTCGCCTATGTGCGATCGGAGGTTAGCTATGACCGCTTTCATGAACATGCTGACCGCCTCTACCGCATCAAATACGTGGCCCCGAACGGACTCGAGATCGCCTCTTCTCCGCCACCCATCGCACCGGTGATGAAAGATTTTTTTCCGGGCGTGGAAGAAGCCGGGAGAATGTTCGCCCGCAACGTCAGTATTTCGCTCCCTGATGGACGTGAAGCATTTGAGGAAAACAGCGTCTATTTTGCCGATTCTTCTATAATGAAAATGTTCTCCTTCGAATTCGTCAAAGGAAATCCCGAACGGGCATTGGTTGACAAATTTACAGTGTTGCTCAACGAAGAGATGGCTACAAAATATTTTGGCGATAAAGACCCGGTTGGTGAGACCCTGATCTTTAGCGGAAATGTTTCTTTTAAGGTAGCGGGTGTTGTCAGGAATTTTCCTGAGAATTCGCACCTGCGCTTCAATATTTTAGTGCCCTACGATAATATGTTTGACCTTGAGGCTCCTGTTGCTGCGCAGAATCTCAGGAATAATCTTGCCATTAATTTCGTCATCAGTCATTCGTATACATACGTGCTGATGAAGCCGGGCGCTGATCCGGCAGCAGTAGATAAAATGATGCCCGAGTTCCTGAAGAAGTACGCGCAGCCAAACCTCATCGTTGGGCAAGTCTTTACCTTGATGCCTGTTAAGGATATCCATCTCAAAAGCACGCTGCTCGTTGAGCCATCCCCCACAAGCTCATGGACGAACCTTTATATTTTTATAGGCGTTGGCGTGCTGACACTCCTTATTGCCTGCATCAACTACATCAACCTGAGCACAGCGCAGTCATTTACGAGAATTAAAGAGATAGGAATCCGCAAGATTCTGGGTTCTATGAAATCGCAGCTGATCGGGCAATTCCTGGCTGAGAGCTTCTTGTTCGCCCTGGTTTCGTTCGCGTTTTCGCTCCTGGTGTTTTATATGGCTCTGCCTTTTCTCAATCTGCTGACAGACAAGAATATGATCTTTAGTGAAGTGATGGACTGGAAGCTCATGAGCGCAGGGGTTGTGCTTGTGCTGGTTATCACGTTGCTTGCCGGTGGGTATCCATCGTATTTCGTGACGCAGTTTAATTCCATCAACGCATTAAAAGGTTCAGGGATCACCCAACACGGAAGTCAGTTCCTGCGCAAAGCCCTCGTAGTGTTTCAGCTGGCAATTGCGTGCATGCTTCTTTCCGGTTCGCTTTTAATTCTCAAGCAGCTTCGATTTCTCAACGATCGGCCTCTGGGTTTTCAACGCGAGCATATTATCAATGTGCCTTTGTTCAGTCAAAACCTTAACGGCATTTTTAGGCAAAACGATTCTACATTCTGGAATAGGCTGCAGACGTTCCGAGATGCCATTGAAACACAGTCCGGGGTAAAAGCAACAACACTTTCATCGAATGCACCCGGACTTGGAGCGATTTTCAGAGGCACAATCCCGGAAGGCTTTACGCAGCAGGACAACCTTTTCATCGCCAATATGTCGGTCGATTATGATTTCTTCAAAACGTATGGGATGGAGATCGTAGCTGGCAGAAGCTTTTCAAAGGAATATGGAACGGATCGCGCGGAGGCTTTTATTATCAATGAAAGTGCGGTGAAGCAGTTTAATTTTGGCTCACCGGAGGCAGCGCTGGGCAAAAAGATGAATCGTGAAGGCAAAGAAGGAAAGGTTGTTGGCGTGATCAAGGATTTTAATTTCACCTCGCTCACCGAACCCGTTTCTTCCATGGTGCTCGAAGTATCGCCAAACGGATATAATACACTCTCGATTAAATTTGAGAATGCTAACGTCACGTCAACATTGGAGACCCTCGAGGCCGAATGGAATAAGATGTTTCCAGAAAAAACATTTCAATATACGTTCCTCGACCAGCAGCTGAACGATCAGTACCGTGGCTTTCAGAATTTTGCAATCATCATCCAGGTTTTTACCGGCATTGCCATCCTCATCTCCTGCCTCGGAGTTTATGGACTGATTTTATTCGTGGTTCAGCGCAAGGTAAAGGAGATCGGTGTTCGGAAAGTGCTGGGCGCAAGCATCGGAAGTATTCTGCGCCTGATCTACAAGGACTTTGTGCTACTCATCGTGATTGGGTTTGTTATCGCAATTCCTGTTTCCTATTATTTCATTGGCCAGTGGCTGGAGAACTTTACATATCATACAACAATTGATGCGCTTACGTACGCCATTAGCCTGCTGTCGGTGATTACGGTTGTTGTAGTGACTATTGCGATCCAGGCGGTCAAGGCATCGCTGGCGAATCCGGTAAACTCATTGAGAAGCGAGTGACAGTCGTTGGGGTGGCTATAGCTAATAGCTATGGCTGTGGCCGGAGTCGGGTAAATGACTTGCGATCTTTTTAAAGACTGATCTTTTCAGGGACAAAATTTAAAGATTCGCTACATTTGCCAATGGCTAATAGCCAAAAAGCCAAACGTCAATGGCCAGCATACTTCAATTCAAGTCCACGTGATAGACATCCGTCTGATTCCTTGAGATATTTTCAATGAAAAATCCTCCGGGTTGGGAGATTTCTTCAACAAGGTCAAACTGTTTGCAGCTCTTCGGTAGACTGCCAAAGATCAGGAGAAAGGAGTAAGACTTTTTCACCGGCACCTGTGTCCAGGTAGGCGCGATGGAAATATTTTCCGCGTGGATCAGTTGTGATCTGGCCCCTGAAGCGCGATCGATGAGGAAGGTTGTTTTCCAGATTCGGATCAGCATGTCCTGGCTGGAATTGCTGAAATAGCAATGCACGTAAATGTGCGAGTCTTCCAGCACTGACGGGTCGATCGATGTGAGTGTATCGATGTCAGTCTCCGGCTTTGGTTTTACACCCGGTGTTGTTGTGCCTGCTTTATTGATTACTGGTAGCGCCATGAATGCACGTGTCAGCTGCAAAAATACGATACGCTTAAGAACAGTGTAAGCGATGCTTTTACTTTTTTACAGGCGATCCTGCAGCTCATAGCCGGCTCTGAACTTAACAACCTTTTTTGCTTTGATCTTAATGCTCGCTCCGGTGGCCGGGTTGCGGCCTTTACGAGCGGCTCTTTTTGTAATGTTAAAAGTTCCGAAGCCCACCAGCGTTACCTTCTTACCCTTTTGCAACGACATGCCTACCTCTTCGATAAAGGTTTCTATCGCGATGGTGGCTTGCTTTTTTGTGATGCCGGCTTCCTGTGCGATGGCATTGACGAGGTCGAGTTTGTTCATGGGATAAGTGAATTGTTTGGAGGATTAAATATAGTGAGAAGGCTACGAGCTGCAAGCTCCAGGGGCACTCTGGTGTTAATTGGATTGATCAACAACTTGTTTGAAAATACTTGACTCTTTGACGGACTGGCTTGCAGCTTGAAGCTCGCAGCTCACGTCTTTCTTTACATGTGTACAGAAAAAAAATTACTCCGCTTTTGAAAATTCCAAAAAAATCGTCTCTTTTGTACCCACATGAACACAACAATCGTCATCGGCACACTCAATTCATGCAAACCATTTGCAGTGAATCGCTATGCCCGGCCTTTGGTGTGACGTTGACTCGAAGTAACGAACTCGCAATATAAGCCCGGGCATTAAACCCCGGGCTTTTTTATTTACCCTCAATTGATCAACGGAATGAAAACAGAATCAACGATATCTAAAATACAACAGGAACTCATCAGCATGTTCGCCTCGCTCGATGCGTGGTTCGACAAACTTATGGACGATGGGTTTGACCCTGACCAGGAAATCAACACGCTGGAAGTTGTTGAGCACATCCTGTCCAGCAACTATAACGTATTAAACGTGCTTCCGATGGAATGCGATAACGCATTGGAGCTGCTCGAACGCGACTTTCAAGCCATCTCCCAGCCGCGAACGATGGATGAGTTGCGTTTTGCTCTGCGTGACCAGTTATACCAGTCATTGTGCCTCATCGATTCGCTCGATGATTCAGTCGCCCGTGACCCGTTCAGCCACGATAAGCAGATGGACCTCCGCGACAAGCTTTTCGCTATCGCACAGCACCTGCGGTATCACCTGGAAGAGTTGGAAAAGGTAGAAGCATAAGTGAATTAATTGCAAAGTCGCATTTGCGAATTGGAAACTTCGAAACAAGAGAAATGGAAATCGGGAGGAAGTTCAGTAACCTGACATTAAAGGAATGCCTGTTCTACATTGAGAACTATAGGAAATATACTGACTTTAATACGCTCGGCCTTTACCGGTCCATTATTGAGAATGAGAAACTGAGCGTAGATGAAAAAATACAACTGCGTGAATTTGCACATGGATATTTTAGAAAGTTCTTCGACTTCCTGCAACTAAAGGACCCGTGCACGTTTGTGAAGGTTTCAACGCTTGGAGAGGAGCTGACCGTTGGGGACGAAAGTCAACTCTGGCGCAACGTGGTCTTTAACCAGGAAAGGATTTTGAAAGATAAAAGGATCAAACACCGGAATTTTGGAAAATATTCCAGGCATGAGTGTGGCTATCCGGACTGTCCTTATAAAGGGCTGATGATCACGCAGCACTCCCATTTGGCGGAAATCAAAATGCATTTTGAGTCCGACAAGAACAGGTATGCTGCTCAACTAAAATCGGAAAGACGTAGAATGGAAAGAAAGTCCAAACGCGTTGCGATCCGGGAATTAGTTCTTGATGAGCAAGCAGACTGGAACACAGTTCGCGCAGTGAATGGCCGTACATGCAACCATCGTGTGAAATGAATATTCTTTTCGTATGCAGTAGAAATAGGTGGAGAAGCCTGACGGCCGAGAGTATTTTTAAGGGCAATTCAGTTCATCATGTCAGGTCAGCGGGAACGGAGCGTGATGCAAGAATTAAGATCAATGAGAAACTGGTGCATTGGGCAGACATGATATTTGTCATGGAAAAACGACACAAGCAACGACTTCGCGATAGGTTCGAAGAGTTGCTTCATGACAAGCAGATAGTAGTCCTCGACATTGAAGATAATTATCAGTATATGGACGAGGAGCTGATTGAAACTTTGAAAAGGAGTGTCGCTCAGTATTTTTAGGATGCGCGGAGCTGGTGATTAACCGTTTTCTGACTGGGATCATCAGTTAGGCGTAATAATAACAGCAAATAATTTTGATTTATGGCACGACAACGAATAATGTACATTGAAAATAAGAGTGGTGATAACGCTTTGATCGGTGATGCGCGGATTGGGCGCGTAACATTTTCGAAGACTGGAAAATCGATTCATTACAACGGAATAACCTTCCAGACGTTAAACGGAACTGGGTTTAAGGCAAACTATTTTGACGTGGAGACGGGAGATTATTATTGGATATCCGGCTGCAGGAAAGATGGAGCTGACCGGCTTTACGGTGAACGCTTGCCGATCTTCATAGACGAAGAAGTAAGAGAAGAATATTGGACGGAAATCCGAAACCTTCCATGGAGAAAATATCAGACGCGAATAAATTAGGTTAAAGTGTGCAGAAGAACGTGTCTCCGGTTTCCTGCAACTGTGAGGGACTTTAAAGCCGGTCTTAAATTAAGTTTATCGAAAGATTTTGACTAAATTTTGATGCCTCGCATCGTCTCCCGTTTCCGGGACGATGCTAGCGGGACGTATCTGAATTTACCTCCTTCCCTCTATTCGCGATACACATTTGTTTAATCAAAGTAATTTTTATTCGCCCCGGTTCATTTTGCATTGCGAGGTTCGCACAATAACTTTTTTCAATTTGAATGCGTACCATAGAAGTTGAATTGTCAAATGTGTCATTGTCGTTATCACCTCTATCGAACTAGTGCCGTGGGAAGGACTTTTGTCAGTTTTCTGGTTTTCCTTGTTATCACTTCCGCTTGTTCGATGAGAAAAGTGGTGATCAAGCGTCTGCAGACAAAACTCCCATCAGGAAAGTTTGATAATCGGAAAATTGTCGAAGATGTAAATTATTACATTTCTACGGTGGAAAAGATTGTCCCATTCCCATATTTATACACGAAGAAGAGTAAAATAGACAGTATTGCATCGGGAATTAAGGAGAAGACGGCTCTGACTCCACTTCAATTTTACGAGCATTTTCTCAGGTTGCAGGGTGCCTATAACGTGGGGCATATGTATTGTGAGTTTCCACACAACAATTATCACAGGTTTGTGGAAAATGGCGGGGGCATTCTGCCGTTCAAATGCGTTCTAGACGATGATTCCGTTTCCGTTACATCAACGTTAAAACCCGGGATGGTACTGCTCGATGGTGACAGGGTTTTATCAATTAACGGTCTAAGGGCGGATTCTCTCTATAATGTTTTCTGTGGTTATGAGGGAGGCCTGCGTGCGTTGAAAATCCGTAGGGTTTCCAGATCGTTCGCGGAATATCTTTGGCTGAACGGTATCAATCCACCATTCCAAATTAAATTCGCGAGGGGCGGTTCGATTTCCAGTTGTATGCTAGAGGGATATCGGCCTAAAGTTAATGCTCCTCCATTTAAAGCCCTGAAGCAAGTCAACCCTGGTAACCTGGGCGATATTATTAGTTATTCTGTTGTACAAGACACCATTGCCTATATCGACTTTAAGAGTATGCAGTCGGTTAATAGCAACAGGTTTAATGAGTTTTTGGCAACTACGTTTCAGGATATTAAAACTAGAAAAATAGGCATGCTGGTGATTGACTTGCGAAGAAATAGCGGTGGAAACAGCATTCATGGCGCTACTCTTATTAATTATTTTAACTCCAGACCGTATCGAATGACGGCCAACAAAAAATGGTTAGTTAGTCGGGAATACAAGGCAAACTATAAAAGGATGTTTCCCTGGTACGTCCGAGGGCTTGCCGTTACAATGACACGGAAGGCTTATTTCAAACATCAGGAGGGCACGTTCTTCAAGTACAAGAATCCTTCATCTCCAATTGAGCCAGCACCCAATGAGAATCGGTTTACTGGTAAAGTGTATGTATTGATTGCAAACAGAACCTTTAGCAGTGCTATGATGATGGCTAATGCAGTAAAGGACTATTCGCTCGCAACGGTGGTGGGAGAGCCTTCTGGAGATGCACCCAACCATCTAGGCGAAATAGTTGCTGTAAGGCTCCCAAACTCGGGTATTTCTTGCTGGCTTCCATCAGCGCTTTTTATTAGGGCCAATGGTGACCAGGAAGACAATAATCCTGTCGTTCCCGACATCGTTATTAAAAATGTTGATAAAATGGAGGTATCTGATTTACTCGGTCAGTTAAGAGGCGTACCGCAGCAGTAGGAAATATGAGCGTACCTTGAGAAGGTCCTTTTATGCCTAGCATCGTCTCCCGTTTCGGGGACGATGCTAGCGGGACGTATCTAAATTTACCCCCTTCCCTCTATTCGCAATATACATTCGTTTAATCAAAGTAATTTTTATTCGCCCCGGTTCATTTTGCATTGCGAGAGGTTCGCACAATAACTTTTTTCAATTTGAATGCGTACGATAGAAGATTTTATGTCTCGCATCGTCTCCCGTTTCGGGGACGATGCAAGCCGGACTAATGGTTGGCCCGCAAAATATTTATATTTTAGAGGCATGTTAATAATGGCTTCTAATTTAATCAGCAGGTGAGAAATTCAACTATCAACAAACTTATTGGATATGGTATTCTTATTTTCGCCCTTGGGTTTTTTCTTGGTATCTTCTTGATGAAATACCTACAGATGTTGATGCCTGTGGGATCTCTCATCACGTTTATTGGTGTGTTTTATTTTTTCAGGAAAACAGATCTGAACGAGCAATTTCGCAAAGACCCGACTGACGATTTTCTAACATACTTCTGGGACGTAATTGTTCTCAAGTTGTGGACCGCGATCTTTGTGATTTGGATGTTAGTCATGGATCTCGTGCTCCTCACAAAGGGTTTCTTATCCTAAGCGATTAAATAAGAATCATTCAGATCGAAATCTTCAGCCGGGAGGTGGGAGGTTGATCTGCGGCAACTGCAAATTTTATGTCTCGCATCGTTTCCCGTTTAGCGGAGGATGCTAGTCAGTCTGGTATTTGAAAGCCAGACGTAAAAATTAACCCTACGAAGGCATGGGCAACATCTGGGAAAAGATACCGCTTGATGACTATGAAAAACACATGAGTCATCCCACCGTTGGACAGCAGCAATTGTTGAATGTATTAACGGCTAAATATTTGTCGAGATTCAGGCCAGGCTCGTTGATGTGCCTCGGAGTATCCGGGGGAAACGGTCTTGAGCACGTGGACAGCACATTAACGCGAGACGTATATGCTGTTGACATTAATCCCGACTATCTTCGCGAGACGGACAAGCGTTTCGGACAGCGAATCGATGGGCTTCACCTTGTACAGTTGGACCTCGCTGTCGCGGCTGCAGAAATTGTCAAGGTTGATCTTTGCTGGGCGGCATTGATCTTCGAGTATCTGGACGTGCGCCAGGGATTCAGATTCCTCCAGAATAACGTAATAGATGAAGGGCATGCAGCAGTGACCATCCAGGTTAATAATGGCGTGACATCGGTCAGTCAGACCGGTGTAGAGACAATCAAGCAAGTAGGACAGATATTCCGGATCGTTGATCCAACCGAACTCCTTAATGCCGCGGCTTATCATTCTTTCGCCTTGGTTGACGAGGAGGAAAACTTTTTGCCAAACGGAAAATCGTTTAAAACGTTTTGTTTTCAAAAAGGATAAGACGCTGCCGGGCAATTTTTTCAAAGTTTTCTCACCACTTACTTGCGCGTTTATCATTCTCGAGTCAATTTGGACTTTGAAAGATGCATTATGAACCTTAGAAAGATCCAGACGATCTATTTCCTTTTTACGCTGTTGTCACCCATTGCGCTCCGTGGGCAGAGCCATGTTAAGTCAGAAGCAATTGCGAATAAGATGCAATGGTTTGCCGATGCCAAGCTCGGCATTTTTATCCATGAAGGCATTTATGCAGTCGATGGCGTTGATGAGTCGTGGAGCTTTTATAACAAAAAGATGAGCTACGCTGACTACATGAAGCAACTGAAAGGCTTTACGCTTTCTAAATACGATCCTGCATTTTGGGCTGACTTGATTAAAGAATCGGGTGCGCGTTATGCCGTGGTTACAACCAAGCATCACGATGGCGTGGCCATGTATGATACGAAACTGAATAAGCTTAGCAGCGTAAGAGCAACGCCAGCAAAGAAAGACCTCATTACTCCACTTTTTGCCGAGTTGAGAAGCAGGGGAATCAAGGCTGGTGCCTATTTTTCACTCATTGACTGGTCACATCCTGATTATCCCGGCTTCCTGAGAGACAGTTCGCGATACAAGGTCAGTGATGACTACAAACGCTGGAACCGGTTTAGGGATTTCTTCCAGGGACAGATCAGGGAGATCAGCACTACGTTCAACCCAGACCTGTGGTGGTTTGATGGCGATTGGGAACACAGCGCGGAAGAATGGGAGAGTGAAAAAGTGAGAAACATTATTCTCGCACAGAATCCAAATGCGATTATCAACGGCCGACTTCAAGGCCATGGCGATTATGAAACGCCTGAACAAAATTTTCCCGTCACGCGCCCTGGCTACAAGTGGTGGGAGCTTTGCATGACCACAAACGACAACTGGGGTTTCCACAACGATAATAACTGGAAAACGCCCTATGAAGTCATCACTATTTTTGTGGACGCGGTAGCCAATGGCGGAAATCTTCTGCTGGACATGGGGCCGAAGGAAGATGGTACAATTCCGGAAGAACAAATTCATGTGTTGAAAACGTTGGGAGCGTGGAATAAAAAACATGGTGAAGCCATTTTTAATACCGTTGGCGGAATCCCGGCCGGACACTTTTATGGACCAACGACACTTTCGAAAGACTCAGCCACGCTTTACTTGTTCCTTCACGGAAGAACTTCCGGGACGGTGATGCTGAAAGGAGTTAAGAACAAAGTGAAAGCAGTTGAGGTGGTTGGCGCAGGCACTCAGCTAAAACATAAAGTGGTCGGAAAGATTTCGTGGAGCCCTGTGCCGGGATTGATTTATATTGACGTGCCGGCTTCAGCCAACGACCAGTATGTAACTGTATTAAAAGTGGCGCTTGACGGCCCTATTGAATTGTATCGCGGTAAAGGCGGATTAAACTAGTTTGCCTGTTCCCTGCGAATTAATCAGAATTAAAAAATGCGAGCCTTACTTGAACGACTGAAGCTGGTCGATTATCTGACCACGGAAATCCCTATCGAAAAAAGAGTGTTTGTCGAGCGACTACGAAACAGCGTTGACCCCGGTGGGACGGGTTTTCTGGGCGTGCCATTAGAGGCATTCCGTTCGACCAAGAATGAATACAAAGGCGTGGTCACCGATGATTCATTCAAGATCAGGCGGAGAAAGAGGATGTTTGATTCGAACCTGGCCCTGGCGAAAGCCGAAGGTACGTTTCGGCAAAAAGACGAGAAGTTAATCATCACGTCAACCATTACGGGTTTCAATAATTTCATTATCCCTTTTTTGATTTTTATCCTGATCTTTTACCTGGCAGCAATTGTTTCGTTTGCTTTTTTCGGGCCCAAAGATGATTTCGCATGGGTCATATTTCCGTTTATTCTTGTTCACGCAGCGTTCATGGTAGGCATTCCATACTTTGTCATGCGAAGGAGCGTAGCGAAGTTGAAATATGATCTGGAGCGTGATTTTTTCTTCATGACAAAAGAGGTTTAAGATGCCTTGCAAATGCTGCTGACATACAGTTGTCAGTAGTCTATATTTTTTTGGCGTTAAAAAGTCATGGAAAAACTTGATCTCACGAAAAAACACAAATCATATTACAGCGCGAAACGCACGCCAGAACTGATCGATGTCGGACGAGTTCCGTTCATTTCCATTAGGGGCAAGGGCGATCCTTCCGGTGCACCGTTCCTCGAGCGGATTGAAGCACTTTACTCCACCGCGTACACATTGAAATTTGACTTCAAAGCTCGCGGAAAAGATTTTGCTGTGGCAAAGCTGGAAGGATTCTGGTGGTTTGATGAGGAAAAATTTAGAAATAAGACGATCGAGACCTCGACAGACGTGCCGCGAAGTGAGTGGGAATATCGGCTGGCTATACGGCTGCCTGATTTCGTTTCAAAGGCTGACGTTTCCAACGCTGCTGAAACTGTTCTGAAGAAGAAGAACAGGCTGTTAGTAACGGAAGTTGAGTTTTATGAACTGGCAGAGGGAATATGTGTTCAAATGCTTCATGTAGGACCGTATTCTACAGAGCCGGAAACGTTGAAGGAGATTGGCAAATTTTGTGGAGAGCGGGGGCTTCAGAAGAACGGCCTCCACCATGAAATTTACCTTTCTGATTTTCGGAAAACCGCTCCGGAAAAACTCAAAACGATCTTGCGTGAGCCTGTGAAATAAATATTTTCCGGTCGTTTTAGGTGCATCAGAAACCTGAGATGCTAGCGAATAAAGTAATACCTTGCTTTTTTCCTAGATACCCAAGTACGAGAAAAAGCCTGATCTCATTTTTTACGCTGATAAGTTAGAAGTATATTTAAAGATCTGGCATGATTCAGGCAATCAACAATTTTGATCCTTACGTTGTTGGTTTCGGACGCTGGGATATATGGATTTGGCTCGGCATCCTGCTGACGTTTTTTGTGGTTTGCGAGCTTGTCATACGGCTCGCTAAGTCGAGTCTCGCCAGACCCGTTAGGACCGTTATGACGTTGACCTCCTACCTGGTATTTTATGGTTCAATTTTGTTCATCTCACTAAACTTGTTTTTCCTAAAAAATTATGCTGAGTTGGTGGGAGTAGTGATCACTGCTTTTTTGCCTGCAATAAAATCCATGGCAGAAAAGCTCTATAGCCGTTATGATCGTTTTGTTGATGAGATAATTAATAAGGAATGAAAGCAGGAGCAGTCTTGTTGCTGGTCGGGATGTGGTTACCTGCACATTCGCAGGTGACGCGAACTATTGAGGGGCTGGTGCTTTCGTTCGGTGACAAAACACCGATGGCTGGTATTACCGTGGCGCTTCCGCATCCTGCTGGTGAGGATAGAATCACTGACGCACAGGGAAGATTCAGGCTTGGTGTGTCAGCAACTGATACGGTGTATCTTACGCTGCGCGGAGTTCATTATGAGAAGTATATTCGGTATTATCCGTATGAAACGGAAAAGACATTCCTGATTTACGAACCAAATCCGAGAAAACGGCAGCGGGAAAATCGAAGAATTATGCGAGATTGGCGGAAAATCAAAAATTAACCAAACGAATGCGTATCCTCGTTCTTACTGTCTTGTATTTTTTCATTCAGCCAGCGTTTTGCCAGTCGTCCGAAAGCAAATTGGAAATTCACCACCTAACGGGTGACTTCTATGTCTTTAAGACATTCAGCGTTTATAAAGGTATTCGTGTTCCGGCAAACGGTTTATACCTTGTTACAAGCCGGGGCGTAGTGATGGTTGATTCTCCCTGGGACACAACCCAGTTTCAACCGCTGTTGGACTCTATCAGGTTCAGGCACAATAAGAATGTGGTGATGTGTATTGCCACGCATTTTCATGAAGACCGTACCGCAGGCCTCGAGTACTATCGTAAGTTGGGGATCAAAACGTATACAACAAAGCAGACTGATGAGCTCAGTAAAGCGCGAGGAATGAGTCGTGCAGAGTACCTGATCAAAAACGATACAACCTTTACGGTTGGACAATATTCATTCGAGACCTACTATCCTGGCAAGGGTCATGCCCCTGATAATATCGTAATCTGGTTTGGCAAGGATAAAGTTTTGTATGGAGGCTGCCTTTTGAAAAGCACGGAGGATGATACGTTGGGCAACCTGGGCGATGCGAGTGTAAAAGATTATCCGACCACTATTCAGAATGTTCAGCGGAAGTGCCCCAATCCCCGATATGTTATCCCCGGTCATAATGGTTGGTCAAGCGTAGGCTCGCTTGAGCACACTTTAAAGATGGCGAAGGCACTGAACGAAGGGAGATAGATTTATGGTGTGATTGCAGTTCGGCCCGGTAGTGATCGAATTATTTCATCAAACCTTAAGGGATGAAAACGTGGATTAAAATTGTTTTCGTTCTGAAAAAATGGCCCTTCTTCGACTGGTATCCACATTGGGTTTACTTCCGAATCTTTCGCAAGGAATACTTTCACGTAATTTCACTGGACGGGGACAACTAACGAGCGGTCCACCTGCAATAATTTGCTGTTGCCAACGTTTTTCGTATGTTGTTGTCAACCATGGCAACGCTTATACTGATCATGTAAAGTCCTCTCCTTATGAAAACATACGTTGCGGTATTGCTCCTTCTTTTTCCGAGTGTCGCGATCACCTCATTCGATCATTATCCAGCTACTGATGAAATGTCGGTTTTGGTAACGTCTGGCCTTCCTACAAAATTCAGCCTGTATAACAACGGAAAAGTCGTGGATAACTTAGTCACCCCTTACCGACTAACCGTGAAGGCTTCCGAAGGTAGATTCATTTTCAAGGCTCTTGATGGCTTGACTGCTCTAAAGGTCACAGCACAGAAGTCGGGCACAAAAGTGATGGGTGAATGGCCCGTTACAGTTCTGTTGGTCCAGCACGAAGAGATGTCGACCTTCGGCATGGACTAAGGCCACTCGCCAAACGACTTCGACCCAGGACGAAAACAAGATCTTCGCTTGATTTGCGTTATAGTGCGTTTCAACATATGTCCCTGCAAGCTCGAATCGCCCTCATTCAGCTCACAGAATTGACGCCAGATGTCTCTGGATCGAAGAGAACGATGAAGCCATATCTCGAATAAAGAATTTCCAGTAAATGGCTAAATTGAAGCGGAGTCTATAGCTTCAATGAAATTTTGGTATCAACAACCGCTTACTGAACTGGCTGACGTAGTGAGAACTATGTTGCTCATCGAAGGCTTTTCCGAAAGTGCTCCCACCAAGGTACCCTTGTTCACCAGCGGCATGCCGGCATTCGTTTGTCGGACAACCATGATTGAGGACAAGGTGTCGGTTGAGTTACTGTTGTTCGGTAAAAGTGTGCCGGATGATTTTTGGCAGGTGACGCCTACTTCTGCCATCGTGGCATTTTTTTTCAAGCCATTCGTCTTACCCGCGTTGTTCGATGTGGCCGTGACTGATCTTCCTGTTGACGGCCTCGACCTCGGCTTGTGGCAGCCGCAAAAAGCAAACGCACTCCGAACACAACTTGCTTACGCAGACGCAACGGCAGCAAAGTTGGAGGTGTTAACCAATCTGTTGTGCGAGCAACGGATAGTAAATAAAAAGCATGGCGACATCATCCTGTATGCCACCGACAAAATGATGCAGGATTCTACTCCCGAGGTCCTGGCTGAAATTCTGATCCACCTTGGTTTAACGGAACGAACTTTTCAGCGCATCTTTAAGAAGTATGTGGGCATCTCGCCTGGTCACTATCGCAGGATATGTCAATTCCAGCTCTCGTTTTCGCGACTGCGGGCTAAAGCATTTAATGCGCTATCGGATGTTGCATTCGACAGCGGATTTGCCGATCAGAGCCACTTTATCCGCTCGTTCAAAGAGTTCACTCAAACCACACCAAACGATTATTTAAAATCTGGACTGAAGAAAAAGAAGTAGTGTCGGTTTTATTCTATTTTTCGACTGAGCTACCGGTGTAGGTTTGAATTAAAATATTACACTATGACAAGAAGAATAACACCATGCTTTTGGTTTGATGCGCAGGCCAAAGAAGCCGCAGAGCTGTACTGCTCGGTTTTCGCAGATTCAAAAATCACTGCCCGTTCTCCGATCGTAACTGAAATCAGCGTGGCAGGCCAAAGTATAACGCTCCTTGACGGTGGTCCAAAATACAAGCCGAATGCATCCATTTCATTCTACTACAATTGTGAATCCACTTCTGATTTCGATCGGATCTGGAACGCGTTTGCGAAGGAGGGAAGTGTTTTGATTGCGGCCGGTAAATATCCGTGGAGTGAAAAATACGGGTGGATCGCTGACAAGTTTGGGGTCTGCTGGCAACTCGGGGTCAGCAAATCAAAGGACGCAGATCGGCTCATTCCCTGCCTGATGTTCTCCGGTGATCAGTATGGTAATGCAGACGAGGCGATTGCGCATTACACGAAGATCTTTCCAAACTCAAAAGCCGACAGCATTCAGCGTTATAAGTCGGAACCACCGAATAGCGATGGAAAAGTGAAGCACGCAGAGATACTCATCAATGGACAACGCTTCATACTTCTCGAGACTGCCGAGGCACATGGCGTGGAGTTCAACGAAGGCGTTTCGTTTACTGTGCATTGTGAAGACCAGAAGCAGATTGATTATTATTGGGATAAGCTGACGGAAAGCGGGGAGGAGAGTATGTGTGGATGGCTGAAAGACAAGTTTGGAGTATCGTGGCAGATCCTTCCCGTGATGCTTGGAAAACTGATGAGCGATCCGGCTAAAGCAGGCAAGGCGGCCAAGGCATTCATGTCTATGCGCAAGTTAAATATTGAGCAAATAGTTCAAGCTTCCATTGCGTAGATGGCATGGTTGTGCGGTCAACTGCTGATTCCGCTCTCTGTCAAACAGACGAAGTGCGATCCGTTATATCATCGCACTTCACTTACCTTAACAACTAATACAATGAATTCATTTAAGAGTATGGGCGTGATCCTGCTGGGATTCATGGTGAATGCCCTTTTGTCTATCATCACTGATTTCCTCCTGGAGTCAGTTGGCATTTTGCCTGACCCGTCCCGTGGCCTTTTCGAAACCTGGGCAATCATCCTTGTCTTGTTCTATCGGAGTGGTTATGCAATTCTGGCCGGATTTGTCGTTGCAAGGCTTGCGCCCGATCGTGCCGTGCCACACGTGCTTATCCTGGGCGTGATCGGAACAGTGATCACAATCCTGGCGGTGAGTAATCCAGCTTTTGCCGGCAAGGCGCCTCTGTGGTTCGGATATACGCTGGCGTTCCTTACAATTCCAATGCTTTGGCTCGGAGCAAAAATCCAGGTCAGTCAGGGTGTCGGAAAAAGCCTTTAATGTTTATATTGCGGAGGCTTTACTTTACCGGTGAAGCCTCTCATTGATAAACGACCCCCTGGATGCAACCTTCACAGTTTAAGAAATCCCCTGTTTTCATTTTCTGTTTTTTCATTGCCACGGGTGCAGCAGCTCAACTTGATTGCGCGAGCTCCAGGATTCTCGGAAAATGGAAAGAAATTGCTTCGATGCCAGGGGTTATCACAAACCTTGACAGCGCCAAAGACGTAGCCATTAATACCAAGCGCAACATCGGCACATGGGAATTTTTCGCTGACAAGAGCTATCAGTATAAACACGCCTTGCATCGCAGTCGCTACAAGCCTAAAGGTTCTTATTTGGTGGACGAGCAGACGTGCGAGATTATCATCGCCAGCAAAAAATATAAGCGAGAAGATTCCAACCTGGAGATCCTTCATGTGGATGACCGGTATCTCCTTTATAAAAGCAACAACAATCCGAAGGGGTATTTTACCCACCTGTTAAGGAAGTCGGAGGATTAGGGAGAGAGCTGGCCGAAAGGCGGAGGTTCTCAGCACGGTTGGTTGCGCATCCGGTAGTATTCATTTCGCTTTTGCAGCCGGCATTCTTTTCGTAGCAGCTATGAAAAAAATGCTACAATGAATATCGTTTTACTCCTCATTTCTCTGTTGTATCCACAAGAGCCAAGGCTGGTAGTGACAAGTCCTGATTTTGAGCATGAAGGTGAGATCCCCTCAAAGTTTACCTGTGATGGAAAGGATATTAATCCAACGCTTGAGATCGCGGAAATTCCTAAAGGTACCAAAAGCATCGTTGTACTGATGCAGGATCCCGATGGTCGGTCAGCATCGATGACGTATTGGGTGTTATGGAACCTTAAGCCAACGGGATTGATTGAAGAGGGTACTACCGGTGGCGTTAGGGGCCTCAATAGTATTGGGAAGAGCAACTACCTGGGACCTTGCCCCTTGGCAGGAACACACCGTTATTTTTTCAAAGTTTATGCGCTTGACGATATGCTCAATATTCCGGAAGATAGTGATCAATGGGCTGTTCAGGAAGCGATGAAGAATCATACACTGGCGTCAGGTGAAATAATGGGTTGGTATCGTAAGAAATAGAAACCCCTATAAAGAATAAAACCCCCGGACGGCTTCCGGGGGATTTTTATTTACCTAACCTATACCTGAAGGTTGACTGTTATAGTCAGATTATATACTAAAATTATTGTGCCAACCCCGCATTCGGCCCACCGTCTGATGTAGCCTCGCGGAGCTTTACGTGAAAAGGGTCATCGAAGCGGGTCTTGAACGAATGAACACGCACAATTTCGCTAAGGAATATCTGCTCCTCCGGAACTTTTATCCCCAGCAGGTCGGTCTCTTTTAATACAATAAGCTTGTCGTGTTTGATGTCGATGATATCGTCAACGGCCGTCATTATCATGATTGGTCCCAATGAAATCGCAAAAATACCCACCACATTGCCAAATGTCTTGCTGTGATACAATTCCTCCAGGATCTCTTCTGGCCGGTTGACGTAGGTTAGCAGATGCTCATTGCGAACTTCCATTTTCCAAACCGTCTTTATGTCCCATCGCTGCTTTCACACTCACTCTTTTCTTTTCCATCTCACCTTCAAAAAACCTCTACTTTCGATTGTAGAACCGCGTACACATAATTATTCCACTGTATTGGTTAAAAATTTATGCCTTTTTCACTTAAATGATGAGGAAGCGGCAATAAGAGATTTACGAGCTTACGCATGACGTTGAAATTATGCGCATATTTGGATTGGTATATGCCCGCTCTAACGTAGGGCTGCCCGAATGAGTGATGCTGCGAAACTATTGCCTGACAGGATTTCTTGCTGTATTCGCCTTTTTAGTCCATGGACAACAGAAATACAGCATTGAGAAAGGAAAGATCAATTTTACCTCCAATGCCCAACTTGAACTGATCAAAGCTTCGTCCGATGGCCCTCAGGGGCTTCTTGACCCTGCTACTAACCAGTTTGCGTTTACCATTGATATCAAAACATTCCAGGGGTTTAACAGCGCCCTCCAGCGCGAGCATTTCAATGAGAAGTATATGGAGAGCGAAAAATTTCCGAGAGCACGTTTCAGCGGAAAGATCATTGAAAGTGTTGACTTCACAACTAACGGCACATTTGACGTTCGTGCAAAAGGCGATCTTGAAATTCATGGAATCAAGCAAACCCGCATCATCAAAAGTAAACTCACAATCAAAGACGGCCTGGTTGAAATCGAATCCAGGTTTATTGTGCCATTGTCTGATCACAACATCACGATTCCTAATATTGTAAGTCAAAAAATTGCAACTGAAATAGAAGTAGAGTTTAGAGCCACCATGAAGCCCCGGTGATGCTCCGATTACTATGAAACCCTGCCTGCACCTCTTTATCTTTCTTTTTTTAAAGGTTGGAATCCTGGAAGCACAGACACCGCATGTGCAACGCTATTTTCTGACCAGGCGCACTGAGTCAATCGTGGTCAATAAAATGGTGCAATCACGTGAAGGGTATATTTGGTTCGCCACTAACAAAGGGCTCTTTCGTTTCGATGGTGAACAATTCAAATCCTTCGGATTGGCAGACAGTTTGCCCGATTTGAGCGTAACAGCTATTGCGCAAGATTCAGTCGGACGCATATGGACGGCCCACGCAAGCGGTAAGATCAGTTTTTATTCCGACAACCGCTTTCATCTTTTTGAACCGCGAGAAGGGCTTTCTCCTTCACCGGTTTCTGACATTCTCTTCGATGACCGGGGCGTCCTTTGGTTTGCCACGCTCAATGATGGACTCTATTATTTTAAAAATGACAGGCTCCACCGCCTGGACGAACAGGAAGGTATGCCCGATCTCTATGTGTATGATATTGAGGCGGGTGCCAACGGATCGATCCTGGCCGGTACAGACGGAGGCATGGCGATTTGCAGGCTCGCCAAAGACAGTGTCTTGATCGATGTGATCAATCATAAAGACGGACTGAAGGACAATATCATTCGGAAAATCGTCAGCGTGGACGGGAATACCGTGCTGATGGGCACCGAGGATGAAGGCCTGATCAGTTATGACTTGACTTCAAAGTCCTTCACTTCCCTTACATCTGGCCTGCCACTGTCCTCGATTAGTGATATAGTCTTGAAAGCAAACCGCGCATGGATTTCATCATCGCAGCCCGGGTTGACGATTGTTGACCTCAGTACGAAGCATCAAAAGCATTATGTTGAAGCCGATGGCAATCCGATGCCAATTTTTTCTTGTCTCCTTGTGGATTTGGAGTCAAACCTTTGGGCTGGGTCGCGTGCGGGTATTTTCAGAACACTTGGAGATGAACTAGAATTCATTCCTGTGCCGGTGGACGATCGTGATCCAAATGTTATGGCGGTTGCAGCGGAAAAGAATGGCGCTCTCTGGTTTTCGACACGCGATGGGTTGTACAAGCGGGAACCAGCTGCCGTAGGGAAATTTGAAACGAAAAATATACTGGCAGGCACGGGCTACGCGAACCTGCGTGTAATCAGTCTTCATATCGACAGTGATGGCTTTATTTGGGCCGGACTCTATGGTGAAGGCGTTTTGAGAATCGATCCCAACTCCAACCGGATTCGGTTGATCGCGAGAGAACTGAGGAATGGTAACGTATTAAACATCTCCTCCGGTGGACGAAATACGATTTGGCTTGCTACGCTCGGTGGTGCCGAAAAAATCGTAGTAAACAAGGAGGAGATAACTGTCGCACATTATTCAACCGAGAATGGTTTATCCTCTGATTTTATTTACCAGGTTTTTGTTGATAGCGAGAATCGCGTGTGGTTCGCTACCGATGGGAAGGGTGTGGATGTAATGGATGTCAATGGTATTCGTCACCTTGAAATTGGACTGGCGTCAAAAGTTGTTTATGGCTTCGCTGAAGATGCTTCGGGTCGGCTATGGGTGAACACGCAGGATGCGGGGATTCATTACTTGGACGGAAACACATTTAAAGAGGCGAGGGTAGAGGCCGCTGGATTTCGTGAGCTCAATAATTACATTCTTACATCCGACCGGGCCGGACGCATTGTGGCAATGCACAATCGCGGCATCGATATCTATGACTCGGGAACCAGGACGTTTCGATACCTGGGGGAACAGGCAGGTCTTGAGGACCGCATCGCTAACCTGAACAGCACTTCACGCGATGCTCAGGATAACCTGGTTTTTGGAACGTCAGCCGGGATTGTTTTCCTTGGGTATGACCCGATGAAACAGGTTTTTCCGAAGGTCTATATCGAAGGAGTTTCGCTTGTTGGGAAGAAGAGCTATTTGTCGCTGCGGAAACCACTCAGTTATAATGAGAACAACCTGACTATGAATTTCCGTGGGTTTTGGTATCAGGATCCCGAGAATGTTTCCTTCGTCTACAGGATGGACAACTATGACAGTGATTGGATTTCTACCGGTGACAATACGATTACGTACTCGCAGCTTCCTCCGGGTGATTATACGTTCCGGGTTCGAGCGTCTGAGTCCGCGCCAGGATCTGAAAGCGTAGTTAATTTTACCATTCAACCACCGTTCTGGAAAACTGCTGGCTTTATCGCAGCCGTCAGTGTAGTTGCTGCCGGTTTGATTTACGGATATATTAAGTATCGTGAGCGCGCGTTGAAAGAGGCAAAGCTCGAGCTTGAGCGAAAGGTGGAAGAGCGCACGCTTCAGATCCAAAGAAACTCCGAGGAAATTCAGGCACAAAATGAGGAAATCATGGCGCAGGCGGAGGAGATTAAAGGCATCAATGAAAACCTTGAAATGCTGGTTCACCAGCGGACAGCCGAACTCGAAAAGAAAAACAAGGCTCTCGAAGAATACGCATTTATTAACGCACATAAACTCAGAAGTCCGGTAGCGAGCATTCTTGGGTTAGTTAATCTTTTAAACAAGTCTGATCTCAATGAAGACTGTAAGGTTATCAATCGGCATCTCCTTAATTCGGCTGACGAATTGGACGATATCGTCCGCTCGATTACCAAGGCGATAGAGCGTGGTGACCAATAATATCGTAAGCCTGGTGATTTAGTTCTTGGCGACAGTTTCGTGTTGCTGTCATGCCTGGCCAGCCGCTGCTATTCATTCGCCCGTCAGGTACGCGGTTTTATGATTCAATCCAAGAGTTTAAAAATGAATGTATGAAGCGTATGTTAATGACAGGCGTAGTCCTGATCAGTTATTTAGCATTGAATTCGTGCGCGAAAAATCCTGTAACAGGACGAAATGATTTTATGCTCATGTCGAAGGAGCAGGAGATAGCGATGGGTCAGCAGTCCGATCCCGAGATAAAAGCTTTCTTTGGTCTTTATGAAGATCCGAAGCTACAGCAGTTCATCAACGAGAAAGGGCAGCAGATGGCGGCTGTATCGCATCGTAAAGACTTAAAATACGAATTCAAGGTTGTTGACTCCCCGGTTGTAAATGCCTTCGCTGTTCCGGGTGGTTATGTATATTTTACCCGCGGCATCATGGCGCATTTCAATAATGAGGCTGAATTTGCCGGAGTTCTCGGTCATGAGATTGGACACATTACGGCCCGCCATTCGGCTAAACAATATAGCAATGCTCAACTTGCGCAGATTGGTTTGCTGGCCGGGTCAGTGATCTCACCGACTTTTGCACAGTATGCAGATTTTGCATCACAAGGTCTCCAGTTGCTTTTCTTAAAGTTTGGACGTGACGCTGAAAGTCAATCCGATAAATTAGGAGTGGAGTACTCCACGAAGATCGGCTATGATGCCGAGGAGATGGCTGGTTTTTTCAGTACGCTGGACAGACTTCGTGAAGGTAACCAGGAAGTTCCAACCTTCTTGTCAACACACCCTGATCCGGCTGACCGGGAGCGAAAAGTCGCCAAGGAAGCTGAGAACTGGCAGAAGAAAGTCAATGCTGCCGACCTGAAAGTAAACCGTGACAGCTACTTGCGAATGATCGATGGCATTGTGTATGGAGATGACCCAAAGCAAGGCTATGTTGAGAACAACATGTTTTTCCACCCGGTGCTGCGATTCCAGTTTCCGATCCCATCACAGTGGCAGGTACAGAATACTCCCCAGGCTGTGCAGATGGCAGAGCCAAACGGAAAAGCCATGATGATGATGACGCTCGCCCAGGGCAACAACCTGGAAGCTGCAGCACAATCCATTGTGCAGCAATACCAGCTGAAAGTTGTTGACTCAGGCAAGGACAATGTAAATGGCTTACCTGCGGTGGCTGTTGTAGGTGATCAGGTAAATCAACAGGGACAGACCGCTGCGCGTGTATTAATCTACGTGATTCAGCATGGACAAAACATGTATGCATTTCTGGGTGCTTCATCGGTGGCAGACTTCAATGGGTATGGTCCGCTGTTAAAGAACACGATGACTGGTTTCCGCCAGCTGGACGATCCGACAAAGATCAACCGGGAGGCTAAGCGCATCCGTATCAAGACAGTCGGTCAGAACAGCACGCTTGCCCAGGCTTTCGCTTCCTTTAATGTGAATCAGAACCAAATGGAGGAACTTGCTGTACTAAATGGTATGATGCTGAACGATCGTGTGGAAAAAGGTACCTTGATCAAAGTGGTCGAATAGCACTTTGATGTTGGTATGGAAATTTAAGTATGGTCGCGGAATGTTCTTGATGCTAATGGGAACTTCCATAAAAACGAAGACGCAAAAACATAGATCGATAAGAGGGGTGAGGTAGGTGTAATTGAGATCATACAGCAATGTGTGATCTCAATTTTTTTGAAGCCCGTAACACTACAACAGCGCGCGCAGCGTATCAGTAGAGCGATCCTTGCCTGTCGTTGCTTACCAGGTTAGGAACTGCCGAACATCAATCATAGGAGGTCAATGAATCGATCCTAAATTGCGTCCGAGCCGCGTTCACCGGTTCTTAGCCGGATACACTCTTCCAGTGGCATCACAAAGATTTTTCCGCTGCCAATCAGACCACCCTCGTTAGCCGTGGTTGCTTTAAGAATAGCGTCACAGGTGATATCGACAAAATTATCATTGACTGCGATTTCAAGACGCGCGTTTGGGATCAAGTGTGGAATTACTTTCTGCCCGCGATAAATCTCTTCCGATTTGCTTCTTCCGTGGCCGGATCCATAGCTCACTGTAATGCGTTCAATCCCTGCGGTGATAAGGGACTCCCTCACCTGGTCCAGTTGATTTTCTCGAATGATGGCAACAACTAATTTCATATTGCGAGGTTGTAGTGTTGTATTAGGTTATAATGGATGGGTCATCAACTTGGGTTGATCATACCGTAGCCGCGTTCGCCATGATAATAGCTATCGAGCCCTTTCATTTCACCCTCTTCGCTTGACCGGATCTTAACAAATCTATTGAGGACAAAGAGTATGATTAATGTTCCGATGGCCGAATAAGCAATAGCAATGGCAACGGCCATGAACTGAACTCCAAGCTGGTCAATCAAACCCCAGCCGGGCGAGGCAACATTGGCATCTGCCATCCAGCTTTCACGAATAAAAAAGGTCAGGAAGATGGCCCCAACGATTCCACCGATCCCGTGAATTCCAAAGGCATCAAGCGTGTCATCAAACCCGAGCCTGGTTTTAAGCAGGATCATTAGGTAACAGAATACCGTGGCGAGAACTCCGAGCGCCAACGCGCCCCCTGGCTGCACAACGCCTGCCGCGGGTGTGATCGCCACAAGGCCCGCCAGGATTCCACTTACGAAGCCAAGCGCAGTTGCTTTTCCCTGGTGAATACCTTCTATAATGACCCAGGCCAATGCACCTGCCGCAGCAGCAACTTGTGTGGCTGTAAGCGCCTGCGCTGTGCTCAATCCGCTGGAGATGCTACTTCCTGCATTGAAGCCAAACCATCCAACCCAGAGAAGACCAGCCCCGATCAACGTCATCACCAGGTTGTTCGGACGCATCGGCAAATGAGGATGGGACTTTCTCGCGCCCAGGTAGATTGCGGCCACAAGCCCGCTCACACCAGCCGAAATGTGAACGACTGTTCCTCCCGCAAAGTCGATGGCACCTTTAGCTCCCAGGTTGAACAGGAAGCCGTCCGAAGCCCACACCCAATGGCAGATGGGATTATAAATGAGGAGCCCCCACAGCGCGATGAAAAAACAATACCCTTTGAACGACACGCGTTCCGCGAAAGCACCTGCGATCAGCGCAGGAGCGATGATGGCAAATTTCGCCTGGAACATGGAGAACACGTACTCCGGGATTCCCGCTGACATGATGGTGTTGTCCATGCCTTCGAGCAGAAAATAGTCGTTGTTCCACCCGATCCATCCGCCCAGTACGTTACTGCCAAACGCCATTCCGTAACCGCACACCACCCACAGCACCGTCATGATGCCCATGGCTGTAAAGCTGTGCATCATTGTGCCGAGAACGTTTTTCGTACGGACAAGGCCGCCATAGAACATAGCGAGTCCCGGAATCATCAGCAGAACAAGTGCAGTCGATGTAAGCATCCATGCTGTAGCACCTGAGTCATTTTGTACTTGTGCTTCCTGCGCAGAGGCAATAAACGGAAGGAGCGCGAGGGCAGAAACGATCAGCCCGAATCGAAGCTTTGAGTTCATTCGGTTTAGTGGTTGTTTAGTTTATTGCGAAATTAGCAGGGCATCCTGATCACGCAAGGCTTCGGGTGAAATATTGTGGGCGAACAATTGTTAAGTAGCCCACGCACTCGTTTGAAATCGCACATTCGGTTTATAACACGCTAGATGGCTCTTCCTCGATGTCTTTCATTCGAGCACGATACTTGATCGTGATGCGGCCTGCAAGTAGAAAGAGGGCGCCCATCAAAACACAACCGGTCATCACCGCAATCATAGGTATAGCCGTACCGTTGTAAAATAGACTGACAAGCGCGGAGCCTACACCACCCATCGTCATCCGGAAGCTGCCTCCAAGGGATGCCGCGCTTCCTGTATGTTTTGAAAACGGTGCCAGAGCAAGCGCTGTCGCGTTTGGGTTGGTTAGTCCGTGCCCCGCAAGAAAAAGTGCGATGAGGATAACCAGTGAAACTTTGTCATACCATCCGAACCAGGTGCCGGTAAGAAGGATTATTCCAAGAGATGATTGAATGATAAGATTAAACTTGATTACCTGCTGGCTCGTGTATTTCCGCAAAAAAACATGATTCAATTGTGTCGTGCCGATAATTAGCGCTGCGATGCCTGCAAAGATCCACCCGTACTCCTGCGGGCTGGCACCGTACAGGTTCATAAATACATCGGCCGATCCAGCGATGTAGGCGAACGGTGCAGCAGCGGCAAATCCGCCAGTGAGCGTGTAAATCAGAAATTGCGGTTGTTTGAGCACGGTGTAAAAATTCGTCATCACCGAAACAGGCTTCAATGAAATCGAGGGGTCAGCACGTCTTCCCACGGGCAGATAAAAGTAAACGCAGACGATCATACCGAAAGTAATTACCGCCAACAAAAGGAAGAGGGAGTGCCAGCCAAACGCAACCGTCATGTACCCGCCAACGGTTGGAGCAATCATAGGCGAAATGGCAACAACCAATGTCATGAGACTAAAGGCTTGCGCGGTTTTTTCTGCTGGAAAGAGATCGCGCACAAGCGCTTGTGCACTCACCATGCCGGCACAGCCGCCAACGGCTTGCAGGAAACGCATGGCAATCAAAGCGTCAACGGAATTTGTAAACGCGCAACCTACGGAAGCCAGAACATAGACTATGAGTCCGGCATACAATGGTGGTTTCCTACCAAACCTGTCCAGCAATGGGCCATATAGCATCTGTCCTGCAGCGATCCCAATGAAGTAACTGGTAAGCGATAATTGTACGGAGGCAATCGTAGTGTTGAGATCGCGCGCGATGGCCGGAAACCCCGGGAGGTACATATCAATTGAGAACGGGCTGATTGTAGACAGCAATCCGAGAATCAGCACCAGCAGGAATTGGCGTCTTTTAGTCATGCGGCATCATCAGCAAACTTCTGTGCCTGCTCAATTTTTTCGAGCGATGATCGGAGCGAGGCAGGAATCCGGAATATCAAATGCCTGCGTAAGAGGTACTGCATTTTTTCTCACGCTCGCACAAAGCTTATCGATCAGCTTTCGAATCGCTTTTGTTTTTACGCCTTCCATATATCCGTTTTCAAGGTACCATCCTTTATTCTTTTCGATCTGCGAAAGCGCGAACAGGTCGCATAACTGCTTAAGTACTGCTCGAAGGTTTTCATTTTGGGTGCGTTGTGTTTGTAAAATAAACTGCTCGAGCACTACGCGTTCTATGTAGGCAAAGCCAACCTGCACAAGGTGATGCTGGCATTCGTTAAAGGCATCGAACGAATCCATGCCGCTGTCAATCAGCCCCTTCAGACGTCTGGCAGCGGATGTTACAATCGCGCGTTCGCGATAGGTAAACGCGTTTAGCTGAAACTCCGGATCAAGTAAATGCTCTTCGTCAGTGTTTCTTACAATGAACGGATTTTTTTCCTGGATCGAGGTTTTCGCCTGGTTAGCGACATAGTTCAACATTCCAAATACGTTGATGTTGCTGAACTCCTGCTTGAACTCGGTTAGTTTACTTTTGGCCACGAGCTGAAGCAACACCGTGTTGTCACCTTCGAAAGTGGTATAGATCTCGGTGTCATTCTTAAGATCATCCATTCGATTTTCTGTCAGGTAGCCTTTTCCACCACAACATTCGCGGCACTCCTGGATGGTGGCCGTTGCATTCCATGTTGCCAGTGCCTTCAGTCCGGCTGCCAGCGCTTCAATTTCCTGCATGTCCTCCTCCGAGCGATTCATGAACCGATCGGTTAGGTATTGAAGTGCGAAGTGGAAAGCGTAGGCATTTGCAAGCAGTGGCATAAGCCTCCGCTGGTGTGTCTGGTAGTTGAGAATCGGAACTTCAATGCCGCCTTCAGGGCCAAACTGAGGGCGTTGGTCACCGTACTGAATTGCGATTGTTAGTGCAGTTTTAGCCGCACTCAATCCCGATCGCGGAATTCCAATCCGTCCGCCAACCAACGTGCCCAGCATGGTGAAAAATCTACGGTTGTCGCTGGTGATCGGGCTTGAAAACTTTCCGGCTTCATCAACGCTGGCAAACCGGTCAAGCATATTCTCCTTTGGAATGACAACGTTGTCGAAATAGATCACTCCATTGTCTACGCCATTTAAACCCATTTTTCGCCCGCAATCTTTTATAGTCACGCCTTTCGATGGCGATCCGTTTTCCTCACGAATTCTAACAACGAAAGCGCTCACGCCAAAATCTTTTCCATCGACAATTAATTTGGCAAAAACAGTTGCCATTTGGCCGTGCAATGCCGCGTTACCGATATACTCTTTCCTTGCAATTTCTGAGGGCGTGTGTATGGTGAAGCTTTTGTCAGCATGATTATATGTTGCCGTGGTTAATATGCCTTTCACATTGGAGCCGTGGCCTGTCTCCGTCATAGCGAAACAACCCGGCAGGGCGAGCCTGCCAATTTGTGCGAGGTATTTTTTGTGATGCTTTTCGGTTCCGAGAAAGTAGATACTCATGCCGAATAGTCCAAACTGAACACCAAACTTCACAACAAGGCTTAAGTCGTGATAGCTGAGCGTTTCCATCACTGAGAAGTAGCCGGTCATGTCGTCCTGGCCTCCGTAGGCCTTAGGATAGGCCATGGACCCGAATCCCTGCGCAGCGAGATGTTTGCACCAGACCAGCACTTTTTCACGATACTCCGAAAGGTCACCGGTTTCAATACGCTTGAACTCAGGGTCCGAGATCACTTTCTTCACGCGTTTAATCACTTGCTCGTTCTTGCCGTCAAGAAGCCTTGTCATCGCACTTACCTCGAAATTCGATTCCGTTGCCTGACTCGCGGTAGACGTTTTTCGCGTATCCTGAAAGAAAATGTACGAAGACTCCCGGCCAATACCACCCAATGTCTTCTCGACTTCGCGAAGCGATAAAGAGGCAGCTTCCAGCGATTTACTTACACCATTTGCCGTCTTGTGCTTGACAAGTTTTACGCCTATCTCGGACAAGCTCGCATCTTCGTCCGGGTTCAGAGATACCTCCCGGATCTCCTCGAGCCACTCTTTCACATCGGCCGGGCTTGGTGGTGAGCCAGGATCAATCTTTGACAGCAGAAATTCTTTTTCCTCATGCGATAACCACTTCTGATCTTCTATTGCTTTGCGAAGTGTAATCAATTCCGTTGGGGTAAGCACTGCGTCTGACCACACTGTGTATAACATGGGAAGGAACAAGTATAAGTCTGGATTGTTTTTGACAATTGAAGATTGGGTCATGGTTGTGAGGTTGATTAGTAAAATTAGCAAATACCGTTGTAATTCCGTTCGAAAGGCACAAAATGACATTCACGCCCCGAAGGGTGCCGTTTATCAGCATTTGTCATCTGTTGGACAAACTTGAGTCTTCTTGTGAATGGATTTGATGTAACTTGACTTGCTCTTGAACGAGGTTGTCCACCCGCACATCTCGTATTTTTCAATATTTGTTCAAACAAAAACAATAAGTCAATATGAAACGATTTAACATTTTTTTGATCTGTGTATTCTTGCTTTCGGCCGCGCAGGTGCTCAATGCACAAAAATTACCGGGCGTTGATTCGTCACCTGCCGATATTGCTTACCTCCGTGAGAACGGGAGAGGAACAGCGCCTGTTGCAAAAGTAATCTACGGGCGTCCTTCTAAAAAAGGAAGAACCATGCTTGGCGGAACAGAAGCCTACGGAAAAGTATGGCGCACGGGCGCGAACGAAACCACCGAAATAAAACTATACAAGCCCGTGACCTTTGGTGACAAGCAATTGGCCGCAGGTACGTACAGTTTATATACGATTCCCGGGAAAGACGAGTGGACCATCATTTTCAACTCGAAGCTTGATACATGGGGTCACTATGAATATGATGAGACAAAAGATGTAGCCCGGATAAAAGTTCCTGCCGGAAAAACAGACTCCGAAGTTGAGGTATTTACTATCGCCTTTGATGGCGGAAATGGAAATGGCACTATGGCATTGGCGTGGGAGAATACGCTCGTCAAGGTACCGCTGAAATTTTAGTCGGTTCGTGAAGTGTAAAGCTTGCGAAAGATTTAGTTGACTACTCGCGATCAATCTTTTGCAAGCTTTTTTAGTTGGCCGTAAGGTCCTTTGTACTCACTTTTGGCAAGTAGATATTAAAGGTTGCCCCGTGATCGAGCTCGCTTTCAGCGTTGATCACCCCGCCATGATTATCAACGATTTTTTTGCAGATCGCCAGGCCAATGCCGGTGCCACTGTACTCACTTCGGCCGTGCAGGCGCTGAAATACTTCAAAGATCTTGTGCTTGTGTTCTGGCTCAAAGCCAATGCCGTTGTCGGAAACAGAAATCTTATGATACAGTTTTTCGGCATTCGCGATCTGTCCGAATGAGCTTCCTTCAACGACCTCATGCGTGATCGTTATTTCAGGAGCTACATCCGGTTTTGAGAATTTCAGGGCGTTTGTAAAGATGTTTGTGAAAAGCTGTGAAATCTGGAAGCGAATGGTGTCAAGTGTAGGCAGCTTTTGGACGGTAATTTTTGCTTTCTTGCTTTCAATTGTTTCTTTCAGCTCGGTGCGTATCTCTGAAATTACGTCATTAAGATCTGTCCTCTCAAATTTTTTCTCTGTAGTGTTAGTGCGTGAATAGGCGAGCAAGTCTTCTATGAGTTTCTGCATTCTCAGGGCTGCACTTTGCATTCTGCTGAAATAGTCCCTGGCCTTGGCGGAGAGTGTTGCTTCTTCTGTCTCTACAATCCGAGTCGCGAAGGTTTGTATTTTTCGCAAAGGCTCCTGTAAATCATGACTTGAGACATAAGCAAAAGAAGCCAGCTCCTGGTTCATGGCAGCCAACTCTTTATTCTTTATTTCGAGCTCGCGCGCGTTACGAATTATTGCCTCCTCAGCCTGCTTTCGTTCTGTAAGGTCGCGTGTCACTTTAGAGAAACCAATAACATTGCCGTCATCATCATGAAGTGCCGTGATCACTACGCTTCCCCAAAATTTAGAACCATCTTTTCTGACGCGCCATCCTTCATGCTGTGCCCGATTATTTTTTGAGGCTTCCGCGAGTAATTTGTCCGGCAGCAATTCCTGTCGATCTTTTTCAGGATAGAAAATGCGGAAATTCTTTCCAATTATTTCTTCTGCCTTGTAACCTTTTATCTTTTCAGCCCCTCGATTCCAATTGAGGACTTTTCCACTCGGGTCGATCATTAGAATGGCATAGTCCTCAATCTCTGCGATCATTCGCTGGTAGGTCTCATCCGAAAAGGGAAACTTGGTTGTTGGTCTGTTCGACCCTTTTTCTTCGATGCTGCTTGGCTTCAGGTGATGCATTAAGAATAACGTTCGACTGTTGATCAGGTAAAAATATAAAGTTTTAACCGGCAGGCGCAAATTTGCGGGCCGCTAAGTTATCGCTCTGATTAATTGATTACCTGGAAAAAAATCGTGCCATCACTTAATGACAATAAAATCGGGCTGCGCACGCTCCGACAGCGCTTTCAGGTGGACTTTCAGGGTTTGTTCGATGGCTGTTTTAAGTTCGGGATAGCTGCCAGGTTTTTTTATATACACATTGGCCTGCTTTCGATGCAGCATGTCCATCGTTTCCTTTTGAGACGAGGTAGAGAGGATTACAACAGGCAGCTCTCTGAGTTGCTGCTTTGACTTAATTTCATCGAGGCACTCGAAGCCGTTTTTTAACGGCATGTTTAGATCGAGGAATATCACGTCCGGCAAGGAGCCTTTCCAACTTTCAAGCAGCTTCATCAGGTCAACACCGTTTTTTGCGGTAGTTAGCTTTACCCGCGAATAAATTTCGTTAAGCGCGTCACTGAACAAGGCTCTGTCATCTTCGTCATCATCAGCCAACAGGATATGTGTAATAGGAGTTTCATTCAATGCCATGAGACAAAAATACATCTTGATTACAAAATCCGCGCACCGAAATGAAAACGGATTCAAAAAAATTGCTGCCGCTGCGCTAAGGTACCGGCATTAATCTATGAAGAAACTTTAGCGGCCGGACGGAAGGCAACCGATTGCATATACCTTTCGATGTGTGATACCACGTTAGTCGTGCGGCCTGTTTTTTTTCGTTCTTTTAAAAACACGTTATGGCGAAATATTCGAAGAAGGCGCAAAAGACTGTTGCAAGTGCAATGCGCAGAAGGAAGAAGGGATCGTTAACTTCCGGAAGGTCTGGAAAAAAGGTAACGAGTCGGAAGCAGGCAATAGCGATAGGCCTCTCTGAAGCGCGTAAAAAAGGTGCGAAGGTGCCACCTAAAAAAACAGGGAGGAAGACAACACGAAAAACCGGACGACCTGCAAGCAAGAGGGCTGCAACACCGCGAAAGAAAACGGCCTCTCGCTCGCGGAAGTGATTCAGGCCCGGTCGAAATGAAAAAGTCCCTGGTCGGAGTTTTTCTTTCCCTGGATCATGTCGCGAATGATTTCGGCTGCAATTACGCTGAAGATTACACCATTGCCGCCAAAGCCGAGGGCATAATAACAATTCCGTTTGCCTGGATACTTGCCGATGAAGGGTAGGCCATCGTCACTCTTTATAAACGTTCCAGCCCAACTGAACTCGGGAATGAAATTCGTGGACGGGAACAGCTTGTTGAAATCTCGTGTGAGCAATTTTGTTTTAAGGGAGATTGACTTGTCGCGCCTTGTTGGGTTTAAGAATAAATCATCGCGGCCACCCACGATCATCCTGCCTTCCTCCGTGCAGCGCATATAC
>DASWTP010000259.1:0-7808 GCA_036402075.1 Chryseosolibacter sp. | reverse complement strand
CAAAATTATGAAAATAGTTTTACCCAGACTACTTATGCTCATTTCAAAGTTCACGTTGCGACTTTTCATTATTCAGGCGCTCTGTATGAACTTTGTCCTGGGCAATACGAGTGGTCAGACACTCGATGAAGTGAAGGTTTCAATAAGCCTCCAAAATGCAAAGCTGATCACTGTGCTGAGAGAAATAGAAGCGAAAACTGATTTTAAGTTCGCTTATACCGATGAGATCAAATCCATCGAGCAACGTTTCTATCTTCGTTACACACAGCACACGTCACTCAAGCAGATCCTTAAAGATGTTTCCCTGCAGGGGAGTCTTCAGTTCAAGCGAATCAACTACACAATTTCGGTTGTGCCGGTTGAAAGAAAATCGATCCCTGAGCCGGAAGTGATCGACCTTGCCACCATCAGCGGAAAAGTCAGCGACAAAGGTGGCGCGGGTATTCCAGGCGTGAACGTTGTGCTCAAGGGTACGTCAACAGGAACGACTACGGACGAAAATGGGGAATTCAACATTGGCATTCCCGAAGACAACATGGCCAATGGAATACTGGTGTTTTCGTTCATCGGATACTCAACTGTTGAAGAAACCATAGGCGGACGCACCAATATTTCCATTACGCTCACAGAAGATGTAACAGCACTGAACGAGGTGGTCGTGATCGGATACCAGACAGTCGAAAAGAAGGACCTGACCGGGGCCGTATCGGTTGTCAGTCCGACAGCAGCGAATGCCGTTAGCGCAAACTCAGTTGGCGAGAGTTTGCAAGGATTGTCACCTGGTGTTACGGTTCGCACAAGCGGTGCACCAGGCCAGATGTCGCGGATTGAGATTCGTGGTGCAGCCAGCTTTACAAATACTGATCCCTTATATGTGATCGATGGCATGATTGCCGATGCAAACACCACAATCAACAACAATGACATCGAATCGATCCAGATCCTGAAAGATGCATCCGCGGCAGCGATCTATGGCTCGCGCGCAGCAAACGGTGTCATCATCATCACAACAAAAAAAGGAAAGGACGGAACACCGAAAGTTGGATTTTCAGCAAAATACGGGTTTCAAAATATTCCAAAGCGCTGGGATGTGATGGATAACCAGGAGTTCGCAAAAACACAAACTACGTTGTATCAGAATTCCGGTCTGACGCCACCAACAAGTGTCTCTACTGCGTTTAACGCGGCCATCAATACGGATTGGCAGGACGAGATGATCCGCACCGGTTCTCTTGAAGACTACAACCTTACATTATCTGGTGGCAGCAAATCCAGCTCGTACCTCATCTCGGGAAGTTATTTCCGGAATGAGGGCGTGCTCATCGGCCATTCTTTTAAACGCGGAAGTCTTAGGGTGAATACAACAACAACGCGAGGTCGCGTGACCTTCGGTGAGAACCTCGTACTCACGAATTCCAATACGAAAACACCGCGTGAAGGAAACCCGTTTTACGACATGGCGATTATGTTGCCCGTGATTCCGGTTAAAGCCCCTTCGTATACTTCAGCAACAAATCCGGAAGGGTGGGGCATTGGTACCGTGGATGCTGTAACGTATGCATACAACCCGGTCGCTGTAAACAATCTTTCCCTTGGCACAAGCAACTATGCGAAGCTTGTCGGCAATACATACCTTGATGTCAAAATTGCGGACTGGCTAACCTATCGTTTCAATGTTGGCGCTGAGGTAAGTTTCGATTACAACAAGACGTTGCGGAAAGTTGGGATCTGGCAATTCAACGGAGCACCGAAGCCAAGTTCGATTGATGAAGAACGCTCGCGTTTCCTCAGCACATTGTTTGAGCATACGCTGAATTTCAACAAGAGTCTTGGGTCCCACCAGCTCAATGGTGTGGTTGGGATCAGCAAACAGCACACGACACGCGAATCTACCTCGGCAGGCCGCACCGATCTCCAGGTGTATAACGGTCAGTATATGGGTACGATCAGCTCTGCCAACGGGGTAGCTACTGCCGGTGGCGGTATTCCGATCGATTATCAGATCTTCGGATACCTGGGGCGTTTGAATTACTCATATAAAGACAAATACCTGCTAACCGTTACGGGAAGGGTAGACCAGGATTCGCGCTTTGGCGAGAACTATAGAACTGGTGTGTTCCATTCGGAAGCGCTCGCCTGGAGAATCAGCGAGGAGAGTTTTTACAACCTGGAAGTGATGAACGATCTCAAGCTCCATGCTTCTTACGGTGAACTCGGTATTGTTCCACTCGGATCATGGGATTACACTGCGTACATCAACAATGCGCCACGCGCGGTTTTCGGGACGAATCAATTTCCTTATGTCGGGATCACGCAGGCCCAGCTGGCAAACCCCGATCTGAAATGGGAGGAGCGGATCGTGAAAAATATTGGACTCGATGCGGGGTTCCTTGAAAACCGCATCTCGCTTTCAATTGAAGCGTACAACTCACTTTCCAAAGATGCGCTTTTGCAATTACCGGTGGCGGGCTACCTCGGCAACCTGGGCGGCAATCCGTTTGTCAACGCTGGCTCCGTTCGCAACAGGGGATTCGAATTCGCAGCTACCTATCGCAACGCTAACCGGAATCTGAAATGGGATATTTCTGCGAATGCAACAACGATCAAGAACACCGTTGAAGATGTTGGTAATCGTGGAGAGGGGATCGACTATATTCAGATCGGGAACACCCGGACGAAAGTGGGGCGCTCACTGGGTGAGTGGTATTTATTGCGAACCGATGGTCTGTTTCAATCGCAAGCTGAAGTAGACGCGTATCGAAGTGCAAACGGCACAGTCATTCAACCTTTCGCCAAAGCGGGTGATATTAAATACATCGACAAGAACAAGGATGGCATGATCAACGCTGAAGACCGCGACTTTGTAGGATCACCGTGGCCAAAGTTGCAGACTGGTGTGCAGTTTAATGCCTCCTACATGCAGTTCAATTTGAATGTTCAGTTTGTGGGTGT
Organism: Chryseosolibacter sp.; assembly: GCA_036402075.1. GTDB lineage: Bacteria > Bacteroidota > Bacteroidia > Cytophagales > Cyclobacteriaceae > Chryseosolibacter. Next base: position 4,856 of record DASWTP010000259.1, on the reverse strand, counting down.
GTTTGGATACAAGATCTACAACGATGTTCGTCATCAGCTGGATTCCTATCAGAACACCAATTTCAGAAGTGATATCAGCCCGTGGACCGAGAGCAACAAAGGCGCAAGCGATCCTCGCCTGGGTAGAGACACCGAACAAGGCATTGTAGAGAACAACCGCGGTGACAGCGAGCGTTGGCTGGAGAATGGATCCTATTTCCGCTTGAGAAATATCGAGCTCGGCTACAAGCTGCCGTCCACGCTTGTGTCCAAGGCGAGTTTGCTCAACGCACGATTCTTCGTGAGCGCTCAGAATCTTTTCACGCTTACAAAATACAGCGGCCTCGATCCCGATGTTGTGGGATTCGGGTTATATGAACGTGGACTGGACAATGGCAACTGGCCTGCGAGCCGAGTTATCTCTGTTGGTCTGAATTGTGAATTTTAACCGGAGCTTTCAACTATGAAAAAAATAATAATTCTTTCAATACTGGCCAGCTTTATGATCACCAGTTGTGAACAAGACCTGGACATTCCGAATCCGAACGAAGCTACGGTAGAAGCTTTTTGGAAAAATGGTGATGATGCCGTTGCAGGTGTGAATGCCGTATACAGTACGTTGCATCGCGGTGCAATCTCCCGATGGATGCCGTTTTACTATATTGTCCGCTCCGATGAAGGAAGAAGCACCAGTCCCGCGACCGATATCGTCAACAACATGGATCAGTTTATCATCACGGACTATAATTTCTGGGGCGCCTACGATATCTGGAAAGATCTGTACGTGGGTGTGTTCCGCGCCAACCAGGTGTTGGACAATGTGCCGCAGATTCAAATGGACGAATCGTTGAAACAACGCGTGATTGGTGAAGCAAAGTTTCTCCGTGGTCTGTTCTATTACAACCTTGTTTCACTTTGGGGGAATGTGCCGCTGATGCTGCATGCATCCACGCCTGACGACAAGCCTGCAACATCGACTGCGGACGTAATCTGGGCGCAGATCGAACAGGATCTTTCAGAGGCTGCGACTGCTTTACCAACCACTTACGGTGCGGCAGATCTTGGACGTGCAACGCAAGGTGCCGCGTACGCGCTCCTGGCGAAAGCACACATGCAACAACGCGATTATCAGAGCGCCCTAGCACCCTTGCAGTGGCTGGTGGAGGGACCCGGCAAAGCTATTTACAACCTGATGCCAGCGTATAGGGAAAACTTTTTGATCACGAGTGAGAACAATGCTGAGTCGGTTTTCGAATGGCAGTTCGAACTGAACAGCGGAGAGAATCACGATGACGATACTGACATGTCGCGGCCTGATAATCTTAACTATGGAACATCGATCGCACAGTTCTTTGGTCCAAGTGGAATTGGTTGGTCGGATGGAGAAGCGCATCGCTGGCTCACCAACGAGTTCACAGAAATGACAACCGGTGGTCAACGCGATCCAAGGTTAGGCGCATCGCTCTTGTATGATTTTACCGATCCTGCAGGACCCGCTGCAACCATGATCTATGGGCAAACTTTCCTGCAAAGGTTTGGAGCCGGAAACAATCGCGTCTGGTTCAGGAAATTCCAGAACGACCATTGGAAAAATTTTGAAGGATATAACTCACCGAACAACTGGAGGTATATCCGCTATGCGGATGTGTTGTTGATGTACGCGGAAGCACTGAACGCAACGGGCAGTACCAGCACCGCGTATCAATACGTTGATCGCGTGAGGCAAAGGGCAGGCTTGCCAACGCTGACTTCAACCAAGCCAGGAATGACACAAGCCCAATTCCTCGATCAGATCAAACATGAACGGATCACAGAATTATCCGGTGAAGGCCATCGCTGGAATGACCTGGCGCGGTGGAATGATCTTGGTCCTGGATTGGCTGTCAGAGACCCAGCATTTGCAAACTTTGTGGTTGGGAAACATGAATTGCTTCCTATTCCGCAACAGGAGATCGATATCAATCCGGAACTTGATCAAAACACAAACTGGTAGAATTAAACTCAGAGGAAGGCATGTGATGTGCCTTCCTCTTTTATTGTGAAATAATTGAATGGAGATGGTAACGAAACGAGTCGCAGTGTTCATTTTCCTGGTGATCGTTTTCTCCTGTGGAGAAAAAACCGATCCAACACCGGCTCCACCTGAATCGCACACTTTTACTAATCCTGTCTTAAGCTCATCTCCAGATCCATGGGTTTTCCAGCGTGGCGGAAAATATTTTGTGACGTACACCACCGGGAACAACATCCGGCTGTATGCTGCTGAGGAGATGAGTGATATCGCGCTCGGACAAACTAAAGTCATCTGGACGCCACCCGCCTCAGGCATGAATTCCAAAAATATCTGGGCTCCGGAGATTCATTATGTGACTGACCGATGGTATGTCTATTACGCTGCCGATGATGGCAATAATCAGAATCACCGGATCTGGGTTCTGGAAAATTCATCAGAAGATCCCTTTCAAGGCGAATGGATTGACAGGGGACAACTTCAATTGCCCGATGACAAATGGGCGATTGACGGGACGATCACCACAATCAATGGTGTTCTTTACTTCGCCTGGTCGGGCTGGGAGTCCGACCAAAATGTCCGACAGGATATTTATCTCGTGAAAATGCAAACGCCTCTTACGGCAATCGGCACGCGAATAAAGATCTCGTCACCACAGCTCCCGTGGGAACTTGCTGGCGGAAGTCCGGCCGTAAATGAGGCGCCTCAATTCCTGATTCATGACAACAGTGTTTTCATAACCTATTCCGCAAGTGGGTGCTGGACTGACGACTACGCAATTGGTTTGCTATCAGCATCCGGGGGAAATCTGCTCGAGCCATCATCGTGGGCGAAATCAGATCAACCGCTGCTCACAAAGAATGCCGCATCGCTTGCCTACGGTCCGGGCCATAATGCATTTTTCAAATCAAAAGACGGTACCGAGGACTGGATCACGTACCACGCAAACGCAAGTGCCGGTGCAGGCTGCGGAGATTCGCGATCGATGCGCATGCAAAAATTCACGTGGCAGAATGGGAAGCCTTTTTTTGGACAGCCGGTTGCGATAGGTTCTGCAATTCAAGTACCTTCAGGAGAGAATTAATCATAAACTAAATCTACTTCGATGCGATCTCTGGTTACACTCTTATTCTTTTTGTCGTTCGCCCTTGCCGTGAACGCGCAGAAAGCTCCAACTTTTAACGGACTGGAAACAAACATGGGTAATTTGTATCGCTTGTCGGATGCAAAGACACGTTCCATCAGCCCGGAAAACTTTACGGGCGAGCCGGGCAAGGGCGGAATGGCAACCTTAGAAAACGGAAACGCGAAAGATGCCGCGCGAGAACTCGGCCAAGGATGGAAAGTCAATCCTTACGTTCACATTGAACCAGGCAAAACGTTTACCCTTGCCGAGATCACTGGTCCCGGATCTATCCAGCACATCTGGATGACACCGACCGGGAATTGGCGTTATTCCATTCTGCGATTCTATTGGGATGATGAGGCCGAACCATCGGTTGAAGTTCCCGTAGGTGATTTCTTCGGGATGGGCTGGGGCGAGTACGCGCATCTCAATTCCGCTGCTGTTACCGTGAACCCGGGCAGCGCGTTTAACAGTTACTGGCAAATGCCTTTCCGGAAAAAGTGCAGGATCACGATGGAGAATATCGGGGCGGAGCGGATGACGTTGTACTACCAGGTCGACTACGCACTGGCAGAAGTGCCTTCGGATGCTGCGTACTTCCATGCACAGTTCAGAAGAAATAATCCCACCAAAGGATCGCTCTACACATTGATCGATGGCGTAAAAGGTAAAGGACATTATGTTGGCACCTACATGGCGTGGGGCGTGAACAACAACGGATGGTGGGGCGAAGGTGAGATCAAATTTTTTATGGATGGCGATACACGTTTTCCAACCATCAACGGTACGGGTACGGAAGATTATTTCTGCGGATCCTACAACTTCGAAAACAGGAAGACACGCCAGTACCAGGAATTTTCCACAGCGTATGCCGGACTGCACCAGGTCATCCGACCCGATGGCATGTATACCGCGCAGCAGCGCTTCGGTTTGTACCGATGGCATATTGTTGACCCCGTGCGTTTCGAACGTGAATTGAAAATTACGATCCAGGATCTCGGCTGGAGAAGTGAGGGCAGATACCTGCCGCAGCAGTCTGACATCAGCTCCGTAGTGTATTGGTATCAGGCAGAACCGCATGCTCCGTTTCCAAAGCTTCCCGCCAAGAACGACCTTGAAGTAAATTAAACTGTGGTGAAGGCGAGCGCGTTGTTTCTTGTTGTCTTCGTTTTGATAGGAGGAGATCCGGATACGGAAGACACCTTCATGAATCCGCTTTTGCCCTCAGGAGCCGATCCGTGGAGCATCTACAAAGATGGATATTACTACTACACGCATACGCTCGGCAACCGGCTCGAGATCTGGAAAACGGAAAATCTGGCGGACCTGAAAAATGCCGAGAAGAAGGTGGTGTTTACACCACCGGCAAACACCGCTTATTCAAAACAATTATGGGCCCCGGAGTTACATTTTATCGAGTCAACCTGGTACATGTATTTTGCAGCGGACGATGGCAGAAATGAAACGCACCGAATCTACGCCATCTATAATCGGTCGCAAGATCCGTTTGCAGGTGAATGGAAATTTTTCGGAAAGATTGCTGACGCCACTGACAAGTGGGCGATCGATGCCTCGGTATTCGAATTGAATGACAATTTATACATGGTGTGGTCAGGGTGGGAGGGCGACAAAGATGGGTCGCAAGATATTTACATTGCCGCCATGCGTGATCCTTTGACCATCAGCAGCAAGCGTGTTTGTATTTCTCGACCCCAATTGAATTGGGAAACCTATGGCCCG
>DASWTP010000258.1:0-4391 GCA_036402075.1 Chryseosolibacter sp. | reverse complement strand
AAATCTTAAATCTAAAATTAACTTTATTCACTTTGACACACGGCAACATCAACCTTCCTTCCGCCATGGTGCTCATGTCCTCCGATGTTCGATCCTATATTTCCTGCTGCAAGTACAATATCTTTTTCCGGACCGGAGGCTGCAAGATGAACTTTGATTGAAGCATCGAGATGAATTAATTCCTGGTAGGTGATATTGCGTTCATCGCTCAGCTGATAGAAATCCGTTTCGCTCATTCCTGTTTTCCCAATAACGGGGTTAAGCAACGCAAGAATGGCAGCGTTGGGTGTTTCAATATTTCCAACGTGCAGGTGAACAGGATGTTCGATATCACCCTCTGTCCCGCTGAGTTGAATCACAATCAAAGAAAATCCATCAACTTTTTCCCGAAGGGTAACAGAACCGCTCACGTTATATGCAGAACCCGGCAAGAGCGCGTAGGTTGTTTCGTTGCCTGTGAATTCTTTGTTAACAGGCTCATTTTCCTGGCAGGACATGGTGATTGTGATGAGAAAAATAGCCGGAAAAAAGGGCTTCATACGGTAGTTTTGTTGAAAGTTAATTAATTTACAACAAAGCGCCTTCCAAGTGTTTTTACTGCTGTAGATTTGCGAATATTTTGGCATGGATGTAGCATAGGAGCAACGGTAAACCCCAACCTTTATTGTGAAGCGTATTTTTACCCTATTATTTCTGATTGCGGCCTGTAGTCCGAAGGTTAAGACTCCAGATGCGGAAGCTCTTAAGCCGGGCTGGCTCAAGAATCAACCTTTCCAGGAAGGCTACTACACGGGCATTGGGCACAGCATAAAAGATGGTTCAAATAACTACGTTCAGGCTGCAAAGAAAAGCGCCCTTGATGATCTCGTTTCCCAGATCAAAGTAAACGTTTCAAGTACTTCAGTGCTTAGTTTTATGGAAGTTGATCGCAAACTCCAGGAACAGTACGAGCAAATTATTCAAACAACGGCAGCCGATGAGATTGAAGAATTCGAGTTGGTTGACGCGTGGGAAGACCAGAATAATTATTGGGTTTATTACCGACTTTCGATCGGAAGGTACAGGCAGATAAAGGAAGAACAAAAACGGAACGCTATCACGCTGGCAACCGATTATCTGGCGAAGGCCAAAACTGCCGAGCACGCAGGTGAGCGGCTTCAGGCGATCACATATTACTTTCAGGCGTTTCGGAGTATTGAGAAATATCTCGGTGAAGCGATCCGTGTCACAATAGACGGAAAAGACATGCTTCTCGTCAATGAAATTTACGCATCTATTCAATCGCTGCTCGATAAGATCAGCGTCCAGGTTACACCGGGCGAGATCGCGTTGAACCGCAGAGTAAATCAAACGCAGCACCAGGTGGTGGCGAAGGCCACATACAAAGACCTGAAGACGTTGCCAGTAGCCTTGCCGTTGAAAGCAACTTTTGAGAAAGGCTCAGGCGATGTTTTCCCCGACTATAAGACCGATGAACAGGGACAGGCAAAAATTCTGTTGAACCGCATTGGATCAAAGGAGCTTGAGCAAACCCTGGCCATTAAAGTAAATATCGATGCACTGAGTGGCACAAGCGCTTCACCGGTATATAAGTTAGTTGCGGGAACTTTCAATTTGCCCCGCGCGCAGGTAAACATGAAAGTTCAGCGCCCCGTGGTGTTCCTTACCGCAGATGAAAAAAGCCTCGGTAACGCGAAGTCGAATTTTCAGATCACCAACAAGCTGAAAAACATGCTGGCCAACAATGGCTTTGAATTTACTGACGATCGCACCGCGGCTGATCTATGGTTTGATGTAAAGGCGGATTCCGAAAAAGGTTCGGTATCCGGAAGCATTTATGTGACCTATTTAACAAGCGTGATCAAGGTGCAGACTGTAAAAGAAGGGAAGGAGATCTACGCTACCACATTGGATCGCGTTAAAGGCTATGGGCTTGATTACGATAAGTCAAGCGTTGATGCTTACAATAAAGCGCTTGACACCCTGGAGAAAGAGCGCATGAATGAGCTGTTGAATACCGTATTGCAGTAAAAACCGCTAAATTCAATTTGAATTCGCGTTGCATAAGAAATTATAAAATTGGTCTCTAAATTGTATTAAGTATTTAACCTTGTATAACATAACCAAACTCTGACTAGAATATGAAAAAGTTAACGTATTCAACATTTGTACTTCTTTCCGCAGCTGCGCTTTTTATTGTGAGCTGTAAAAGCAAAGAGAAAACCCCAGCTGTGAAGGGAGAGACTGAAGTAGTCGTTCCTTGTTCAGGCCCTGATTATTTCACCACTGCTAAATATTTCCGTGCAAACTCAATTGGTGAGAGCCAGGATCAGCAAACTTCTAAAAAGAAGGCCCTGACTAACGCCCGCAACGAACTTGCCCAGGCCATCCAGACAACGGTAAAAACGGTCACAGATAACTATGTGAATAGCCGCGAAATGAATAATAAGGAGGAAGTTGAAGAGCGCTTTGAAAGCTTGAACCGTGAAGTGGTTGACCAGACCATCAGCGGGATCCGCACCCTTTGCGAAAAGCTGATGCGAACTGAAAACGGCACATACAAGACCTATGTAGCGATCGAGCTTTCTGCTGATGAGCTTGTTGCCAAATACAACGAACGCATCTCGAAAGACGAGCGCCTGAAAATCGACTATGACTACGAGAAGTTCAAAGAAACGTTCGAGAAGGAAATGGAAAAGATGAAGAACTAATTCATCCGTAACCTTACAAAAGAGCTGTCCACAAAGGCGGCTCTTTTTGTTTTTTCGTAAATTCGATCATGGCCGGATATTCAGGTACGCCACTTCAGAAAAAGCTCGGCATCAAGCCAGGCGACTCGTTACTCATTCAGCATGCGCCAATCGAATATTTGGACTGGGTGAGTCCACTACCGGAAGGGGTTTCGGTGAAACGTTCATCCACAAAAGATCTGGACTTCATTCATTCGTTTGTCACGGATCAGAAAGAATTCAAGAAGCTCTTCGTGTCGAACAAGAAGGTGCTGAAGAAAGATGGCATGATGTGGATCTCCTGGCCGAAAAAATCTTCAGGCGTGCAGACCGACCTTGATGAAAATTTTATCAGGGACTTCGGCTTGAAAGCCGGGCTCGTTGACGTAAAAGTATGCGCGGTGGATGAGACCTGGTCGGGCCTCAAATTTGTGTATCGCGTAAAGGACCGTTAAAAGCTGTGGAGCGCAATTCCCGCGGTCCATGTTTGGGTGTCGGTTAATGCCGGACCTTTGTTTTCTTTAAACAGCGGTGTCAGGTTGTAGTAACCAAAGAGTGCAAAATTGCCGATAAAGATTTTCATGCTGGCACCGTAACGCAATCGGGTCAGGTTGTAATCCTGGTGGTTCTGCATTTTCTTCAACTCGCCATTCTCCTTGTACTTGACTTTAGTGCTGGCATTGAGCAGGTATCCGATGCGTCCGCCAATGGCAATTTTGAAACTCCTTGCCGGATCTTCAGGCTTTGTGCTGAACCGAAGTTCAAGCGGAACATCGATATAGGTCATGGTGAGCATGCTCTTTTTTGTATTCAAAGAACTTGACCAGTTAGGCTGTCCGAGGGTATCGCCATCGTAAAGAACGTGCCCAAAATCTGCAAACCGTGTATTCCCGCCTGCATCAAAGATCAGGGTCGGATTATTCAGGCGCACCGTATCGCTGAAATAGTAGTGGTTGTAGCTCATGAACTTGAAGCGCTCCAGGCTAAGTCCGATGCCTGGGTGGAAACTGAACTTTGACTTCAGGATCCGTTGCTCATATTGATAGTAGACGTTGGTTGTACGAGAACCCCAAAGACCATACTTGACATCGTTCGGTCTGCTGGTCATCCGGTTTATCCCAAGTTCAACAACGAATGTACCTGGGATGTCAGGACGCTTGGTTTTCTTTGCTGGCTCTGTGTTTTGGCCGAAAGCGACTGTTGAAATGAGTAACAGAACGATCAAAGAAGCGAATTTGCTGGTCATGCGTATCAATTTTCCGAAAAATAAGGCTCAAAAATAGCTTTTTTGTTGTCAGGGCCAAACCGTTTATTTGGCCGAGTGAATTTATTATTTACATTTGCAGTCCGAAAACGACAGCCAGTAAGCAAAAGTCACCATAAGCCGTGCTTCGGTGTCTTCCGCTGACGCGCTTCGAACCGGGCTCGTAGCTCAACTGAATAGAGCATCTGACTACGGATCAGAAGGTTTGGGGTTTGAATCCCTACGAGCCCACTTAGCAGATCCTGATACAATACTGTGTCAGGATCTTTTTATTTTATAGCACTCGTGTTCATAGGGATCACGAGGGCATGTGCGGCATGCCTTGCGTGTATGAGTAATCCCTACGAGCCCACTTAGCAGATCCTGATACAATACTGTGTCAGGATCTTTTTATTTTA
>DASWTP010000257.1:0-2850 GCA_036402075.1 Chryseosolibacter sp. | reverse complement strand
CCAATACTGTATTTCAAAAAAAACTCTACATCTGGAAGCAATTCGTGATCCCGCTGAACCGTGTCAAGTTCCTGCGCCTGCGCCACCGCACCACCCAACGCCACAACAAAAAATAGGAGAGCCCTCACCTGATATTTTTACCTAAGTTATTTCAATCCCCCCATTCCATCAATCCCCCCATTCCAGCGTCATTCATCTTCTTTCTTACCGGATCCCCAATCCCTAATCCCTATCCCTAATTGCTAATTCCCAATTCCCTTTCCTCCAAATGACCAATGACTATTGACTATTGACCACGGCCCAATCCCTAATGCCTAATGCCCAATGCCTAATGCCTAATGCCTAATTCCTCCCAATGACTATTGACTATTGACCAGTGACTAATGCCCAATGACTATTGACCAGTGACTAATGATGACGACAACCTGCAACTTGCCACCTGCAAACACCCAGTTTTCAAAACACCAGCGAATACCCACCATCCTGTCCCTTTCCCGCACTATTCTTCTGCGACTGCCTGTACGCATTGATCTCCCTCGTCAGCCCGCGCACATGCTGAGCCGCAAGGAAATTGATGATCTTTGCAGTATCTCTTTGTTCACGCGTTGCCTTAATTGCCTCGATGTACTGCACGCGCTCGTTCGAGTCGATCAGAGTAAGGGGACGTTCATGGTAAGCTTGGATATAATTCATGAGTAGGCGAGAGGTCCGCCCATTGCCATCCGAGAATGGATGGATCGTGACAAGATCATAATGCGCAACGTATGCGAGAGAGTGGATATCCTCTGTCGTCTTGACGCGCGAAATTTTTTCGTTGACAGTGTTTGCCAGGCGAGAGGTAAAACCCTCAACCTTGCTCACATCGATAAAGTAATGCCCGCCCGCCGACACATTCACCTTCCGCAGGTCGCCTTTCTTTTCATCCGTTCTTCCAAGGATAGAGTTAATCTCCTTTCCCGTCCTGCGCATCACCCGCGCTGCAATCTCTTGGATAAACGATACCGTCACCGGTGTTTTTTTTCTGGCTTCATCGAGAATATAGATCAGTGCCTCATAATGATCCAGGACCATGTTCTGGTGCTCGATAGGTTTTCCTCCGATCGAACTTCCTTTCTCTAGTAGAACATTTGTTTCCTCTTGCGTCAGGGACGAGCCTTCAATCCGTGTGCTGTGATGCGTGATCGCATACAGGTTGAATTGTTCGAAGTTCAAAGCGGTCGCAGCAGTCGCTTTGTATTCGGCTTCGAGTTTGTCAATATGGTCCCAGGTCGATGACATGTTGCAAAATACAAAAAACGTAAGCCATGTACGAACACAGTTTAACGAAAGCGTCTGCGCGTCCTTCCTTTCGGAGGAGGTTTTTTCCATTCCCGCAGCCACACCTCCGTATCCGCCCTCGCCAGCGGCCGGCACAGTTCAACAAATTCCTCGTATGATTTCGCAGTATGGCACGACTCAAACACATGCTCATCGGTGATGTGAACATGCGCATAGAGTACGGTTCGAATATGCTGCAGGATCACCGAGTTGTCGCGCGTAGAATAATAAAAACTCTTCCCGCCTTTATTCTCGCGGATATAATCGGCAAGCTCCTTCTCCGTCATTGGATCACTTCACTAGACTGAGCTGCATCGGATGCAGGAGACTATCGATCAGCGTATCAATCTCTTTGAAAAATTCCTGCGAAGGAACACGGTAGTTACTGTTCTTTTCGATCTCATGCACGATGTCTAAATATCGGTCGAGATTTACTTTTGAATTTGAAAGCTCAAAGAGTCTGTCCCGCAACATGCCGAGCTGCTCCTTCTCAACCTTTGAAGAAAACTTGAATTGAAGATACGTCGGCAAATCACTGAGTATCCTCATGATCAGCGTTGAACGGTGCTCTGAAAGGATTTCCTGGATTCGGAAGAGCGTCACACGCTCATCACTTCCGTCAATATGCTTTACGGTGCTGGCTATTCGGATCGACCTCATAACTAATGGTGTTAGATTTGTACAAATATATAAAAACTAATAACATTAGTATTTGATTTTCTTCGATTTTAACACAGAATCCATCGAAACCCGTTAATTAGCGCTATGGAACGGTATTTAAAGCGTTGGCCAGTACTCTACCCCAAGCGCGCGACCTTAAGCCATATAACGACACCCAATTACAGGACTTTCCCATCGCGCAATTCTCCGCTAAGTTTGCTGGATGATTGCACCAGGTTTTGGAAAACGCCTCAGCAGCCTTAGAAAGCAGAAAGGCTATTCGACGGCAGCGCTCGCCGCGGCCCTGGCCATAACACCCCACGCCGTCAGATATTTTGAGCGAGAGCAACGACGTCCAAAATGGAAAGTATTGGTCCGCATGGCAGAGATACTCGATACATCAGAACTGTTTTTGGTTTGTGGAAAGAAAGGGCCGGCAACGCCGCCACCGCACGACACCCTCGACCGAACCTACGCGCTGATCAGAAGTATGATAAGAGAGAAAGGAGATCTTGCAAAGCTTGATCCTATCCTCGAACGCTTTCTCAACGCACAACTGAGAAAGAGATAGAAGTCAATCCAGATCCTTAAAGAATTCTTCAACCCGCACGCCAATCACGCGCGCAATCCGGTAAAGCGTGAATGCAGTTGGAATCTTCAAGCCCTTTTCAATTTTGGCGAGCGCTTGCCGGTCAATCGCTCCCTCGTAAGTCTCAAACTCCCGAAGACTGATCCCTTTCTTCTCGCGCAAGAAGCGAACACGAGCGCCGAGGAGTTTACCTAGTTCTCTTTTGTCCAATCCTTCTTGCGATTTCATGATCGCAAGGAAATCAGAATAGCCCGAAAAATGGTAGTACTATAGTACTACCATTT